>CANBVC010000001.1 GCA_947372795.1 Beijerinckiaceae bacterium
ATGCCAGTCGCAATGGTCGGTTCAGTATAGTCGATGGGGTCAAGACCACCATCAGAGCCACGTGTAGTCTGCTTGATGGTGGCAAGACTGCTGATCTCGCCATCGTGTAAATACGTAAAGATGTATTCATTTGAGGAAACGTCGACGGATGCATCGATAATGGAAGGTTTGATCAGGTCAAATGCGGTTGCCCTTGCTGTAGCTGCCGCGGTGTCTGCCGTAGCGGCTGCCGTAGTAGCAGCCTCAGACGCAGCCAACTTATCGGCAGCAGTTTGCTTCGCTGTATCATATGCTGCCTGCGCAGCGGTAATAGCCGCTGTGTCTGTTCCCAAGTTCGCAGTAGTTAAAGCTGCTAATTTATCTGCCGCGTCTGTATCCGCAGTTGCCAAATCGCTAGCAGCCGTTGTTGCTGCTGCCTCAGCATTCACTGCCGCGGCGGCCGCTTCTGCTGCGGCAGTAGCAGCTGCCTTAGCCGCAAGTGCTGCTGGCGTTGTATCACTTGATGTCTTTGCGGCCAAGAATGCAGCTTTAATTGTGTCTTCGTTATATTTAAGAATCTTTTTATTGATCTCGGCCTTGAGCACATCCTGCCGATCTTTTGTGGACATTGGTGGAGTGTTGCTAGGAATCGTCAATGGACCAATGTCCAGCTTGACGGTGTCGGAGTCAGCGCCAGACGGCTGCATTTCCAGCTTGAATGTATCTCCATCCATTATTTTACCGAAAAGCTTCAAGCTTTGCTTTTCAGGCGAGGTGGTGGAGCCCGTGAGGATTTGCTTTTGTTCACCAAAGGTGACGGGCAGCGCCTGTTCGATGCCTGCGAAGAATGTATCTGGGGTCGAACCTGCTGGGTATTCATAGGTGAGTTGACGCCCATTCACCTCAAGGGTCACGTTTCCACCGTCACTGAAGGGTAAGGCGTCAAGATTAAAGCTGTCCACCTGACGCTTCACGTCGGCTGGGGTCGCAAGCTGAGCCCTGCCGACCGTGATCGAAGAAGCCTCGCCCGTGGAGCCTGACGAGAACTGGAATTGGTGGGTGTCCTTGTTGTAGACGACATTGATGCCAGTGCGCTGTTCGCGAGGATCGACGATGGGGTCTCCGCCAGGAAGTGCGGCGACACCTGTCCACAGCGTATTGGTGCGGATGAGAACGTCGGGGCTTCTGGTCTTGGGCGGAATGCCAAGATCGTTCGTCACGTCGGTTGGATTGAAGACCTGAATGCTGTTGAAACGGCTAGCAGGCTCGGTAGCGTCTGGGCCGAGCTGACCAGGCGTGACAGTAAAGGTCAATGCGCGTGTCGAGACATCATAACCCACCTTGATCGGCGGCGTGCTGAGGTTGTAGGGCCAGTTCGCGGGCTTGGCGAATTCAAGATGGCGCTTGTTCAAAGCGTCATTGAGCTTCGACTGGGCGGTTGCGACGAGTTGATCGCGCGTCAGTTGCAGCTTTGTTTCACCAGCGTTAGCGCCGTTGGCGGGCGGGGTTCCATCTGCGCCGGCCGCGCCAAGAAGATCAATCTCAATTGGATTGGTCATGGAGCTGGTGGACCCATCTTCCTTCAGTCGTGAAAGATTGATCTGCAGTATGTCGTTGCCGTTTACGACTGTGCCGCCGCTCCTGCGGTAGGTGTCGGTGATGCTGAAGTAATGGGCGCCACCAAACTTTGCATTCACTGCGCGCGTCAGTTCAGCCGCCAGCTGGGTGCCGGTGTAGGATCCTGCGTTGATGCTGACTGACTGCGGCGCCGATCCGTCGACAATCACCGAGAACATGTCCACGCCCCAGTAAGGCGGGTTTGAGCCCGACGCTGACTGGTTGCCGCTTTCGCGGGTCGTATCATAGAGGGCAGGGTCGGTGATGATGTTGACCTTGTTGGCGTCTGTGTCGCCAAAGTCGAAGCCGGTCGCCTTGATGATGCCACCCACGATAGATGCGGCGGTTGAGTCCGTTTTGTTCGTCTGGTCGTCCTGCTTGTACAGGGGATGCGCGGCCGCTGCGTTGAAGGTCGGGTCGACACCCTGGGGATCGGTGGTGATCTGACCGAACTTGTTCGTGTAGTAGGTCTTGCTCTGATCATCCTTCGCGGTGATCAACTGTGGCGTAACTTCGCGATCGCCCACGAACACGTGCGTTTGCCACTTGTTGGTGGGCGAGGCCTCGGTCGCGTTGCTCGTCTTCACATAATAGATGGTCGCGATGGTCGAGTTGCCAAGCGAGTCATAAATCGTGATCGAGGTCGACTTGTTGTAGGTGGCGGAGTTCGTCTTGTCGAAGACGTAAGGATTGTTCGCCGTGTAGGTGCTGCTGGCGGGAATGATTTCCGCGTCAGCAGGCAGGTTCAGACCGAGCTGAATGGTCTGCGATGCTTTCGGCAAGCCTGAGGTCGTGGGCAGCTGAAGGTTCTTGGCGGAGTTGATGCCTGTCGCGATGACCGAGCCGTCGGCGTTGACCGGGAAGACCTGCAGCAGCTGGCCCTGCGCGTCGACGACATATCGATCGTTGTTCACGCTGAAGGCGCCGTTGCGGGTGTAGACCGTCTGGGTTGAGGTCAGGCTCGGCTTGAGCGCGAAGAAGCCCTGGCCCGAGATGGCGAGATCGAGCGCGTTCAAGCTGGACTCGATGTTGCCCTGCGTGAACTGCTGCTTGATCGACTTCAAGATCGTGCCCGAGCCGATGGCGGAGCTGGCGGCCTGCAACGGCGAGGTGGCGAAGATGTCGCCGAATTCTGCGCGCGACCGCTTGAAGCCCGTCGTGCCGACGTTGGCGATGTTGTTCGAGATGGCTGCGATGTCAGCTTGTGCGCCGTTGAGGCCGGTGAGCGAGGTATAAAATGACATGGTGTGTTTCCCGCGTGGAGCTGGTCTGGTTGCTGCTGTTCGCTAGCGGTTCAGTATTTGAATGCGCGTATGTCGGACATCTTGACGACGCCGACGCCAGCCACCCTCAGGGTCTGGGCTTCGCCGCTGCCCGGCACGGGGGCTTCTGTTATGGGGGCGTAGACGTCAGTGGCGGGCTGTGAGGATTTTCCACCCGACATCATCGAAGCGGTGACGATGTAACGCGCTGCGTTCACGGCGACGCCGCTGTCGTCCTTGCCATCCCACTGGAAGCCAACGAGGCCCGTCGGGTTCGCGCCAAGATCGATGCTCTTGACGAGCGCCCCCGCTTGCCCGTTAGCGGTCATAGAGCTGATCTGGAGCTGAACCGATGTAGCGTCGCTTGGCAGATCGATAGCGCCGCTGATGGCGCCGGTATCGTCGGGCATCGCTATGTTGCCGGGCACGAGAACTGTCTTGCCAATAAAGTTCGCTGCGGTCGCGATCCTGTTTTCGGAAATCTGGGTGGAGATGCTGCTCAGCGTGGAGTTCAGCTGCGTGATGCCCGACACGGTCGAGAATTGGGCCATCTGCGCAATCATCTGATCGTTCGATTGCGGCTGGAATGGATCCTGATTTGACAGCTGTGCGGTCATAAGTTTCAGGAAGTCGCTCTGGTCGAGCTGCGTCTTATGGGGCGTCGTGGATGTAGTGGCGGCCGGCGTGGCGCCCAGCTTCTTCAACAATGAATCCAGCGTCTGTTGTGACGTTGTGCTGATATCCGTCATGTCTAATTACTTTCCGACGCTGAGGGTTTTGAGCATGAGCGATTTAGCGGTCGCTATGACTTCGACGTTGTTCTGGTATTGCCGAGAGGCTTCCATCATCTCGACCATTTCTTCGTTGGTATCGACGTTGGTGGCGTAGATGTATCCGTCCTTGTCAGCCATCGGATGCGTCGGAGAGTAGCGCTTCTCCGGCGCGGCCTGAGACCGTTCAATGCCCACCGCCGATACCGTCGCAACGCCGGTGTTCTGCATGAAGCTCGCATATTCCGTTTCAAACACAGGGCGCATGGCGCGATAGGCCGCGTCGGAAGAGCTTGAAATCGACTGTGCGTTCGCCAGATTACTGGCCACCGCATTCAGCCGTACTTGTTGCGCTGACATGGCCCTGGCGGCGACGTCAAAGATCGTTAAGTTCGACATCATTCACCTCTCAAGGCGGCGCGAAGGGAGCGGATGCGGTCACCGACGAACTGGAGAGACGCCTCGTATCGCGTGCTGTTCTCGGCGAATTTAAGTTGCTCGACATGCAACTCGACCGTGTTCCCATCGAGCGAGGGCGAGAGGGGCTGCCGATAAAGCAATTCGCTCGAGCCACCGGTGGTGGTTCCGATATGAAGGGAGTTGCTTGTGGTGAGAGCGCCCTGGCCATCGAGCGCGCGGCTATATTCAGCCGCAAAATCGATATCGCGCGCCTTGTAGTGAGGCGTGGCGGCATTTGCGATATTTGAGCCGAGCACTTCCATGCGCTGCTGTCTGAGCGACAGCGCTGTTGCGTGCGGAGCAAGATATTTGTCGATCACATTCATGGCGGCGACGAGTCCTAGATGGAACTATCGTCACCTAGCAACCTTCGTGCCAGTTACAAAAGCAAGCCAAATCAAATATTTACTGAACGAAATACTTCTTGATCAAAATCCGCTCGACCGGTGCGATGCCGTTCTTTGGAAAGAGGGTGGCGTTAATTGCTTGCTTGAGTTTCGCGGAGATGACCTGGCCGGCGTCTGCGGCGGTCGCCTGTTCCACGGTTAGTTCAGAGAGAATGGACATGACGAGCGCGCGCAACGGGACACGTTCTGAAGAGAGTAGGTACTCTGCATTCTCGCCTCGTTGGGTCACTAGGTCTATTTCTATGATGAGCACCCGTCCCTTGCCGGGCAGGGGGGACATGATTTCCTCGCCCAGGGATACGTAGCGCGGTTCAAATGGATTGGGCCCATCGCTAGGCTCCTGGACGACGCGCTGGGGTGGCTCTGGCCCTTTCAGCGCCTCAGCTGCGGCGGCTTTCTGGGCCTGCTGCCTTGCAAGTTGGGACGCTTCCATGTTGGCGGAAATGAAGAAGCCCACGACGACGCCCACTATGACGAGCGCCGAGATGCCTAAAGCCATCGCGAAGGGACCAGTGAGTGCGGCAATGACGGCGGCTAAGATTTTCTTGACCATTAGACCCAGCCCCCGCCGCTGCGCGGCTTCTTTGGGTCAGCTGCCATGATGCTCTTGAAGGCGGCCGCCATTGTCTGCGCGCGCGCGCTTGTTTTGCCGAGATCGTTTCGGCGCAGGATGATATCACCCGCTATGGTTTGCCGATCCATCGTGAATGCGGGGTAAAGTCTCATCAATTTTTCAAGCTCGGTGAAGAATTCCGCTTCTGTCACAACCCATCCTCAGACCAGGAGATCAACCCGCGCACGCCTTTCAAATGGGTTCCATGGCAAGAAGGAAACGCAGGCGTAAAGAGTGCTGGCGTATTGGTGTAGGTAAAGAGGCTCGAATGATATTCGAGCCTGAAGTCGGCTGAGGGCCGGCACGGCGTCGGCAGGCGCTCCGCGCGGATTATAGATTGGACGAGACTGGTCCCAGGATCTTGAGTCAGCCGCGACGCCAGGCCCCCGGGGCATCCAGCTGCCGACCGGCAGCTCAGGACGGGACCCCGTACGAAGATCATCATCCGTCGGCGAGCGGTAAGCGTCGCCGGAGAAGGAATTCTGCGAAGGGTCGCTGTCTTCACTGTTGAAGGTGCTCCCAGTCGGATCGACGCGAAGCGGATCATCAGTGTTAAAACCTTTGACCGGCGCGAGCAGGGACAGCGGCGCGCGGACGAGAGGTGGAAGATCGAGAGCCATTACACGCTACCCCGGCCCGAAAAAAGGGCGTGGTACACCGCGCCCGGACTGGGTGCAGTTTATGGTTAACGAATTATGAACTCCACCTCTTTTTTAACGTTGTCCCAGCTATATCCGCTACTGATGTGTCACTGCTTAGCGAGTAAGTGTTTCGATTGTTGAGCGAAGCATTTCAGATCCAGTCTGAAGAGCGCGCGCATTTCCATTATACGCCTGCTGCGCCTTTATCATTTGTAACATTTCTGCTGTCATGTCGACGTTGGCGTCTTCGACGGCCCCTTGCTGGATGGAGCCAAGGCCGTTGGTCGAGGCGCGATCAAGCAGGGCAGGGCCGGAGTCGTCCGTCTCGGAAAAAACAGATCCGCCCTGATTTTTCAGCCCATCCTCATTATTGAAATGGGCGATGGCGAGCACGCCGATGGGTGTGACCACGCCACCAGTTTTCGTAACGCTGATCACACCCTTTGTGTCGACAGATACGGACTGGACCTGCGAGAGGTCGCCGTTTGCTGCTGCGGCGACGTTGATCGGCGCCGGCTTGCCGCCCGATAGCGCCATGAGCGGGCGTCCGGACGAACGGTCGACGAGCTGGCCACTAGCAGTGATCTGCAACTGACCTGAGCGGCTGTAGAAGTAAGTTTGATCGCTCGATGTCGACGCGGCGGCCGATGCAGACGGCGTGTCGCCATAAGTAAAATGACCCGGGCCAACGAGGGCAAGATCGAGAGCGCTGCCTGTGGTCCTGATCGCGCCCTGTGAATCGCTTCGGCGGACGATCTCAGTCATCGCGCCCTGGCCGATGTCGAGGCCCGGCCGATCATTTTGGCTTAAACCCACGACGTCGACAAACTGCGACGTGGAGCGTTTAAAGCCAACGGTCATAGCGTTGGCGAGGTTGTTAGAGATGACGCTAAGGTCGCGAGAGGCGGACATTACGCCTGTCAGTGCAGTCTTCATCATCGGACAGAGCTCTCCGGCAGTCCACGTTTCGGCATTAGCGCCGTGATGAATTCAGCAATTCATGTGCCAAGTGTCATTGGCTTGAATATAAAGGAAAATTTGAAGAATTTCGTTTGTCCGGACGCGGAGTCTCGGGAATGCCGAGGCTTCGACCATTGTGCTTGCGTCAAAGTTCCAGTTTCAGGATTCCTGCATCCATGCGCGAAGCTGCCCCAGCGCTGCTTTCTTTAGTTGCGATACTCGGCCGACTGTGACGGAAAGGACTTCACTGATTTCTTCGAGGTTCAACTCCTCAACATAATAGAGCTGCAGCACCAGCGCTTCACGTTCTTTGAGGCGCTTAAGATGTGTGGCGAGGGTTGCGCGCAGTTGGTCTGCGACCAGGGCGCTCTCTGGCGTATGTCCGTCGTCAGCGAACCAGACGGAGTGGTCATCATAGATTTCGTCTAGCGACTTGTTAGGGGTCGACGATGTCTTGTCGCGCCATGATTGAAATTCAGCGATGCTGATGCCGAGCTCGGCTGCCACAAGCTCGCGGTTCGCTGGGTCGCCGCCAGCCGCCTTCACGGCAAGTTCCGCAATGGTTATTTGCGTACGACGTTGCACGCCCAGACGTGTGAGCGTCAGGTTCTTACGCAAATGGTCTGTCAGCGCGCCACGAATGCGCACCGCAGCATAGCTCGAGAAGCTCGCCTGACCCAGATCCTGAAATCGTTTGGCCGCCTCGACAAGCGCGACCATTCCGATCTGCACGAGATCATCAATTTCGAATACATCACGAACGCGTCCGTGGATCTGCCATGCGATCTTGCGAACAAGTTGCATGTGCGTGCGAACGCGTTGTTCGACTTCCCGCGGACTCGCGTTCGTCGCAGCATATGCTTGCGTGATCGTCATTGTATTGCCCCCTGCGGGACGATGGAATCTCTGGCGAAGAACATATCTTCGTCTTCATTGATGGGCGTAGCCTTCGGCCCGGCGATCATATTACCGAGGGCTTCAAGGGCCTTGGCGGCCTTCGAGTCCGGCGCGGACACAAGAGGGGGCATGCAGTTGTTGACGCTCGCGAGCAGATGGTCATCTTCGGGTATTGTCGCTGCGTGATAGAGATTGGCGGTGAGGAAGCGGTCAACGATGCCCTTGAACCGTTTGAACACATCGCGCCCATGCGCCTCATCTCGGGCGAGGTTCACCACGATGTCGAAATGCGTCACTCGGCCAAACTGGCTCAACACCTTTATGCAGGCATAGGCGTCTATGAAGGCCGCAGGCTCGCCAACGACCACGACCAAAACGCGATTGCATGCGAAAACAAAGTCGAGAACATTGTCTTCGATGCCTGCCGCCGTATCAACCACGAGGTAGTCGAACTCATTTGAAAGTTCGCGGAGCGAGCGAGTGATGCGATGTCGGCTTTTCGTCGACATGTTCATGAGTTCGTTCAGCCCGCTGCCGCCCGAGATGAGCTTGAGGCCCATGGGTCCATCCGTGCAGACCTGGCTGAGGGGCAGGTCGGCCTCAAGCGCGTCGACAATGGTCTGCTTCGGGCTGAGGCCCATCAATATATAGGCGTTCGAAAGGGAAAGGTCCGCATCGAACAGAACGACCCGCTTGCCCAGTTTGCAAAGCGATAGCGCCAGATTTACAGCGATATTCGTCTTACCTACGCCGCCCTTGCCGCTCGTTATGGCGATCGCCTGACCTTTTTGCATGACTTTGGTCATTCCGATTAAACCTCTGCGGGAACGGAGGGGAGGAGAGAGCCACGAATGAGCTGATCGATGTCGTCTGGTCCGGGCTCCGAGAGGCCACGGGTAAGATGCGCGGTCGAGGCGAGGAATGCGATCTTTGCGTTGCGCAGGCTGAGTTGTCCCAGCATGGCCGCCGTCGGGCTTCCTTCGGAGAGTTTGGTGATCGCGATAGCTTCGAGATCCTTGTAACGCTCCATGATGTTGACAGCCGACTCGCGAGACACGCTAGCGGGCACCACGCCGATGCGCGTGATGGGCGCAAGACGATCGGCGTTTTCCTGCAACACCTCCGAGATGCGCGCGCATTCATCTGGCGCGCTCGGCATATCGATGAAAACGTAGATGCGCTGGTCGATGCTTTTTACGAAGTCCGCCAATTCATCGGGATGATTGATGTCGATGGTGGGGGTATCGAGAATGCGGCCGTAAGCGCGCAGATCTTCTGCAGCGCCGAAGCGGTTGGTATGAGCGTTGACGAGGGTCACGCGCGCATTGGGCTCGGTCATGCGCAGGCGGGCGATCATCTGCGCGAGCAGGGTGGTCTTGCCCACCCCGGACGGCCCCAGAGTGACGATGACGCGGGGGATGCTCAGCAACTTGTCCGCTTCAGGATAAGCGAGACGCTTGGCGAGGAATCCGCCAAATTTCTTGTCTGCGTTTTCCTGCTCATAGGCGCCGGACTGGGCGAGGAATATTGCGATGAGCTCGGGGCTCGCGCCCGCTGTCGAAAGGGCGTTGGTCATCAGCCCGCAGCTCAGCATCGCCTTGATATCGGCGACCGTACTTTCGATTGCGGCTATCCGCGTTTCGTCAACGGCTGGGCGAGGCCGGTATGGGTTATCGGACGTCTGGTTCGGAGCCTTCTGCGCGCGATCGCCATAACGCGCCACTTCGCGTGCACTGGCGAGCAACGAGGCGAAATCAGCCTGCGCCTTCGCCTTGGGATTGGACAGCCCGCGCTGGACAGCGTCAAGCGTGTCCTCCTCGTCGTCCGTGCCGGCGCCCGCGATGATCTCGATGCCGCCGTTCACCCGCCGCGTCGAATAGATCCGAGCTTCGCTTCCAAGCTCCCTGGTGATTTTCGCCATAGCTTCGACGCTGTCAGCGGCGAACACTTTCATTCGGTTCATCATCCGCGCGATCCTTTCATTCCGTGCTGCCGATTACGGCTACGACTGTGATACGTTTCGTTTCGGGAACTTCCCGGAAGCTGAGGGTAAGCGCGTCGGGCGCCGCCTGACGGACGAGCGTGGCGAGGTCGCGACGCAGCATGGGGCTGGTGACGACCACGAGTGGCTTGTTCGACTCCGCCAGTACACGCGACTGCTCCTGAAAAGATTCGATGAGTTTACGTCCGAGGCTCGGCTCGATGATGCTCGCGCCAGTACCGGCAGCGCGTGCGTTCTGCATGATGACCTGCTCGAGTGCAGGGTCGAGCGTAATGACAGATAGCGCCTCTTTCGGACCACAGACGCGCTGGATGATGAGCGGGCCCAGAGCCACGCGCACGGCGTCCACCAGCTCGTCCACTTCGCGGCTCTTCTCGCTCGCGAGACATTCGAGAATGCGGTGCATGTCGCTGATCGAAATCTGGTCGGCAAGCAGCAGTTTCAGCACGCGCGTTAGAATGCTCAAGGGCAAGATCTTGGGCACAAGGCCTGTCACAAGATTTGGGGAAGACTTGGAGACGTGATCGAGAAGCGCCTGCGCCTCGTCCTGGCTCAGGAGGTCGCCAGCGTTCTGACGCAGAAGCTGGTTGAAGTGCGTTGCGATGACGGTGCTGGGGTCAACGACTGTATAGCTCGCCGCCTGAGCGCGCGCGCGCTCCTGCGGGTCGATCCAGATGGCGTCGAGACCGAAAGTGGGGTCCTTGGTCGCATCGCCGCGCAGGACCACGTTGCTCTTGCCGCCTTGAATCGCAAGCATCTTGCCGGGCTGCACGCGATCGTCGGCGAGGATGACGCCCCCGATGGTGACGCGGTAGCCGTTGGGCTCGAGGGAGAGATTGTCGCGGATTCGAACGGCTGGAACGATGAAGCCAAAGTCGCGCGAAGCTTGTTTGCGAATACCTGTGATGCGCGTGACGAGCGAGCTCTTGCTGTCATCTTCAAGGAGAGGAATCAGGCCGTAGCCGACTTCCAGAAGCAACTGGGTACGGCTTGACACATCTTCGATCGACAGCTGGCCGTCCTTTTCGGAATCCGAGTCTGTGGCAATCTCGACGCCTCCCTCAGCAAGAGCGGCAACTTTCTCGTCTGCGGCGCCGGGCGCGGAAGACTTGATCGCGATGAGGGCGCAGATCATGCCGGCGCCGATGAAAAGTGTTGTCGGCATGCCCGGCACAAGGCCGAAGAGGCCAAGGATGCCCGATACCGGCCACCAGGCGCGCTTGCCGCCAAGCTGGCGCATCATGCGGTCAGTGAGATCATGACCAGAGGAGTCGCGGGTCACGATCACGGCTGTGGCGAGAGAGAGAAGCAGCGAGGGGATCTGCGCGACGAGACCGTCGCCGATGGCCAGGGTCGTGTAGACGTTCGCCGCCTTGGAGAGGGTGAGGCCGTGGAACACCATGCCGACGATCAGGCCGCCAACGATATTGATGCCAAGGATCATCAAACCCGCGACGGCGTCGCCTTTCACGAACTTCGTGGCGCCGTCCATGGAGCCGTAGAAGTCCGATTCACGGGTGACTTCCTCGCGGCGCTTTTTTCCTTCTTCAGGGGTCAAAAGACCGGCGTTTAGCTCGGCGTCAATCGCCATTTGCTTGCCGGGCATCGCGTCGAGGGTGAAGCGCGCGCTCACTTCAGACACGCGGCCAGTACCCTTCACGATCACGATCAGGTTGATGATGACGAGGATGAAGAAGACCAGCAGGCCGATGGCGAAATTGCCTGCGGTGATGAACTCGCCGAACGCCTTGATGACCTGACCCGCAGCATCCGTGCCTGCATGGCCATGGGCTAGCACGACACGGGCGGAGGCGACGTTGAGCGACAGACGCAGGATCGTCGCAAAGAGGAGGACCGTTGGGAAGGACGAGAATTCCAGCGGACGGAATGTATTCAGGCTGGCCATTAGGATGGCGAGACCCAGCACGATGTTGAGCGTGAAGAATATATCAAGCAGCAACGGCGGCACCGGGACCACCATCATCAGGATGAGGGCGATCAAGGCGATAGGCATGACGAGCGACTTTAACATCCGCCCGGCGCCAGATCCCTGCGATATCAGAGCTACGTCAGCCACTCTTCATCTCCGCTGTCGGATTTCCGTCACTCACCAACGGTTGCGTCCGGTTTCCGACAGATTTTCGAGGTAAAACCCTACGAAATTGAGGGTTGCAAAGGGCATGCCAGCCCTTTCCTGTTGCGGCACGCTTTTTGCTAGCTCCGTCTTAACTGGCTTTATAAGAGGTCGAGACGTGAAAACTTCGATGGTTTTGGCCGCGTGCCTTCTGCTTACGGGATGCTCGGCGCAAGAGATGCAGCTTGGCGCTGACGTGAATGAGCAAATCCCGTACCGCGCTATTGGGTATGCTTCATTGCGTATTCAGCCGGGCAAGACGCCCGCGCAGAAGCAGCTGATGGCGATCAGGGCCGCCAAGGCGGCCGCGATGCGCGAGCTTGCTGAAAAGATCTATGGCGCCGACATATCGGGCCAGACATCGCTCGCAGGTGGCGGCGTTTATAGCGATCAGTTGCGTAGCAGCGTCGATGGTCTTGTGCGCGGCGCTCGCGTCATCAGCCTCACGCCCATTCGCAACGATGTCTATGAGGCCGTCCTTGAGGTGGACGCTTGGGAAGTTGACGCCATGCGCGCCCGCTGGCCCAACCGTCATCATCGCTAAGGAGCTGTGATGCGCCCTTTCGCTTTCCTACTCGCTGTCGGCATTTCTCTCGCGGCTTTCGCTCAGGCCCACGCGGGCCAGCGGTTCGTGCAAGGCGAGGGCAGGGCGATTATCGCTGGTAAAGACATGTCTACGGCGCGCCAGGCTGCGCTGGCGGACGCGCTTTATGACGCCGCTTCCAAACTTGATTCACGTGTACGAGGGATTAGCCTTGTAGACACCGACGGCGCTCTCAAAGAAGAGAGCAGCACGCTCGTCGCGGGGCGGTTCTCTGGCTATCATATCCTTTTTGAAGGTCGTGAAGGCGCAGCTTTCATCGTCCGCATCGAGGCGATCGGCTTGACGGACGAGGAGAACTGCGGCGGAAAGCGCGTTGACCTCGACATTCGCGAAATCAGTACGCGCGTCGCTCCGGGCATTCAGGGGCAGGTGCAGCGTAATGTCGCTGAAGGCTTGTCGCGCGGCATCGCTTCGCTCGCCGAGGGGAATGGTTATCAAATTTCTGACCAGCGGCATCTGCGGCAGACCCCTGGCGACGAGCGCACTCATCGCTCCCAATATGACTACATGGCGCAATTGACCAATTCCCTTCCGAGCGCTGGTGGCTATTCGGTTTCGGGCGGGATCATTGTGGAGCGGGTGCGTAGGGATAGCGCGCTCGTTAACGTCACCGACATTGTGGTTCGCATGACGCTTACGCTGAAGGATAATTTCACAGGTGCGCGAATCAAGGACATTCATCGCGAAATGGTGGTCCCCGATCAGCGAAGCGTATTCGGATGGGAGAGCGTGATAGGGCTTACCGCCGCCCCGCATATTCAACCGCGCATCGATCTCGCTCCTCTCTTTGATGAGATCCGCGAGGATCTCGACGAGGAACTCGCCTGTAAACCGCTTCGTGCTCTGGTTCGGGCCTCCAATAAGGGGGAGATCGTTCTTTCGGTCGGAATCGAGCATGGCGTGCAGCGGGGGGACTATTTTCTTGTAACGCTGCCGAACACGACCAATGAATGGCAAGTCATCAGGATCGATGATGTCACCCCAACGCAATCACTCGCACGGACCATGAAAGCGAAGCCTGGCATCCCCGCCAATGCGATCGCCACTCTTATGCGATAGGTAACCCCAGATCATGCGCAGCTTTAAACTGGCATTGCTCATAGGCGTTCTTTCGGCTTGCTCTGCGGTCGCCGAGCCCAACGTCGCTTCGGCTGAATCCTGGGGCGCGGACGATATTCGTCGCGTGATGGGCGATTGGTTGCGCAGCAACGGGCGAACCGTTCCGGATTCAAAAGCTATCGGGCCGCTAGATCCGCGCTTGAGCGTGGCCGCTTGCGATAAAATTGAGATTGCGCCTCGGGGCGCTTCAAGCACAACCTTCACAATGCGCTGCAAGGACCCGGACTGGTCCTATGTTCTACGCATAGATCAGAACTCGCAGCCGCCCGCTGCGAAGGTCGAGGCTTCGAGCGAGGGTATGGCCACGGCTCCGTCGTGGGTGGTGGTTGTGCCGAAAGTCGAGTTGCCGACCGGCGCCGTTCTGACCGCCGAGGTGCTCGAGGAGCGCAAGGTCTCATCGCAGCCCACTGGTCAGGTGTTCAAATCTATCCGCGAGGTGGTTGGCCTGCGGGTCACCTATCCCATTGGAGCCGGCGCTCCGCTCGCCGCCAGGAACGTCGCTCGCGCGCCTCTGGTCGCCAAGGGGGAGAACGTCACCCTGGTGGCCAATGGGTCCGGTTTCGAGATCAGCGTGCCAGGTCGCGCTGAGCAGGATGGCTACGAGGGCGATCTGATCGCCGTGAAGAACTCCAGAACCGGGGCGGTCCTGAAGGGCCGACTTGAGCGCGGCAAAATCGTGAGCGTGATGGCTCTCTGACAAAGTTTGGGTCGCAGGCTTTGTTGGTATATAGTTTTTTAATCCGCGGCCGTTTATAATGGCATAGAGGTGGAACCATGATCGACGGCATTCGTCAGAACCTGAACCTGATTGAGTCTGGCTCGCGCAAGTCGAGCAAGACCGACGCGTCTAAAACCTCGGCTTCCGTCGAGTCTTCAGCGCTTTCTGCGGCCACGGGCGCGGAATCGGTGGAGATCAGCGCGTCCGTTGGGTCTCTTGGTGGGGCTCCTATTGATCGGGCGCGTGTAGACGCTATACGTAGTGCAATTCGCAACAACGCCTATCCGGTGGATTTCGACCTGCTTGCCAAGCGCATGCTGGAATCTTTGGTCGGGGAACAGGCCTAGCGCAGGATAGCCATTGACCGAGACATCTTTGGAAGCTGACCTTCTATCCCTACGCGACGCTGTCACGCAGCTTGGTCGCGCAATAGCCGTTTCCGATCTCGCTGTGGTCGAGGCCTGTACTGCTCAGATCAAGCTTTTGCTTGAGCGCGCGAATGCTGAAGGCGGAGCGGCCCGAGTTGGCCAGCGGGACTTGATACAGGAGCTCGAAGCCGCCAGTCAGGAAATTGAGACGCTTCTTGGCTCCCGGCTGCGTGCATTCGATATTGCGATCGCGGCGTGGCGCACCCCTGAGGCGGGTCTTTGACATGAGTGATTTCCTCGCTCTGGCGTCAATGTTTGTGAGCGTCGCCGTCTGCGTCGGCGGCTTTCTCTACATCCGCATCAAGGAAAACGCCTGGCAGGCGCGGCATGACGAATTGTCGGCGCGCATCAATCTGCTCGTACTCGAAGAAAGCCGTCATCGCAGAAGCATGTCTGAAGTGCTCGACGAACGCGAGGTGACCCTCGAGCATGAAGTGCGGCAGATGCAGTCAGATATGAAGATGCTGGATCTTCAACTGCGAGCCGGTCCCTCTCGTGAGGCCCCTGAGGCGGTCGAGCTTGCTATTCAGCTAGCACGAGCGGGTGAGCCGCGTGAAGTGGTGGCCAGCCGCACGGGCCTTGCGCCTGATATCGTCGATTTCATCACCGCAATGCACGCGTCTCGCTCCAAGGCCTGAGCAAGAATCCATTTTTTCGATCAGCTAGCTTCGACCTCGACATCCAGCGTCGGTTTCGGCGCATGGGGCTTGGGCTTCAGGAGGCGGGCTGTGATTAGCTCAAGAGCCGCCGCGCTCTTGTAGGAGGCTAGGCCATAATGCCCCCTGGGGGCGTAGCCCTGTTTCTTTGATGCGTCGACCAGCATTGTCGAGCCCCCCACCAGAGCGACCGCCACCGCAAGCAGGTAGGACAGAACGAAGGTCACCGGTCCTTCAACCAATGCGATGGACCAGACGAAACCTATGGCCGTGAGCATTTGCCAATTGTGGAACCGGGCGTAGAGCACAGGCGGCAACAACGCCCAGCCCCAGGATATATGATCAGGGATCATCACCATCGCGCCGCCTGACTGCACGCCGCCCCAATAGGACTCCCATTGGCCGCTACTGGGCACTGTGACATTCTCTGCAGGTGTTGTGGCTTCGAATGTGCAGCCTTCCAGTCCCTCGCCGATGGCGAGGCGAAAAGCTATATCCTCGCGGCGTACCAGCAGCCACTCACCATGTTTGAGACTGGTCGCCAGTTCCGGATTTTCGAGCACGTCGGTTGGGGCGTGGGCGCCGAGCGCAAGGATAAGGTCTCCCGCCAGGAGCCCATTTCGCTCGGCTTTGGTAAAGCGCGAAACACGTGTCACCTGCACAGGATTATCGAAGGTGCGCTGCTCGGTTTTCATCCGGTATGATCCCGTTGTTTACGGAAAGCGAATAAGACTGTCGCGACCTGACGCAACTGAAGGTGCGCGCTTCGGCGGCGTCTTCTGAACTTCCACCTTCGGCTTCTCAGCAGCCTGAGGAGGCGGCGCCTGGTCGCGTGCTGTCTGCGCTTGCTGCATATCGATCAGCCGGGCGTTGACGCCCTTGTTCGACGCGGTCAGATCGTCGATTGACTGCTTCAAAGCTGCAATGGGCTTGTCATAGGCGCTCGCAGGGGGGATCTTTCCGGCAAGCGAATTATGCGCCGCTGTGAAGCCCTGAATCGCCTTTTTGATTTCCTCGGTCTGCGAGCCCGCACTCGCGAGAGCCTGTTCGGAAACCTTCAAGGATTCCTCGATCTTCGAACTGGTCGTGATAAGTCCGTTGATCTCCCCTGCGAAGGCCAGCAAGGCGTCGCGGTTCACCTTTGCGACTGCATCGAACTCGTTGTAGGAGCGCTTGTAGAAAACAAGCGCACTGAAGAGGCCGACGCTCGCGAACACGATCACCAGAATCGTCGAATAGAAGAGGATCATGTTCGAGCGCCGCGAACCTTGCACCACCGTTTGCACTTCGTTGCGGAGGCGCTGGATCTCCTGGGCCGAATCCACAGCGGTGCTTGCAGAGGCCAGCGCAAGCTCGATGGCTTCCTCGATGGGCGTCTTGGGCGTTGGCGCAGGTTTGCTTTCAGGTGAAAGCGAAGGCTTGCGAAGGCTTAAGCCCAGCGGCTTTTTGAGCGGAGACTTGCCACCTTCGGAAGCGCCGCCATCGCCGCCCGCGTTTTCGGCTTCAGCCTCCGCAGGCTTTCCTTGTGAAACGGAGATAGGGGGCTTAGTCATTGTTCTACGCTCCTTTTTGCGGCGACGGCTGGTTCACGCCGGCCACAGACCTGCCCAGAGGAGGCCTTCACCTCTAGCGAAGGCAGGCGCCGTGATCGAAATTGGAAGGCGCGGCAGGCGTATGGCGCCGCCGGATTGTGAGTGACGAGGAAGTATCGGCAGCCGAAGCAAGATTGCACGATCATGCGCGCGCTCCGGTTTTGCGGCCGTTGGCGTCGAACTGAAGCTCCTCGGGTACTTC
Organism: Beijerinckiaceae bacterium; assembly: GCA_947372795.1. Lineage (GTDB taxonomy): Bacteria > Pseudomonadota > Alphaproteobacteria > Rhizobiales > Beijerinckiaceae > Terripilifer. Next base: position 17,061 of record CANBVC010000001.1, read on the forward strand.
GACTTCAGGCAAATCAGCGCCTGGCGCGGCTTGGAACACAAAGCTGAGAACGGTGGCGACGGCACGGTAAAGATCCGAATGGATCTCGGCGCCGATCTCGCTGGTGAAGTAGAGCGCGCGCGCTAGAAGCGGAATTGTGAGGATCGGCACGCCAAGCGCTTCGGCCTTTTCGCGGATGCTCGCCGCGATAGCGTCTGTCCCCTTCGCCAGAACCTTCGGCGCTGTGCCATCCTCGAAGTCGTAACGCAAAGCGACGGCGAAGCGCTTTGGATTGACGATGATCACCTGGGCTTGCTCGACCTGGGCCACCGAACCACGTTGCGCCATCTCCTGCTGCATCTTGCGGATGCGCGCTTTGACTTCAGGCGAACCTTCCGTCTGCTTGTGCTCGTCCTTCATTTCCTGCTTGCTCATCAACATGCGCTGACTGTGCTGGCGCCATTGGATGAAAGCGTCGATAGCGCCCAGGATCGCGACGGCGCCCACCAGCACGAGCAAGGTGAGCAAAAAGAGCATGCCCGTGCTTTCCATGGCGGATTCAAATGGAGATTCCGCCAAGCTCAAGATATCGGGCAGATTCGACATCAGGAACCAGAAGCCGATGGTTCCGATGGTGATAACCTTCAAGATCGATTTGCCGAGCTCAATAAGTGATTGCATGCCAAACATGCGACTAAGGCCAGCCATCGGCGAAAGGCGACTGCCTTTGAAAGCGAGGTTTTCCAACGTGAAATGAAAGCCACCGAAGAGACCTTGCGTCACCATGGGAGCCAGAGCCAACGGTACGCTGAACATCAGAACGATAAGGACCGCTGAGCCGAAGCGATCTCCCAACACGTTCAATAACGGAATTTCACGCGCAAGCGGGCCAGATATATCCAGCCCGTTGCGAAACGTGTTGAGCATTTCGTAGAAGAAATTTCTACCAATGAAGTAAAACTGCGCTGCAGCCACGAGCAGCACGACGCTCATGGTCAAATCCTTTGATGTGAGGACCTGACCTTGCTCGACGGCTTCTCTAAGCCGTCGTTCTGTAGGTTGTTCTGTTTTTTCCTGGCCGCCTTCCTGATCGCTCATGGCAGCGCCTTTGTTTCTAGGACGATATCACGGACCATTCCCGAAGCGGATTGAACGAGGCCGCTCATGGCGTTTCCTATGGACGGCAGACTGAACATGATCATCGCGAAACCGACCATGATTGTCAGAGGAAAGCCAACGGAAAAGATGTTCATCTGCGGCGCGACGCGTGTCATGAAGCCGATCAGCATGTTTACGAGAAAAAGAAGCACAATAGCTGGCAGACTGATGATGAGCGCTGCGGAAAAGACCAGAGCGCCAGCCTTGACGATCCCGAGAAACAAATCAGCATTAAGATCGCCACCAATGGGCGCGACCTTGTAGCTCGCCACCAGTTGGCGAAGCAGGACGTGATGGCCTTCTGTTACGAGGAAAATCAACGTCATAAGAATGGACATGAACTGAGTGACGACAACCGATTGCGCACCAGTCTGCGGGTCAACGAGAGAGGCGAAGCCAAGGCCCATTGAGGATGCGATTTGCTCACCAGCCATGGCGACGCTGGCGAAGGCGATCTGAAAGAGAATGCCAATGGAAACGCCAATGATGACCTCGCGCATGATCACCGTAAACCCCGTCGGTGAAAACAGGTCCACAGCAGGCGCCGAAATGGTCGCCATGAGCATGAATGTCAGTCCCGCCATGATCGCTACGCGAATAGGTACGGTGACTGCAGAGGCAGAGAAGACCGGAGACACTAGAAAGAACGCGGAGATCCTGATGGAAAGCAGCAGAAACATGCTGACTTTCGACATTAGGAATTCATCGTTGAGGATGATCATCTGCTCACCCTCGCGATTTCAGTGAAGACGGTCTGGAAGAATGTGCTGATGGTCGAGATCATGAACGGGGCGGACAGGGCCAGCACGCCGCCTATGACGAGAAGTTTAGGCACAAAGGTAAGAGTCGCTTCGTTGATCGAGGTCGCCGCCTGGAATACGCCGATGATCAAGCCTATCAGCAGCGCAGCGATCAGGGTCGGCCCGACGGTCCAAAGAACGCTCTGGAGCGTTTCGCGGCCGATCATGATGAATTGCTGATACTGCATGTGTCAGTTCCTCATGAAGCTTTCAACGAGTGCGCTTACAGTCGCGCTCCATCCATCTACGATGACGAATAAAAGCAGTTTGATCGGCAGGGAGACAAGAGTCGGCGAAAGCATCATCATGCCCAGCGACATCAGGACGCTGGCCACGACGATGTCGATAACAAGAAAGGGTAGGAACAGGAGGAACCCGATTGTGAAGGCTGTGCGTAGTTCGCTGACGATGAAGGCTGGTACAATAACGACGAAGGGAACAGCTTCAGCTTCCTCATAACGGGCGTCGCCCTGCAAGTCCGCCATGAGCAACAGATCGCTCTCGCGCGTGTGCCGTAGCATGAAAGTCTTCATCACGCCCCCACCGCGCACAGCCGCCTCCTCCAACTGGATGGTTCCGGCGCTATAGGGCTTGAACGCAACTTCATTGATCTGTTTGATCGTCGGCGTCATGATAAAAAAGGTCATGAACATAGCTAGACCAACAAGCACCTGGTTGGGTGGTGTCTGCTGCGTGCCGATGGCCTGTCGCAGAATCGACAGTGTGATAATGATGCGCGTGAAGCTCGTTGTGACCAGCAGCAGCGACGGCAGCAGGGTCAATGCCGTCATCAACGCCAGCGTCTGGAGTGACAGGGAAAGGGTCTGCCCCCCGCCGGCCTGCGATTGCAGCTGAAGCAATGGCAGGTCAAAGCCCGGAGACTGAGCCATAGCCTGCGTAGTCCCGCAGGCGATAGCTGCGCAGGCGAGCGACAGCAAAAATGGGGCGCGATGAGCCTTGCGGATCATGCGGCGCTCCCGTTGATCGGGCTTTTCACGACCTGCAAAGCTGTGATGCCTGTTTTGTTGAGGCCACAGACTACGGTCATGCCCTCAATCTCCACCACCATGATGCGTGCGCCAGGTGCGATTTCAAGATTTACGCGGGAAACGACGGTGCGGGCGCCAAAATAAGACTGGAGACGATCGCGATAGCGCGTCAGCACCATGGCGAAGCCAATGAGGCCGCCAAGCACAAGAAGCATCGTGATCGAATAGGCGCCCAGGTTGATCACAGGCTGCGAGCCCGCTTCTCAGGAGAGATGATTTCGGTAAAGCGGATGCCAAGCCGCTCGCCGACGAGCACAACTTCGCCACGTGCAAGCAGCGTGCCGTTGACGAGAATGTCAAGATGTTCGCCCGCGAGGCGTTCAAGCTCTACCACTGAACCATCGTTCAGCTTCATGAGGTCGCCAATCGAAATCTTTGTGCCGCCGACTTCCACCGTCAGTTGCACTTCGATGTTCTCCAGCCGCTTGAGGTTGCTGGACGTGCTTTCCGTGATTTCGGACGTCGATTGCTTCTCGGTGGTCATTTTCTAACTCGCTCTTTCATCTAGCCGGTTATACGAACTGCGATCTTGCCGTCGCGTTCGCCGATGGTCGCATCAAAAAGCGCTTCGCCTTCAACATAGATTTTGACGCTATCGAAGGCCGGAATCTCGACGACCATTCCTTCATAAACATTCACAAGATCCCCAAGCTTGATGGCGGGTTCTGCAATGCGCGGAATGAAATTGAGCGGCACTTCCAGCAGAGCGTCACGAAGTCGATGCGCCCACTGCATATCGCGGCCATCGCTTGTATGCTGGATCTTGCTTCGCAGGATCGTTGCGATCTGCTTCAGGCCCTGGCGCGGATAGACGATATCGATCGTTGCAGGTTTGGAGAAGGGTAGTTGAACCACGAAGGAGTTGATGACAACGTTTTCCTGCCCCTCGACGAATGATGTGAAGGCGGGATTGGTCTCAGTGTTCATATATTCGAAATTAACTGGGTAGACCTCCCGCCATGCATCTTCGAGCGTACGCAGGGCGCCTTCAACGATAACCTGGTGAATGCGCTCTTCGGTCGGAGTGAATTCCGTCTGTCTCGTGATGTTGCAATCGCCTTTCCCGCCAAAGAACGTATTGACGAGGATGCTGATGAGGCGGGGCGGTATCCGGATAAGGATCAGGCTCTTGAGGGTATCAGCCTTCGCGATGCTCTGGCTGGTGAACGCATCGACCGAGCGCATGTGCTCTTCGAAGCGCTTTGACTCCGGCGGGAGGGTCGTAATGCGAGGTTGAAAGCGGAGCATCGGCAAGAGGACGTTACGCACCTGGCGTCCGAAACGCTCGTTTATGAGACGAAGCGTATGCAGATCGCCAAGAAGGCTAGCGTCTTCATTGCCGAGTTGGAACGGCTTGTATTCAACCTCGGGCAGGGAGCCTGAACCGCCGGCGATGTCGCCGTTGTTCAGGCCCTCGATGAGCGCCGAGACTTCTTCGTTGCTGAGTTTGCGGTTCGATGCCATGGCTCTTCACTGCAGGACGAGGGCGGTGATGTATACGTCTTCCACACCGCCGAAGCTGACCCGCTCATTGAGAAGCTTATTGATCGCGTCGCGGATCAGGACTTGAAGCTTTTTCCGGTTATCAACGCCGATGACGTCGGCTTCCGTTTGTTCAGCCAGAAGCGCCAGAACTTCGGCGCGGATGGCCACTTCGTGCTTCTGCACGTTCTCGATCACCTTCTTGTCATACTGGGTGGCGAGAGCGACCGACATCTGGGCGAACCGGCGAGAGCCGCGAAGGTTGGTCGTGAAGTTGCCCGGAAATTCGAAATAGCTCGTGACGAACTGTTCTTTCGAGGGCACGGGTTTGCCGGTTGGGCCCGATGGCGCAGGCGCCCCGTGACCGCCATCGCCATGCCCTCCTGCTGCGGGAGCAGCGCCATGGGCATCTTTAGGCGCTTCGGCCTGCGCCGCTGCATCGCCATGGGCGTCAGCCTCCGCAGGCGCGCCCTTGCGTTCGATGACGATGGCTAGCGGATTCTCATCAGCTGGCTTCGTCAGCTTGTTAAAGAGAATGGCGGCGCCAGCGCCCACGCCAATCAGCACGATTGCGCCGACCACCATGACGAGGATCTTGACGATCGGAAGTTTCTTTTTCGGTTCTTGCGCTTCGGGTTCGGCTGCCATGGGTTCGGCTCCCCTTCGTTCAGGCGTTCAGTTCAACGGTGAAGGACTCATCGGCCCCGCCGCTGCGTGTTTTAATGACAGGCTCAGCCGGCTGACGGCGCGGCGCTTCATCATTGGGTCCATCGTCGGAAACGTCGAAGCCGGCAAGCTGAAGCCCGTTTCCAGAAAGGGCGCTGCGCAAATCCGTTTCCATATTTCTCAAAGTATCCGCCGCCTCAGTCGTGGAGGCGCGGGTGGACAGACGCAGACGTTGACCATCCATCGCGATACGAAGCACGATCTGCCCCAATCCCGGCGGATAAAGCTGGAGGCTTAGTGTCTGCGTGCCATTACGTACTGCGTTCACCACCATGCGTTCAAGCGCGCGAAGGCGGATGTCGTCTGCGATTGCGCGACGCTCGCCATTTGTTTCAACATTAGTCGTAGCAACGGTCGAAGCCTGCGGCGTCGAGGGGAGGCTGCTGGTGGCGTCCTGGAGGGAGAGTGCTGGAAGCGTCACTACCTCAGACTGAACGGCGAAGGGTTGTGCATCCTGGTTAAGCGTGATGTCAGTTACGCCGAGCTTCAGCAATTCCCTGATATGCACGCTATCCTTCGTCTGATTATCACTCAGGCCCCTAGTCTCAACCTCATCATTGTCCTTGTTGGGGACAGTCTCTGATTGGCGCGCATTCACATTTTGCTGGTTGGCCTTGCTGAGGGGCTCGTTGGCTGCGGGGTGAGTCTGCTGTGCCGTGATCGCGCTCGTGTCGATATCGATGTTTTGCGATGACGCCGTAGTGGTGAACTGCGTTACGTCGCGGATTTCGGAGCTTTGGGTGGTCGCCAGCGCGCCGTCTTTGGCGAGCGCTTGCGGCTGTTGCGCCAAAGCGTCTAGGCTGCCCATGGAAGGTGGGGTGGCTGAATCTGTCGCTTCGGCAGGCTTGTCAGCTTTTACGATATTGGCTGCGCCGCTCGCCAGTGCTTGGCTCTGCGCGACGCGACCCTGGTTAAAGGAGCCAATCGCCGCAGGATCGGTCCATTGCACCAGTGGCGATTTTGCTGGTTGCAGCAACAGGTCGTCGCTTTCGGGCTTCTGCCCTTCCGGTGCGTGAGCTTGCACATTCACGAGTTGCGCGCTGACAACCGCGATGGCGGCCGGGTTGAGATCGGCTGGATCTATCAGTTTCATCGACGCATCGCTTGATTGCGTCTCGCCATCTTTCTTTTCCGGCAAACTCCCGTCAGTCGTCGCAATCGTCGAAGGCGTAACAGCTTCGATCGCCACTTCACTGACTGTAGTGTCGACGTCCCTGTTGGCCTTCGGCGTCTTGGAACCGGACCATGCAACTGCCTGCAGCGCGGCGATTTTTGGGGGCGAAACAGTTTGCTCTGACTGCGTCGCGATCGCGTCTTCGACCTGCGATGTCGACGGAACGTCAGCGACGACGTGAGGTGTCAGAGAACTGACGGATGCTGTGTCTGAAGTAACTGAGAGCGCCTGCGCAGCGTCGCTATCGATATCGCTGTGCGCCTTGGCCTCGACATGTGCCTCAGTGACTTTCGTCCCTTCACCATTCTGGTCAGAAACGGTGACGGATGCGGTCACCGCCATATGGATCAGCGCTTGTACATTCAAGCCGGAAGGATCCGACACCTGGTTGGCGTCCTCGATCTTGTTTTTTGAACCGGCCTTCGGCTCGTCCACCGCCGTCGCATCGCTCTCACCTTCGGTGTGAGCGGAGATGTTAACGTCGCCGCTAATATCGGTCGCGAGCTTGTTTTCCAAGTTCACGCTCAACTCAGTAGGCGCGGGGGTTGTTTTCAGGCTGACGCCCCGAGATGCGACTTGGGTCGCTGCAGCCAAGGCTGCGACCGCTTCACCTGAGTCTTGCGACGTCTCCGCGTCGGTAGGGATTTGGCTGTTATCTGAACCGCCAATCGCAGAAGCGGGCGCCGCAGCCGTCATGAGCGCGTTAAAAATAGCGCCGCCCGAGCCTTTTCCGGGCGCGGTCGAAGAGCCGCTGCTGTCGCCAGCATCGGCGGTTATGGAAGCCTTGGGTATTGCGAGCGGCTGCAAGTTCGGGCGCCCCTGAGTCAGACGATGTGTCGATTTTTCAACACCTATCGATAGAACAGCAAGTATTGTGCCATTAGTCTCTGCGTGCTGGCGCCAGTCTTTCCAGGCGTTCGTCCATTTGACGCCTTTCTTCATATCTGGCCTGTTTGGCGGTTTCCTGAAGGGTTTCGATTTGACGAGTCTTCTCAGCCAGAAGGCTTCGCAGGCGCGTGCGTTCAACGTCGAGAATCTCGTTGCGCGCCTTATCGATGTCGCTACGCTCACGAAGCTTTCCGATGATTTGCAGGACATCACGATATTCGGTGATGTGCATTTCGGGATGGGTCAGCTGTTCACGATAGCCGCGATCAAGTTCGACGATCTGTGCTATGCGAGCTTCAAGGCGTGCAATTTCATCGAAGAGGCGCTTAGCCTCGCGACGATAGGCCTGAAGCGTGATGGTCTGCTTCAGTGCGATCAATTCCATTGTGCGGGCGCGGCTCATTGGTCCCCTCAGGGCAGGAGGGTCTGGAGCCGGGCTTCACTTTCGACGAATGTCGAGCGTTCATGCATGCCTTGTTGAATATAACCGATCAGCGCGGGATGAGCTTGGAATGCAGAGTCGAGTTCGGGGTCCTGACCCGTCTGGTAGCCGCCAAGCAGCATCAAATCACGGTTCTGTTCCCACAGGCTGAGGTAGCGACGGAATTTGCGGACCCTTGCGACATGGCTCGGGGATACGCAATCTACCATGGTTCTGCTGATGGAGGCGTTCACATCGATTGCAGGAAAGATGCCTTGCTCGGCCTGCTTGCGCGAAAGAACGATATGGCCATCAAGGATGGCGCGCGCCGTATCGACGATTGGATCGTTCGTGATGTCATCACCGTCGGCGAGAATGGTATAGACGCCAGTGATGCTGCCGCCGGTTTGCCCATCGAGGCCCGCCCGCTCCAGCGCTGAACCAATCAGCGAGATCACGGAAGGCGGATAGCCCTTTGTTGTTGGGTGCTCTCCAAGCGCAAGGCCAAGCTCGCGTTGGGCATGAGCCACACGGGTCAATGAGTCGATCATTAAGAGCACATGCTTGCCCCTTGATCGAAAATATTCGGCATAGGCTGTGGCGCGATGAAGGCCGCGCAGACGCAGCACGGGCGATTGATCGGCAGGAACAGCGACGACGGTGGTGTGTGCGAAGGATGGAGCTGTCGACAGCTCCTCCACGAAACCCGCGACCTCTCGGCCACGTTCGCCGATGAGGCCGATGACGACGACTTCGGCTTCCGTGTAACGCGCGATGCAGGACAGAAGAGATGATTTACCCACGCCGCTGCCTGCGATGATGCCGATCTTCTGGCCGCGGCCGACTGTGAGCAAACCGTTCAGGGCGCGCACGCCGACGTCAAGCGTTTCGCGCACAGGGCGTCTGCGCAGAGGATTGACGCGCTCGCCGCGCAAAGGCCACTGCTCGTTCAGATGAGCCGCTGAGAGTCCGTCAAGCGTCTCACCTGCGCCATCAAACACGCGGCCGAGAAGCCCATCGCCCACACGCACCACATCCGCGCGCTGTACGGTTTCGACGCGCGCGCCGGCAAGCAGTGGCGCAGATCCGCCTGTCAAAACCATTACGGTATAATTATCGAGAAAGCCGATCACTTCCGCTTCGGCCCATTCGCCATTTTCACAGGCTACCCGGCATTCGGTCCCGACCGAGGCGGGGAAAGAGCTCGCATGGACGATCTGACCATCATATCGTCGCACGCGACCAGCGGCGCTGGTGATCCGGCTGGCTTTGACGCCCTTCAGGCGCCGATCAAGAACAGCGGTCATATCAAGCATGTTCAAGAACCCTGCGTGTCCGTCAACAAATGAGCGTCTTCGTAGTCAAGATCTCGCGAGGAAAGATGGAAGACGCCTGATTGAAGCGAGTCATCCTCTATGATGCGGATCTTCTCGAAGATCTCGCTTTCCTGCATGAGCGAGTGTAGCGCGAGCACATCATGAGGGTTCATCGCCAGCGTGAAGTCAGCGCCAGCCTTGGTGAACATTTCAGCTGCGGTCTTGATGCGCTCGACATATATTTCTGGCATTTCAGCAAAGACGGCGCCGAAGAGATCCTGCGCGATGCGCCGAACGTGATGCGCCATGATGTCAGCGTTACGTTCAACGGCGTCCGCCGCGAGCGTCGTGATTTGCGCCTCCAGCTTGCGCAGGGTCGACATGGTGGCGCTCAATTCACGCCGTGTCGCATCAACACCTTGCTGGTAACCTAGCGCCCTGCCATCTTCGCGCGCCTGATTGATGGCGGCGACGATCTCTTCAGGAGAGGGGCCGGCAGGCTCAGGCGGTGGCGGAGGCCTGGTTGGAGGAGGCGCTGACGGGCGCGCTGCTGCCGGCGTTGGTGCTGACGCTGGCGTTGGCGCGGTGTTGTTGGTGGGCTCTGCTGGAGACTGTTTGCCTTCATCGTTCGTAGGAGGCGTCTCCTCCTGCGCTCCGCTTCCGTCTTCGGGCGTGGGTTCCTGTTCTGTGTTTTGTTCCTGAGCCGGGGACGTCGGCTGCTGTCTCGGCGCAGGCTTGAAGCTGCCGCGTCCCCAAGGCACGAATTCGGCGTCTGGATCCGTTCCGTAGCGACTCTCTTGGTGGTACTCGCCACCCTTAGGCAGCAAGTCCGCGATTTCCGAAAGGAGGATGGGGCGTTGGTTTGGTTCAGACATAGTCTTCGCCACGTCCCGCAAGGACCATCGTACCAGCATCCGACAGCTTTCGGGCCATCGCTACGATACGCTTCTGCGCTTCCTGAACTTCTGTAACGCGCATTGGACCCTTCGCCTCCATTTCGTCGACGATGGCGGCGGCCGCGCGCTGAGACATACAACCAAGGATCTTGTCGCGCAGGCGCTCGTCCGCGCCCTTGAGCGCGATGGCGAGGTCCGTGGGTTCGATGTTGCGCATGAGAACGCCAAGGTTCTTGTCGTCCACTGCAAGCAGGTTGTCGAAGACGAACATGTTCTCCTGGATCGCGGTCATGAGATCCTTGTCCAGCTTGAACAGGTCCTTCATGATGCGCCCTTCCTGCGCGGCTTGCGTGAAGTTCATGATCTTCGCCGCCGCCTTGATGCCGCCGATCTTCGACGCACGCAGCGAGGTGTTGGCCTGGAACTGAAGCTGCATTACGCGCTCCAGCTGTTCGATCGCCTCAGGCTGAACCGAATCCAGAGTGGCGATGCGGTGCAGGACTGCATGCTGGATGTTTTCAGGAAGCAGGATCAGCACGTCGGCGGCCACAGCGTAATCGAGATGGGCGACGATGAGGCCGATGATCTGTGGATGTTCGCCTTCAATCATTTCTGCAATTGAACGGGCGTCCATCCATTGAAGGATCTCGATGCCCTTCGCACTGCTTGAGGGCGTGATGCGCGTGAGCACGCTGCCTGCCTTATCCTCGCCGAGCGCCTTCACCAGCATGCGGCGAATGTAGGCGTCTGCGCCAAGGCCCACGCTAGTCTGGGCCTTGATGATCGCAAGGAATTCATCAAGCACGACATTGACTGTGCGCTGATCGACTTCCGTAACGGAATACATCGCACTGCCGAGTTGCTGAACCTCACGCGGAGAGAGGTTCTTCATGATTTCCGAGGCCTCGTCTTCGCCCAGGAGCAGCATCAGGATCGCGCATTTCTGCGTTCCCGACAGCAGCCTGATGGCTTCGTCGTCGGCTTCTGGAGGTGTCGCGACTGCTTCAGCCATGATCGGTATCGCTCGCTTGAGTTAGTTCAGATCGCGTTGAATAAGGGACTTGAGCACTGCGGTGACGCGGGTCGCATCGTCGCCGACAAGCATGCGGATCAAGGTGACCTTATCATCGTAGGTATTGGCGGTATCCAGCATCTCCGCGGAGATCGCAGCTTTCTTCGGCTTGAGCCGCGCCTTGATCTGTTCGAGGCTTTCACCTTCACGCACCTCGATGGTTTCGCCATCGCCGAGCACCGGTTCATCGACACGCATGGAGGCGGTCATGGACTGGTCGAGCAGGCGTTCGAGGAAGGGCTTCAGGGCGCCAAGGACAACCACACCGAGGATGAGGACGATGGCGATCTGCTTGATCGCATCTTCCAGCCATGGGGCGTCATACCAGCTGCGTGATTCATACTTCTTTTCTTCGGCAAAGCTGCTGGAGATGATGGTGAGCTTGTCGCCGCGGTCAGGATTGTATCCGATCGCTTCCTGGAGCAATTGCGTCAGGCGGGTCTTTTCCTCATCGCTGATGGGCTTTTCAATCACTTTCCCGTTCTCGTCCACGCTTGTGCCGGAGCGAAGGACGACTGCAAGGGTGAGGCGCTTGACGTCGCCGGTTGCGCGACGTGTCGAGCGGACTTCCTTGCTGACTTCGAAGTTGCGGACAGTGGTGCTCGATTTGTTGCGGGCGATTTCACCAGACGCGGCGGCTGCGTTCGCAGGGGGCGTTGTGGTGATCGAGGGAGTCGTGGGCGGCGAGTTAGACGTAGCGCCAGGGACGCCGCGAGACTTGCCCTCAGCCGATTCCTGGATCGTCTCTTGCTGAGAGCGCAGGATCTGGTTGTTAGGATCGAAAGTTTCATTCGTCTGTTCGGTGCGCGTGAAGTCGATGTCCGCGTTCACTTCAGAATTGAAGTTGCCGATGCCGATGATGGGCGTCAACAGATTGGCGACACGTTCGCGGAAGATCTTTTCAACCTGGCTCTTGTATTCAAGCTGCTGCGACGACAAACCCATTTCGGTGTCGCGGCTGGGGTTGGTCAGCAAGCCGCCAGATTGATCGACAACGGTTACGCTGGCTACAGGCATGTAGGGCACGCTTGAACTAACAAGATGCGTGATCGACTGCACCTGGCCTACGGATAGGCTGCGGCCGGGGGAGAGCCTGAGGAACACTGAGGCAGAAGGCGGCGTTTGATCGCGCACGAAGGCCGAGCGTTCGGGCAGCGCCAGATGCACGCGCGCGCCTTCAATGTCGCGAATCTCCATTATGCTGCGCGCAAGCTCGCTTTCCTGCGCTTGTTTCAGCTTGACCTGCTCCACCGCGCGACTTGCGCCCAGCGGCAACTGCGTCAGCAGATCATATCCGGTCACCGAAGCCTTGGGCAGGCCAGCTGCGGCCAGCTGCATCTTGGCACGGTAGTAATCATTGCGAGGCACCAGGAGCTGTCCTGTCGCCCCATCAAGCTTTCCCTTGATGCCCTGGGCCTCCAGGTTCTGCATTACGAGCGCTTTGTCTTCCTCACCAAGATGAGGAAAGAGCTGCGTCATCGCCGGCTCACGCATCATGAAGATGGCGGCGAGGCCAACGATCATGATCAGACCCACCAGTATGATCGGTGTGGAACGAACGATTGCTGGCTGACTCAGAAATTCCTGGGCGCCGGCAAGCCCCCGCGCAAGCTGGGGTCCAAGCGGGCCCAAGCCAGCCGGCGTCTGAGTTGCAACAGGGTTGATGTCTGACACGGACGTCATCTCCAGGAATAAGTTTTATGCTCAGGCCTTATCAGACAGGCATCGACATGATGTCTTTGTACGCGCTGAGCAGCTTGTTGCGGATCTGCATGGTCGCTTCGAAGGCGAGCGACGCCTTTTCGCGAGCCAGCATCACTTTGGTCACGTCAACTTCCTTGCCGCTTTCGAAAGCCTGAGCGGCGCTTCCAGCTTCCACCTGCGCCTGGGCGACCTGCGCCAAAGCGGCGTTGAAGTGGTGCCAGAAGTCATTGTTGGTAGCGGTGCCGGCCTGCAATTTCTGCTGGACGTTGCTTTGTATTTCGCGGGTAAGATTAATCACATTAGCCATGACTTTTTCTCCTCAGACGACAGCTGCGAGGCGGCGTGGAGCCAGCTCTATGACTTCGAACACTTCCTGGATCTCAAGCATGAGATGCTCGCTCCGGATTTGATCTCCACCTGAAAGCACGAGTGCGCGCTGCAGTACGTTCTCTAGCTCGCGCACGTTGCCAGGCCACGCATGCTCTTCAAGTTTCTGGATTGCCTCTTCCGTCAGCTCCGGCATTTTGGCGAAGCCGCCTGAATGTTTGGCGAGGAGGCTGACGGCGATGGGAAGAATATCGCCGGACCGTTCCTCGAGAGCCTTGGTGACGAGCGGGAAGACATTGAGGCGATAGTAGAGATCCTCCCGGAAGCGCCCGGCCTTCACTTCATGCAGCATGTAGCGGTTAGACGTAGCGATGACTCGCACGTCCACGGGAACCGGTTTAGCTGCGCCCAGAGGCGTGACTTCCTTCTCCTGCAAGACGCGTAGGAGCTTGGCCTGCAACGGCAGGGCCATTTCTGAAATCTCGTCGAGCAACAGGGTGCCGCCATCGGCCGCACGGAAGATGCCCTTATTGGGATGATGCGCGCCTGTGAATGCGCCGCGCTCATAACCGAAGAGCAGGGCTTCAAGCATGGTGTCTGGAACGGCCGCGCAATTTACGGCGATGAAGGCGTTGCGATTGCGCGGAGAAGACTTGTGAAGGAAGCGTGAGAGTACTTCCTTGCCGGTTCCCGTCGGGCCGACCAGCATGACCGTCACATCGCTTGCCGCCACGCGGCGAGCGAGACGCAGGAGGTTGAAGGTCGATGGGTCGCCTGCAGCTGCGCTCTGGTCCTCATCGAGGAAGCGTGCTACTACTTCGGCTGTGAACCGCCAGTTGTTGTCCGCCGGGCGAACATGCAACGTGCTTCCGTTGAATTCGCATTTCAACGAAAAGCCCTTGCCATTCTCGGCAAGCACGACGATCCGTTCGGCCTTAAGCTGGCGGCACCACTTCACAAAGCCAGTCGCATCTGCGGCGAGCTTTTTGGCGACAGCGTAGGACATCAACAGACCGCATTGCGGCCAGGTTGTCTGCACCGCGCTTAGTTTAGCGAGCGTCGCAGTATGGGTCTCGTACCCGCGGTTATGCAGGTGAGTAATCCAGGCCTCGCAGTCGGCCAATCCGTCGGTGACACAAAGAACTGCACTCACGGCATTTCCCTTCCTATTCGCGCTTCGCAGTACGAAAAGCAACGGCTGAGCCAGAGCTGTAAGGTTATTGTTACGTTTATTAACGAGGGTTTCTTTTTTCCGCCTTCATATTGATTTTTAACGATTTTTTAATTAAAACCAATTTGGTGCGATGTCGGTGGTAATGCGCTTTCTTCGATATTTATTATGCCATGCACCAAATTGCGCTGTGTGGCGGGGCGGTCTTTCTTGATTGTCTGACAGTTCCCAGTCAAAAACTCGACATGCTCAATACGAACCGTCTGAGATTCGACATTCGACTTCCTCTTTGCGTGCTGATCGCATGACCAAGGACGAAGTTCTCAGTTATCTTGAATTGCCAAGCCCTGCGATGCGGGAAGCGCTTGATCTCATTTTGCGCGTGGCTCCTTTGATGACGACTGTTTACATCAGTGGTCCTTCTGGGAGTGGCAAGGAATTCGCCGCGCGTGCCGTTCATGCTTTTTCTAATAGGGGGTCGGCTCCCTTTATCGCGGTCAATTGCGGCGCCATTCCGCGCGATCTCCTAGAGAGCGAATTGTTCGGAAGCGAAAAGGGCGCCTATACCGGTTCCGTGCGCACAAGGCCCGGACTTCTTGAGAATGCCGCAGGCGGCACTTTGTTTTTAGACGAACTCGGCGATATGCCGCTCGATATGCAGGTTAAGTTGCTGCGGGTTCTTGAGGACCGTCGTTTCACCCGCGTCGGCGGCTCGCAGGAGATCAAGGCCGACGTGAGGCTCGTCTGCGCCACCCATCGCGATCTCATGAGGATGGTCGACGAGGGCAATTTCCGCGAGGATCTTTTCTACCGCATCAATGTCTTCCCGATCGCCATGAAGGGACTGGATGAGAGGCGGGAGGACATCCCGCGGCTTGTGGAGCTCATATTGAAGCGTTTCCGCGGGCAGGGCGGCGTTGGCGAGGCCCCGAAGTTCCAGCCAACCGCCATTGCAGCGTTGCAGGCTTCAATCTGGCCTGGCAACGTGCGTCAGTTACGCAACGTGCTTGAGCGTTGCTGCGTTCTGTACCCGGGGCAAAGCGTCGGCAAGGTGGAAATCGAGCGGATCGCCGCCCCGCGCAAGGTAATTGACAGGGTCGAGGAAACGATGGCCCTGTTTTCGTCTCTGCAGGGACTGGGATTTGGGCGTTCTTTAGAGTCTGCGCCTGCACAGCAAGATGACGCAGATCCTGAGCCGGCTCATGCTGAATTGGCGGGCTTGCAGACGGACGTTGAGCCTGCACCTCCAATGGCGCCGGATTTGCTGTCAGTTCCGCTGGATGTGTCGGGTTTCCTGCGCGCGTCGACAGACTTCAATTTTCGCGATCATATGATGAAGATCGAGATCGCCTTCATCAGAGGGGCCTTGTCGGAAATGAATGGCTCGGTGAGCGGGGCCGCGCGCGTGCTGGGTTTGCAGCGCACGACCCTGATCGAAAAGATGCGGAAATATTCGATTGATCGAGAAGAGGCTTGATCAGGCCGCCTTGGCTGCTGTGCTGATCGAGTTCCATGCGTTGGCGATCTCGCTGATCGCTTCATGCACTTCGTCAAGCGCCGAAAGGTTGTTCTTGAAGCTCGCTTCGACCAGCTTCCGGCGCGCCCAGCCGTAAAGATGCTCTAGTGACTGCGCCACCTCGCCGCCGCGGTCGAAGTCGAGGCTGGTGGTGAGCACATGGACGATGGTCAGGGCTTTGGTGAGGTGCTCTGACTTAGCAGCCAGATCCTTGCGCTCAAGCGCGTCACGCGCAAGCTCCATACTCAGGAGCAAGTGGGTGAAGAGAATCTGAACGAGATCGTGGGGGTCGGCCCCCTCCACCAGGAAGTCCTGTTCCGCCGCTTGATAGGCCTTGATCGCGTCCCGATTAAACATGGTGTTCACCGCTCCTGTACACATGTGTTAACGGCGCGGGGGACGAGATTTTTAACGGCAGAGAGCGTTTTTCAGCCCGATTTTTTGTTGGCACAAGGATTGCTAATCACAGGTTAGCCGTCTGCAAGTGCAGCGAAATTCAAGGGTTAGAGCGGAGAGCGCAATGCTGTCGATCGTAATGTCTGGACTGAACGTTTCGCAAAAGAGCCTGGATGTCACCGCCAACAACCTCGCCAATGCGGGGACTGTTGGGTTCAAGCGTTCCGAGGCCTCATTCCTGGATGTCTTCGCGAATGACGCGGCAACGGGTTCAAGGGTTGCGGTCGGATCGGGCGCCGCGATTGGGGCGATTGAGCGGTCCACCTCGCAGGGTCAGTTGCAGACGACCGACAGTGTGACTGACTTGGCGATCGCCGGGCGCGGCTATTTCACCATGCTGGCGCGCGATGAAGTCACGCAACTTACCGATACTCTTTATACCCGCGCGGGTAACTTCAACATCAACTCTAAGGGCGAGATCTGCGATTCCCAAGGCAACCTGCTCCAGTGTTTCAAAGTCGACGACCTTGGAAATGTATCGAAAACGCTGCAGAGCGCGGTGATTGAAACGCAGAAATCTTCTGGCACAGCGACCGTGCTGTTGGGGCCCAATGCGGTTCTTGGCACTCAGGTCTCCCTTAAGGTTTCTGACACAAACACTTTGACTCATGACGTTACCCAGCCGGATATCGATGCGGGCTTCGTGACATTCTCGGACGATAGCCTGACGACTACTGCTAGCGGAAGTTTGAAGGGCACCTACCCTTATAGCGAGGTCCGTGTGCCCTTACCCTTAGGATCTGGTCAAATTGGTCAGACTATCCAATTGATGCAGGGTGGTACGGTTCTGACGAGTAAGGTGTTGACCAGCTTAAACGTCAGAACCGACATTGATGGATCATCTTTTGTCAGCTTCGATCGACCGTTGTTAAAAGACGGTGATCTTGCTCTGCTGTCGGCTAACCAGATCGAGAATGGCATTTCGACGGCAATGAGCGGTATCATCTCGGAGCTCAGCCCCGCACCGCTCGCTCAAGGAGCAACAGAATTTCGTGGCATCTTCGTTCAGAGCCTCTCGGTCAGCTCTAAGGGCATGATCCAGGAAAATTACAGCGATGGCACGAAGCGTACCGTTGGCGCCATCGCGCTTGCGACCTTCCCCAACGAAGCTGGCCTGAAGCCCATCGGCAATACCGACTTTGTCGCATGTGAAGCCAGCGGCGGCGCCACCCTGACGCAGGCCGGCGCACCTTACGCAGGTGATATTCACTCGGGCACCCTTGAACAGGCCAATGTGGATATCACGCAAGAATTGATGGGCATGCTGAAGGCCCAGCAGATCTACAACGGTAATGCTCGTATGATGCAGACGGCGATTGAAGTCACCCAGCGCATCACGGATAAGATTTAGTAGCTAGTTTCAAGTTTGGAATCTTGCAGGCGCGTCTTAAGTCGCGCCTGCATGCTCTACCTGTGCCGCCTGTTGCGGCGTCGCGCCTTGATGGCGTAACCATTGGAGTTGCTCGTGATCGGCATCATAGGAATCGTGCTGCTGAATGTATGCGTGTTCGGCGTGTTCGTCGCGCATGGCGGCGATCTTGCCCCTATCATTCATGCTGCGCCATCTGAGCTGGCGACCATCGGCGGCGCTGCTGTCGGCGCTATGATGCTTGGCAACGATCTTGATACGATCAAGGGCGTTGGTGGCGGCATGGGCAAGATCTTTGGCGGATCTAAATGGAAGAAGCAGGACTTCCTTGACGTCATCTTCCTCGTCTCGCGGTTGATGAAGATCTTGCGCGTCGACGGGCCTGTCGCCCTCGAAGCGCATGTCGAAAGTCCTGACACCAGCGCGATCTTCGGTGAGTATCCGAAAATCATTGCCGACCATCATCTTCTGCATCTCATTACCGATAACATCCGACTGATGGTCATCTCTTCGGGCAACCTCAACGCCTATGCGGTGGAAGAGGTTATGGATGCGTCGATCAAGGAGCATGCTCATCATGCCCAGCATCCGGCTCATGCGCTGGCGTCCATGGCGGGCGCCTTGCCTGCACTGGGTATTGTGGCCTGCGTTCTCGGCGTCGTGAAGACCATGGGCGCGATCGATCAGCCGCCTACCGTCCTGGGCGCCCTCATCGGTTCCGCGCTCGTCGGCACGTTCATCGGCGTGTTCCTCGCCTACGGTCTCGTCGAGCCCATGGCGGGTCGTCTTGCTGTGGTGTGTAAGGAAGAGATGCAGATCTATCATGTGGTCAAGCAGATCATCGTGGCTAGCTTGCATGGCCATCCCCAGCCGCTTGTGATTGAAGCGGCGCGCGTCACCATCAGCTCGCACAATCAGCCGAGCTTCGCTGAAGTCTTCGACGGCCTGCGAGGGAAATAAACATGGCTGAGGCCAAAAAGGGGAAGAAGAGCGAAACTCCGGTTTTACCCGCTCCGATCATCATCAAGAAGGTGCAGCCCGAAGAGGGTGGAGGTCACGGCGGCGCTTGGAAGATCGCGCTGGCGGACATGATGACCGCCATGATGGCCTTCTTCCTCTTGATGTGGCTGCTCGGCGCGACCGCCGAGTCCAAACGCAAGAGCGTCGCCGATTATTTCAAACCAACGCCCAAGAGCCTCGTGCAGATGGGCCAGCTCGCTGGCTCCAATGGCGTGCTCGGCGGCAGGTCCATTATGGATCCTGAAGGCCTGCCTAGCGCAGCGTCGCAAACCTCCATTCTCGATCTTGAGCCACCGAAAGTTCCGGAAGGTGAAGAAGGGCAGGGCAAGGGGTCGCAGAACGACGATAAGCAGGGCAAGGGTTCTCAGAACGAAGACAAGGCGGGCAAAGGCAATAGCGACGACAAGGGCGACAAGTCCGGCGGTAAGGGGGCTGACGGCTCTGACGGCCAGGGCAAGGGTAGTTCTTCGGGCGAGCAGTCCGAAGCGGCAAAGGCCAAGTCCGCCGCTGAACAGGATCAGAAGAACTTCGACTCCATCGAACAGGACCTGCGCCAGAAGCTACAGGACAGCAAGTCGCTCGCCGCCTTGCAGGGCCAGGTGCAGTTCATTCGTGACAAGGACGGGCTGCGCATCGAGGTCATCGACAAGGCTGACTTCTCCATGTTCGGGCTCGGCACTTCGAAGCTTCTGCCGCGCGCGCAGGCTCTGCTCGACGAGATCGCTAAATCCGTCGCCGCCATGCCCAATAAGGTCAAGGTGCGCGGTCATACCGATAGTGTCCCCTTCGCCAATCCAGAACAGAAGAACAACTGGTTGCTTTCAGCCGAGCGAGCGGATCAGACACGTCAGTTGCTTGAGAAACGCGGCGTTTCGACCGAGCGTTTCGCCAGCATCGAAGGGCTTTCAGACATTGAGCCGTTCATTCCGGCCGATAAGTCCGACCCGCGTAACAGGCGCATCAGCATCACGCTGAAGTATCAGGGGCAGTAAATGAGGCGCACTTTCGCACTTATCTTTTCTGTAGCCATGGCTTTCACTCTGCCCATGGCGCTCCCTATGAGCGCCATGGCCAATGATGCTCCGCCGCCACCGAAGAAGAACGACCCCAATGCGCCAAAGCCGCCGCCAGCCTCAAGCCTGACGGGCAACGCCATGCCGCATTGCGATGCCGGTTCTTATCCGGCCGGCAATATATGCAGGCCGGCTCGTCCGGGGTTCTATGCGGGGCCAAGCGCGACCTACCCGACCGCCTGTCCCAATGGCAAGACCTCTGACTTTGGCGCTCGTGGCGTCTCGGAGTGCTATTGAAGAGTAAGGCTGATCATACGGGTGGCTTCTACTGGCACATGCGAGCGCTTGTCGCGCGTCAGTCCTTGTGGGCGCCGTTTCGAAATGAAATCGAGAATTGGTTGACCGGCTGGTCCCCATCGCACCGCAAGCTTCTTCTTGTTGGGCCGAGCGCTGGTTGGTGCCTGCCCGACAGTTTCTTGAAACGCTTCGATGAGATCGTCGCCGTCGATATAGATCCTTTGGCGCGGCCGCTATTCAAACTTCTTCATGGGCCAGCCTTGCGGCGCGCAGGCGTTCGCCTTTCATGGTCCCGCGCTGATTTCTTCGCTGACCCCGCGCATATCATTCAAAGCCACCCGGACGCCGCAGTTTTGTTTTGCAATGTCGCTGGGCAGCGGTGCATCCAGGTGCGCGATTCCGCCGCTGTAGAAGCCGAGATATCTCGCTTGCGTGGAATAATGACAGGGCGATCCTGGGCGTCCTTCCATGACCTTCTATCGGGGAAGGGGAGCCAAGCCCTTGCAGCGCGGCGTCTTCCGCAGCGGATGGGCGCGCATGAGTTGCTGTCGTCTTATGGCCTTGGAGGCGAGTGGTTCGACCATCTTACTGGCGAGTTTTTGCCACACGATGCACCGCGCCGAATCCTGCCGTGGCGCTTAAATCGTGATCGACTCCATTTTATCGAGGCCGGATGGATCGAGGGATGAGCCCTCAGCCGTCAGGCTTTAAAACGGAGGCGCCGACAAACATAAAGCCCGCCCCGATGAAACGAGGCGGGCTTTTCCTGAAAGCGTTTAGCGTTCGCCTTACGCAGGCCGCTTGATCTCCACCACATTGTGGAGGATCTGGTCAGCTTGGTCGAAGAACCTGCGAACACCGCGCGCGGCTTGGCGGATACGCTGCTCATTTTCGACGATCGCGAGGCGCACATAGTCGTCGCCGAACTCGCCAAAGCCGATCCCCGGCGCCACAGCGACGTCAGCCTTCTCGATCATAAGCTTGGAGAACTCAAGGCTGCCGAGGTGGCGGAACTTCTCTGGCACCGGCACCCAGGCGAACATGGTCGCTTCTGGGGCGGGAATGTCCCAGCCCGCTGCGGCGAAGCTTTCCACCAGCACGTCGCGCCGCTTTTTATAAATGGAGCGCATCTCGATGATGCAATCTTCCGGGCCATTCAGCGCAGCCGCAGCCGCAACCTGAATGGGCGTATAGGCGCCGTAATCAAGATAGGACTTCACGCGCGCAAGGGCGGCCAGAAGGCGCTCATTGCCCACCGCAAAACCCATGCGCCAGCCCGCCATGGAGAAGGTCTTCGACATGGAGGTGAACTCCACCGTCACATCATTGGCGCCAGGGATCTGGAGCACTGAGGGCGGTGGGTTGTCGTCGAAATAGACTTCGGCATAGGCGAGGTCGGAGAGGATGAAGAGCTCGTGCTTCTTCGCGAAAGCGACGAGGTCCTTGTAGAAGTCGAGGCCGGCCACGCAGGCGGTGGGGTTCGACGGATAGCAAGTCACGACAGCGATAGGCTTGGGGATCGAATGGATCACCGCCCGCTCAAGCTGGGTGAAGAAGTCCGGCGTCGGATCGGCGTTGACCGAGCGGATGACGCCACCCGCCATGAGGAAGCCGAAGGCGTGGATGGGGTAGGAGGGGTTCGGCACGACCACGACATCGCCGGGGGCGGTGATGGCCTGCGCCATGTTTGCGAAGCCTTCCTTGGAGCCCAGCGTCGCCACAACCTGCGTGTCGGGGTTGAGCTTCACGCCAAAGCGGCGCTCGTAATAGCTTGCCTGGGCGCGGCGCAGGCCAACGATGCCCTTGGAAGCTGAATAGCGGTCAGTGCGGGGCTTGCCCGCCGTCTCAACCAGCTTCTCGATCACATGACGGGGCGCGGGTAGATCCGGGTTGCCCATGCCAAGGTCGATGATGTCTGCCCCATTGGCCCGCGCCAGAGCCTTCAGGCGGTTCACCTGTTCGAAAACATAGGGCGGCAGACGCTTGACGCGATGGAAGTCGCTCATCGATTCATCCTCGAAAACTACGCCGGGTTTAACTGATCGAGGCCGGGGCGCCAACCTCAGGGATTATCGATCAGTTTACTCCGCAGGCTCTTAACGGAGCGTTGGGATTACGAGCTTCACGGGCTGCGGTTCGACCGTGGGCCTTGGCTGCGTCTTCTTCGGCGGGGCCGGCGCGCGCAGCGGCTTGTAGGTCGCCTTGACGGATCGGCGCTCGCCCGCCTTGTCATGCGAGGCGTGCAATGCGTCGAGCTCGTGCTCCTTCGCCTTCAACTCTTCGGTGGTCAAAAGTTTTCCCTGGGGCTCCGGCCGTTTGCTGTGGACGGGTACGTAGTTCAGCTCGGCCGGGCGACTGTCGCGAACGAAGTTGGCGGAATCGACTGGCTTGGAACGCTGTCCTACCTGACGAGCGAGGGAATCCAGCGGACCGTCTTGCGCGGCGGCGGTCTGGGCGCTTGCGGTCGCGTGGGCTTGTGCCAGCGCCAGAATGGCCAGCAGCGCAGCGAGAGCGAAGGATTTGGGGCGAGACATGCGTGAACTCATCCATTCTCTCTTCCGCCCTACTGAGGCGATATCATGGCGCGCGTCGGCCCACTGGCCCAGCCGCCGCCTTTCGGCGGTTGTGCTGCGGACCCTAAAATCCCCGGTGTCGGAAATCCACCCAAAAGCGACGCTAGCCCTTCCCACGAGTGACGGAAGCCTGACAGAGGCTGGAATCTGCCTAAATTTATTCATGCTTAACAGTTGATTAGGGAATTGTGCAGGCTTGGCCCCGGACTTGCTCCCCCTCGAATCAGCCCTTGCGGGCGGCGGGAATGGAGGTAGATGGTGAACGGGTTGAAGGCCTTTCTTTTCGGTTCCATCGAAAAAATCGTCATTCATTGCGCCCCCGGGCGCATTGAGGAGACGATAACGAGGCATATCCAGCCCGCGTTCAGCGCCTCCATCCCGGTGTCCGTCGAGGGCGCCAAACTGGGCGTCGAATATATGCAGGTCCATTATTCCGCTGGCCTGCTGCGCTGCGCCCATGCAGATGTGATGGTGTTGGGTTGAGCGGAAAAGCCCGTGCCGCCATGGCTGCGGGTTGCCAGTTGATCTGATCTTATGGCATTGTTTGAGTATCAGCTCGCCGCGTATTGGCGGGTCAGTCAGGTTGCGTTCCATGCTTGCGTCGAATTCGGAAAACCTTCCGGCGATCGTTCCCGGCCTAGGCGATGAGTCTCGGGCGTCCATCTGGACTCCGCAGGCGGAGCAGGAGTTCGAGCAAGAACCGCCAATCGAAATCGTCATCGATTCCCGGCAGCTCAAGGAACGCATCATTGACTATCTCGGCGCTGTTTTGGCGCGCTGCTGGATCGACCGCAGTCTGCTTGGCCATATCGAGAGCAATCCCCATCGCGCGCTTCGCAGCCTCGGGATCCTCCTTCCCGACGAGATCGACATCAAGGTCGAGCGGCTCAACAAGGAACGCCCTCGGTTGGTGATCTTTGAATATAATCAGGAGCGTACCTATCGCCGCCGCATCTGCTACCTGCAGCTCATCATGATGGCTGGCAAATAGGGTAGGCGGGCGCTGATGGAGCGCCCGGCCTGATTGTGGAGATCAGCTCAGGGTCGCAAGGTCCAGGACGAAGCGATACTTCACATCGCTGCGCTGCATGCGCACATAGGCTTCGTTGATCGCCGCGACCTCGATGACTTCAACATCCGCGGTAATGTTATGAACCCCCGCGAAATCAAGCATTTCCTGCGTTTCCTTGAGCCCGCCGATCAGTGAGCCCGCCACATTGCGGCGACCCATGATCAGGGGCGCGGTGTTCAAGGCTGCTATCGGACCGATCGCGCCCACGATGCACATGGTCGAGTCCCGCTTCAAGAGCGTCATATAGACGTTGAAGTCGTGGGGAACGGGGATCGTGTTCAGCAGGAAATCGAATTTGCTGGCCCATGCGGCCATGGCCTGCGCATCTGTTGAGACCAGCACCTCATCAGCGCCAAGCCTGCGCGCGTCCTCGCCCTTCTGCGGCGAGGTAGTGATCATGACCACGCGTGCGCCGAGGGCATGGGCGAATTTGACGCCCATGTGGCCGAGGCCCCCCAGGCCGATCACGCCGACCGTCATACCCGGCCCGACTTTCCAGTGAGTCAGTGGCGAATAGGTCGTGATGCCCGCGCAAAGCAACGGAGAAGCCGCGGCCGGATCGAGGTTCTCCGGCACCATGACGACATAGTTGCGGTCGACCACGATTTGCTTCGAATAGCCGCCGAAGGTCAGTTCGCCCGGATCCTTGGTGGGGCTGCTGTAGGTCAGGGTGAAGCCCTTGGCGCAATATTGCTCAAGATGGTCTTCGCAGGCCTCGCATTGGCGACAGCTATCGACGAGGCAGCCGACGCCCACCCGCTTGCCGACGGCAAGATCGCTCACCTCCGCGCCCGTCGAGACCACTCGCCCGATGATCTCGTGACCGGGAACCATGGGAAAAGCCGACATTCCCCAGTCGTTATTGGCCATGTGCAGATCGGAATGGCAGACGCCGCAGTAGTCGATTTCGATCAGCACATCGCGCGGCCCGACGGGGCGCCGCTCGATCTTGACGGGTCCAAGACGGGCGCCGGCGGCGGCGGCGGAAAAAGCTGAGATGGGTTTGGTTGAAGAAATGTTCATATCGTCTCCGGGGAAAGGGGGCTGGTGATTAAAATCAGTCGCAAAAGCGAAGATCATTGGAATGGGGTACGTGGGGTGGCTTGCAGGGTCAAGTTGCGTTTCCAGGGGCCAGTGGACGCGAGGTCGGACTTCTGGTCTTATAGGGCCTTATCGCGTCGCAAGGCGTTCAAACGGTTACAAGGGATCGGAAATGCGAGGGATTGGGTCTGCCTGGTTACATCGAATCGGTCTGGCGGCTGCAACTTGCGCTTCCGCCCTGTGCGGCCTGGGGCAGGCGAGCGCTGATGATGCGGCGGTCGCGGCCTTCTACAAAGGCAAGACAGTCACCATTCTGGTCGGCTCTTCCGCTGGCGGCGGTTACGACACCTATGCTCGCCTCATCGCCCGGCACATGAGCAAGCATATGCTTGGCAATCCCACGGTGATCGTTTCGAATATGCCGGGCGCGGGCAGCAATGTGGCTGCTAACTATATCTATAACGCCGCCGCCAAGGACGGCACAATGATCGGCGCCCTTTACGGCGGCTCGCCCATCGAGCCGCTGATCGGGACGACCCCTGTTCAGCACGACCCATCGAAATCGCAGTTCCTCGGCAGCGCGAACAACGATGTCTATATTTGCGCTGCGCGCAAGGATGCTCCTGCCCAATCCATTGAGGATGTCTTCAAGACGGAACTGCTCGCGGGGGCCAGCAACGCCAGTTCCACCGCCGACTTTCCCGCCCTCTTGAACGCCGTGCTTGGCACGAAATTCAAGCTTGTCCTTGGTTATCCCGGCAGTCGCGAAATTGGCCTTGCGATCGACAAAGGCGAGGTTGTGTCGGTTTGCGGTCTCGCCTGGCCTTCGGCTTCAGTGACCAATCCGGGCTGGTTCGGCGAGAATGGGACCATGCGCGTCATCTTGCAGACTCATCCCAAGGGCCACGCGGACTTGAACGCCATGGGCGTGCCCAACGCCCTGAGCCTCGCGAAGACGGATGAGCAACGCGAGTTGCTCGAGTTGTTCTTCTCCCAGGAGGTTTTCGGGCGCCCTTATGTGGTCGCGCCTGAGGTTCCCAAGGATCGGGTCGAAGCCTTGCGCAAGGCCTTCTGGGCCACGCTCAAGGATCCTGAGCTTCTGGCGGACGCCAAGAAAGCCAATATCGAAGTCGATCCCGTTTCGGCTGAAGAGGTCCAGAAGCTGATCGCCAAGGTTTACGCCGCGCCGCGTGAGCTGACCCAGAAAATCAAGAAGGCCATCCAGTTGAACTAAAACGGACATTCTGTGCGGCTGGCGCCTGTTTGCATCGCCGCGCTTCTGGCCTGCGCGCCCCGGATCGCCGGGGCGCTGGACTGCGTCCACCCGTCAGAGAATTAGCCAAGTCGCGAAATAATTATCTGCCCTGACAACATAAGCTTTGCTAATAATTTTCATTGATGTTGAACTAGCGATTATGGACGCGATCCGGCCCCGATTAGGTAGCCGGTCCATCAATTAATTTTCGGAAAGCACCTTATGTTGCGCACGGTCTTCATCATCCTGTTTCTGGCGACGCTGGCGCCTTATGTCGCGCCTCGGTTCACGGAATCTGTCGCTTTTTTCCCTTTGGGAGCCCAGTTGTCCTATCTTATCGGGGTAGCGCCTAAATTGCTGGTCCTGTTTCTCCTGGGCGTGCTGTTCATCAGGTTGCTGGCTATCCGCTGGTATTTGTCCATCTTGCTTGGCGCTAGCGTAGCGGTCGTCATCGCGGTCCTTCCGTCTTTGTTCAACAGGGTCGTGGACCGGCGCGCAGCGAACCTGGCTGCAGGCGATCAGCGCCAGTTTGCGCCTCCCCCGCAGACGGGCGCACTCGCCGTGCTCCGTATGCAAGAGCCAAGGTGCGACGAGCTTTGCCAGAGGCTTTTGCTGAACAATCAGGTGTCTCGCTTCCTGTCGGTAAGCGTAAGCGATCCTGTGGTTACGCTCACCTCGCGCATTGCAGCGACCTCGTTCAAAATGGAGCGCCGCGCGTCGTGTCCCGCGGTAGATCTTGATCGCGACCGCGCTGAGGTTCAACTGGTCGATGACAGTGCAGACAAGGGCGGCTCGCCGGCCGAACGCATGCGGCTCGCCATAGCGGGCGGGCGGTGCCTGATCGCAGAGAAAGCGA
Organism: Beijerinckiaceae bacterium; assembly: GCA_947372795.1. Taxonomy (GTDB): domain Bacteria; phylum Pseudomonadota; class Alphaproteobacteria; order Rhizobiales; family Beijerinckiaceae; genus Terripilifer. The sequence continues at coordinate 43,692 of CANBVC010000001.1, forward strand.
CGCTCGGGGATGCTGACGTCGCTCTGTTTCACAGGAATGTGTTCAATACGCAGTCCTCGATCATCGCGACGATGTTTGGCGTCGATGACGATGTGGTGCGAGGCGAACGCTTATCTATGTACCAGCGCGACGGAGACAACTTCCGTGAAACCTATCGTCGGACGATCGTCCGAGGCGAGAAGCTTGCGAGCATATCTTCATGGATTTCGAATTTCAGCCTCGCCACATTCATGCGACGCTACACTCAGTATTACTATGATGGGCCGGGATGGACGCCTTTCCTGACCTCAATGCTCGGATTTGAGTTGCCCTCCAGCGCGAAGACCTGAAGAAGGCTATCCTTGCCCGGTTCGAGGGGAGCGATTAGCTTTCATCCGAATCGGCCGTCGCTGTGAGGGACTCGTGATCGACCGCGCCATCAAAGGGCTGTTCTTGTGCCTCGGGGGCCTGCTCATTTTCCTTGTTGTGCATCTGCTCACGAGTGAGGGTGGAGACGTCGGCCGTTCCGCGATTGCGCCGATCTCGCCGGTGGAGCGGGAGCCGGGCATGACGGATGCAGGCGCCAATGATATCGCCACCAAACGGGTCAAGACGATCTCAGTGCGCCCTTGAGACTTGTCCACCGCGTCCCAAAAGCCCTGATGCGCCTGATTTCGGGCGAGTAGTGCCGGGACTTGGCTCAGCTTCCTTGATCGTCGCGAGCAAATCAGGCACAAGGCCAGCCAGTCTTCACCCTCGTACAGAGGCACCATGTCCCAGTCCCTGCGCGTCGGTATAGCCGGCCTAGGCAATGTCGGCGCTTCCGTCATTCGCCTCCTTGAACGCCAATCGGCCGCTTTGGCGAGCAGAACCGGTCGTTCCATCAAGGTCACGGCCGTGTCGGCCCGCGATCGCAATCGCGATCGGGGGATAGATGTTTCTGGCCTGACCTGGTTCGACGATCCGGTGGCGCTGGCGCGCTCGCCTGAGATCGATCTGTTCGTGGAGCTGATGGGCGGGTCAGAGGGCGCGGCGCGCGAGGCCGTGCAGGCCGCTCTAGCCGCCGGCAAATCAGTCGTAACCGCCAACAAGGCCCTGCTGGCCGCCCATGGCATGGCGCTGGCGAAGCTGGCCGAGGAAAAGCATGTGGCTTTGGCTTTCGAAGCCTCGGTCGCGGGCGGCATCCCGATCGTCAAGACCCTGCGTGAGGGGCTGGCCGGCAACCAGATCGTCCGCGTCTATGGCATTCTCAACGGCACCTGCAATTACATCCTGTCTCGCATGGAGCTGGAAGGCCTGTCCTTCGAGGACTGCCTGAAGGAGGCGCAGCGCCTCGGCTATGCGGAGGCTGATCCCACTTTCGACATCGGCGGCTTCGATTCCGCCAACAAGCTCGCCATCCTGACTGCGCTCGCCTTTGGCACTGCGGTCGATCTTGAGGCGATCCATGTGGAGGGCATCCAGTCCATCACCCTCGCCGATCTCAAGGCGGCGGATGAGCTGGGCTATCGCATCAAGCTTCTGGGCGTCGCCCAGCGCACGGCTGGCGGCATCGAGCAGCGCGTCCACCCGACCATGATCCCCAAATCCTCGTCGGTGGCGCAGGTCATGGGCGTGACCAACGCCGTCACCATCGACGCCGATGCGGTGAAGGAGCTGACGCTGGTTGGTCCGGGGGCTGGCGGCGACGCCACCGCTTCGGCCGTGGTCGCGGACATCGCGGACATCGCCAAGGGCATCCGCTCCGCTCCCTTCGGCCTCCCCGTGGCCGATCTCGACAACGCCCCCCGCCTGCCCATGCAGCGCCATGAGGGTGGCTATTACATTCGCCTGTCGGTCCATGACCGCCCGGGCGCAGCCGCCGCCATCGCCACCCGGATGGCCGAGCGGCAGATTTCCCTCGAAAGCATCGTTCAGCGCAGCCGCCCCGCCAAACCGGGGGAGGTGAGCGAAAATGGAGTGGTGCCGGTCATTCTGATGACCTACGCCACCTCCGAAACGACGATCCGCGAAGTGCTGGAAGCCGTCGTCAAGGACGGATATATCGCCGAACGCCCGCAGGTCATCCGAATCGAGCGCGAATAAGCGCGCTTCAACCCAATCGCCCGCCAGAGGAAGCCCATGCCCGATCTCATCATTCAGGAAGAAAAGATCATCGAGCGCATCCTGACGCTTGAACTCGTCCGCGTGACCGAGCGCGCCGCTGTGGCTTCTGCGCGCCTGCGTGGGCGCGGCGATGAGAAGGCTGCCGATCAGGCGGCCGTGGACGCCATGCGTCGCGAACTCAACCGCCTGCCCATCGACGGAACGGTGGTGATCGGCGAAGGCGAGCGCGACGAGGCCCCCATGCTCTTCATCGGCGAGCGTCTTGGCACCCGCACGGGCCCCCGCGTCGACATTGCGGTCGATCCGCTCGAAGGCACGACACTTTGCGCCAAGGATATGCCCGGCTCCATCGCCGTCATGGCCATGGCCCAAGGCGGCACTCTGCTCAACGCCCCCGATGTCTACATGGACAAGATCGCCATCGGCCCGGGCTATGCCCCCGGCGTCGTCGATCTCGACATGTCCCCCGAAGAGAATGTGCGCGCGCTGGCCAAGGCCAAGGGCGTTAAGCCCGGCGAGATCACTGTTCTCGTGCTCGACCGTCCGCGCCATGACCACATCATCGCAGGCGTCCGCCGCGCTGGCGCCTCCGTTCGTCTCATCACCGATGGCGACGTGGCTGGCGTGATCTTCACCGCCCAGACCGCTCAGACGGGCGTCGATATGTATATCGGCACCGGCGGCGCTCCCGAGGGCGTGCTTGCGGCTGGCGCGCTGCGTTGCGTCGGCGGCCAGATGCAGGGACGCCTGATCCTCGACACCGAGGCCAAGCGCGAGCGCGCCTACAAGATGGGCATCATCGATCCCACCAAGAAGTACGAAATGCGCGAACTCGCCTCCGGCGACGTCATCGTCTGCGCCACCGGCGTGACCGATGGCGCGCTGCTCAAGGGCGTGCGCTTTGGCAAGGACGTGATCGAGACCGAGACGGTGATTTACCGCTCCGTCACCGGTACTGTGCGCCGCATTCAGGCCGAGCATCGCGAGATGTCGAAGTTCTGATCGCGCCCGCCGCGAGAGTTACGAGAGGCCGTCCCATGGGGCGGCCTTTTTGCTTGGCTGGGCAACCGCAACCTTTCCCCCGGACACGGCTTATCCGCAGACATCCAACTGGACGTTTGCGATGCCGCGCCCCCATGGACTCCGCCTTATCGCCTGCGCGCTGCTTATGGCGACGCCAGCGCCCGCCAGCGCTCAGAATTTTCTTGAAATGCTCTTCGGCGGCTTCCCGCGTCAGGCGAGCGCTTACGCGCCGCCCTCGCGTGCATCCCAAAGCTGGCCGGGGCGTGAGCAGCAGCTTTGGCGCTACGAGAATGGCGAGGGGGTCATGGCCCGGGCGCCGACGCCTCGCAATCCCGAAGAAATGTACGGAAGGCCTGAGAAGGTCGAGCCGCCGCCGGTCGGGCCGGGGCCGCTGGGGCCGTTCCTCAATGACCCGACCCTGCGCTCAGGGGACGTGGTGGTCACGGCTCAGGGCCTGATGGTTTATCGGGGGGGCGGCGGCTCGCGGCATTCGCCGCGCGATTTCGTCAGCCTCGCCAAAGCCGGTTCGAAAAGCGCGCAGCTCGCCGCCATCGAGCGCGCGAACCGCCGGGGCCAATCGCCTCTCGTGGTGGCCGAAAGCGGACCTGCGCCCAAGGCCGTCGCCGCACCGCCGCCCGCGCCGCCTCCCGCGCAGAGCGCTTCGGCCCGCCGCAATCGCTGAAGCAGGGCCTTCGCAGTCCGCCCAGCCCGTGCTAGGCAATGGGCCATGCCAGCGCCGCACCGCCTCTTTCTTGACGTCGCCTCCTCGGTTCAGGGCCGACCCTGGCGGGATCGCCTCGATCTTGAGGGGCAGGGTCGCGCTCAGGCCATGACCCAGCTGCATGGTCATCCTGATCTTCTTGCGCGCGTGCTGGCTGGGCGCGGAGTAGGCCCCGATGAGGCGGCCGCCTTCCTCGATCCGACCGTGCGCGCTCTGATGCCCGATCCCCATGTCATGCAGGATATGGAATCAGCTGTCGACCGTCTGGCCCGCGCCATCGAAAAGGGCGAGACAGTCGCCATCTTCGGCGATTACGATGTCGACGGCGCCTGCTCCAGCGCGTTGGTGGCGGGCTATCTCGAAGCCTGCGGCGTCCCTTTCATCATCCATATTCCCGACCGTATTTTCGAAGGCTATGGCCCCAATTCCGAAGCCATCAAGGCGCTGGCGGAGCAGGGGGCGAGCCTGCTGGTGACGGTCGACTGCGGCACGACGAGTTTCGAGCCCTTCGAACAGGCGGCCAAGCTTGGCATGGATGTGGTCGTGCTCGACCACCATCAGGCTCCGGTGGAGCTGCCCGCCGTCATGGCGCTGGTGAATCCGAACCGGCAGGACGATCTCTCGGGCCTTGGCGCGCTTTGCGCGGCTGGCGTCGCCTTCATGGCGCTGGTCGGCCTCAACCGTCGCCTGCGCCGCGCGGGCTTCTGGGGCCAGCGCCCCGAGCCCGACCTCCTTTCCCGCCTCGATCTCGTGGCTCTGGCTACGGTGGCCGATGTCGCACCCCTCACCGGGCTCAATCGCGCCTTCGTCACGAAGGGGCTGCAGGTGATGCGCGGGCGTGGCCGCATGGGGCTGCGCGCCCTTTTCGACTGCGCCGGCGCCTCGGGTCCGCCAAGCTGCTATCACCTTGGCTTCGTCATCGGGCCGCGCATCAATGCGGGTGGGCGCATTGGCGATGCGGCTCTGGGCGCCAAGCTCCTGATGCTCGACGATGAGGCGGAGGCGACACGGGTGGCGGCCGAACTCGACCGGCTCAACCGCGAGCGCCAAGCCATCGAGCTTGTTGCGGTGGAGGAGGCGCAGGCGGAGGCGCTGGCCAGCCTCGGCGTCGAGGAACATGGCGCCGTCGTCGTCACCGCGCAGGAGGGCTGGCACCCCGGCGTGGTCGGATTGGTCGCCTCACGCTTGAAAGAACGGTTTAGAAGACCCGCCTTCACCATTGCTTTATCAGGTAAAATTGGCACTGGCTCAGGCCGTTCCATCGCTGGCGTCGATCTTGGTCGGGCTGTGCGCGCCGCCGTCGAGGAGGGCATTCTCGTCAAGGGCGGCGGCCACGCCATGGCGGCTGGCATCACCATCGCGCGCGACCGGCTGGGCGATTTCCGCGCCTTTCTGGAGCAGCGCCTGACGCTTTATGTGGACAGCGCCCGGGCGGATGAAGCCCTCCTGATAGATGCGGCTTTGACCGCAGCCGGGGCCAGGCCACACCTCATTGAGATGATCGAGCAGGCCGGTCCTTTCGGGTCGGGCAATCCCGAGCCTGTATTCGCCTTCCCCGCCCACCGAATCATCGATGCGGGCGAAGTCGGGCAGGGGCATTTGCGGGTGCGGGCCAAGGCCGGGGATGGGTCCATCATCAACGCCATCGCCTTCCGGAAGGCGGCTGAGCCTTTGGGGCAGGCGATCATGGCCGCGCGGGGCGAGCCCATGCATCTGGCTGGAAGCCTCGCCATTGATCGCTGGGGCGGAGGCGAGCGGGTTCAACTGCGTTTGCTGGATGCTGCAAAACCGCGCGACGCCCGACTTTGACGCCAAAGCTGCGCAGCGCCTTGCGCAGTGCGCGTTTTTCCTTTATGCACCGCGCCATTCCACAGGTGGGGATTTCGCGCTGCTGATCCAAGCAGCGTTCCGGTGCGGCAGCCGTCGCCACGCTCCCCTCCGAGGTTAAACCGGAGAATTGATATGGCGCTTCCTGACTTCAACATGCGTGGCCTTCTTGAGGCCGGCGCTCACTTTGGCCATCAGTCGCATCGCTGGAACCCGAAGATGGGCTCCTACATTTTCGGCGCGCGCAACAACATCCACATTATCGATCTAGCCCAGACTGTGCCGTTGCTGCATCAGGCGCTGAAGGTCGTGTCCGATACGGTCGCCAAGGGTGGCCGCGTGCTGTTCGTCGGCACCAAGCGTCAGGCTGCGGAGCCGATCGCTGAAGCCGCTCGTCGTTCGGCCCAGTATTACATCAACTCCCGCTGGCTCGGCGGCATGCTGACCAACTGGAAGACCATTTCGGCCTCCATCTCCCGCCTGCGCAAGCTCGACGAGCAGCTCAATTCCGGCGGCGTCGGCCTCACCAAGAAGGAGCGTCTCGTTCTGTCGCGTGAGCGCGACAAGCTTGAGAAGGCTCTTGGCGGCATCAAGGACATGGGCGGCACGCCCGACCTCATCTTCGTGATCGACACGAACAAAGAGCAGCTGGCGATCAAAGAAGCCAACCGCCTCCACATTCCTGTCGCCGCCATTCTCGACACCAATTGCGATCCCGACGGCATCCAGTATCCCGTCCCCGGCAATGACGACGCGGGCCGCGCCATCGCGTTCTACTGCGACCTCATCGCTCGCGCCGCCATCGACGGCATTTCGCGCAGCCAGGGCTCTTCGGGCATGGATCTGGGCGCTCTTGAGGCCCCGGTCGAGGAGGCCATCGCTGCGGCTCCCGTCGCGACCCCCATCGAGGCCTTTGAGGCTCCGGCCGAAGTGTTCGAGCTGCTGACCGCTCCTCGCGGCGCGCCCGACGATCTCGCCAAGCTGCAGGGCGTCGGCCCCCAGATCGTGAAGAAGCTGAACGAAGGCGGCGTCTTCCATTACTGGCAGATCGCGGCCATGACCCATGACGACGCGGTCAAGTTTGACGCCGACATGAAGCTCAACGGCCGTATCGAGCGTGATGGCTGGATCAATCAGGCTCGCAGCCTGATGGCCTGATCTGGGCCATCGCCTGTCTTGACTAAAACTGCGGCGGGCCTTGGGCCTGCCGCAACCGCTTCAAACAACCCTTGTTGACGCGCTCCCCCGCGTCCGAACCTGAAGGAACATTCCATGGCGAACATTACCGCCGCGATGGTGAAGGAGCTTCGCGAGAAGACCGGCGCCGGCATGATGGACTGCAAATCCGCGCTCAATGAAGTCGAGGGCGACATCGAAGCTGCTGTCGATTGGCTGCGCAAGAAGGGCCTCTCCAAGGCCGCCAAGAAGTCCGGCCGCATCGCCGCCGAGGGCCTTGTCGCTCTCGCGATCTCCGGCCACAAGGGCGTCGCCGTCGAAGTGAACTCCGAGACTGACTTCGTCGCTCGCAACGACGACTTCCAGAAGCTCGCTCTGAACGTCGCTGGCGTGACCCTCGCCTCGACCACCACTGACGTTGAAGCGCTCAAGAACGCGGCCTATCCTGGCGGCGGCGTGGTTGCTGACGCCATCGCCAACGCCATCGCCACCATCGGCGAGAACATGACCCTGCGTCGCGCGGCCGAAGTGTCTGTGACCGCTGGCGTCATCGGCAGCTACATCCACAACTCGGTCGGCGACGGCCTTGGCAAGATTGGCGTTCTCGTGGCGCTCGAGTCCACCGGCGATGCTGGCGCGCTTGCGGAAACCGCTCGCAAGATCGCCATGCATGTGGCGGCTGCTTCGCCGATCGCCCTCGATTCCACGAGCGTCGATCCGGCCGTGGTCGAGCGTGAAAAGAACGTGCTGCGTGACAAGAACGCTGGCAAGCCTGCCAACGTTCTCGACAAGATCGTCGAGTCCGGCATGAAGACCTACTTCAAGGAGGTCTGCCTGATCGACCAGCCCTTCATTCACGATCCCGCCAAGACCATCGCGCAGGTCGTCGCCGAGGCCGCCAAGGCCGCCGGCGCTCCCGTGGCGCTCAAGGGCTTCGTGCGTTACGCGCTTGGCGAGGGCATCGAGAAGCAGGAAAGCGATTTCGCCGCCGAAGTGGCTGCGGCCGCTGGCGGTCAGGCCTGAGCCTGAGCTTCTAACTTTGCGAAAAAGGCGGTCTTCGGGCCGCCTTTTTTATTGCGCGCCCCCTGCCGCTTCAGCCTGTGGGCGCAGGGTCTGCGAAGGGGCGATCCACTGGTTTCGATTTTCGAATCGCGCTAGACCGTCGCTCTGGGTTGGCGTGGCGCCCAAAGTCGCCAGACAGGCGCCTGTTGGGCTGACTTTGTTGTTGTGTGGGTCGGAGTCCCTATGTCCTGCTTGTGGAAACGCGTCGTCATCAAGCTTTCGGGCGAAGCCCTGATGGGGCCGCTCACCCATGGTCTCCATGAGCCGACCCTGAAGCGGGTCGCCCAGGACCTCGCCGCCTCCGCCGCTCTTGGCGTCGAGATTGCTGTGGTCGTTGGCGGCGGTAACTTCTTTCGCGGCATTCA
>CANBVC010000002.1 GCA_947372795.1 Beijerinckiaceae bacterium
GCCTGCCTCAAAGCCGATCGGTCGACCACCCCATCGCGGACAGTTCCGGGGAAAGCAGCTTCGATGAGCGGGGCGGCTTGGCCCGCATAAAGCGCATGAACCGCAGCGTCGGAATCATGCACAGGGGCGCCGCGCTGCCGGAACAGATCCGCTGTCGCCGATTTGCCCATGCCGATGGAGCCGGTGAGACCAAGAATCACCATGAGGCTCACTCCCTCAATAAGGAAAGACCACGCAGGCCGGCGATCAGGGAATGCAGGGGCAAGCCCATGATGGTGGCGTGCTGACCCTCAACGCGTTCGAAAAGATGGATGCCGAGCCCCTCGATCTGATAGGCGCCGACGCTGCCCAAAATCGCTTCACCAGCAGCATCAAGATAGGCCTCGATGAAAGCCTCGCTCAGAGCGCGCATGATCAAAGTGGCGCTGTCTGAGACCTCCAGAAGCACGTCGCCATCAAGGGCGAGAACTGCGGCCGAATGGAGCTGGTGGGAGCGGCCAGAGAGAAGCCGAAAATGATCCGCTGCACCAGACCTGCCTTCAGGCTTCGACAAAAGATCGTCGCCGACCTCGAGCGTCTGATCGCCTCCAAGCACAAAGCGGCCGGGGTGGCGAGCGCTCACCTGAAGAACCTTCGCGCTTGCAAGCGCCGCCGCCACGGTCGCCCCTCCGGCGCCCGCTGCGCTCAAGGCGGCTTCGATCGCCCGCTCGTCAACATCCGGCCTGTCGATGTCGATGGGAATGCCCGCGCTCGTCAGCATCTGCGCGCGCGCCGCGCTGCCAGAAGCGAGGATCAACGCTTCTTGCGGTCGCCAAAAATGATTGGACAGGCGCGCATCCATGACGGCCTAGACCTCGGCGCTGGTTTTGAGACGATGGGCCTTGTGCAGATCGATGATGGCGGCCGCCGTCTCCTCGATCGAACGCCGCGTGACATCGATCATGGGCCAACCATGAGCTGCGCACAGACGCCGCGAATGGGCGATCTCCTCCGCCACCGCGATACGGTCGACATAAGAGGTCTCTTGATCAGCGTTCAGCGCCAGCAAACGGTTCTGGCGGATCTGGACGATGCGCTCAGGCGAAGCGACGAGCCCCACCACAAGAGGATATTTTGCTGTTTCGACCCCCGGGGGAAGGGGGACATTGGGGACAAGCGGAATATTGGCTGTCTTGATGCCCCTGTTGGCGAGATAGATGCTCGTGGGCGTCTTGGAGGTGCGGCTCACGCCCAGCAGCAAGACATCCGCGTCTTCTATATTCTGGGGCTGCTGACCATCGTCATGCATCATGGTGAAATTGAGCGCATCTATCCGCTTGAAATATTCCGCGTTGAGCATGTGCTGCGCGCCGGGCTTGGAAGCAGAGGATTCGCCAAGATAGGCGTCAAAGAGATCGAAGATCGGTCGCAAGACAGACAGACAGGGGCTGCCCATTTCGCGGCAGGCTTCCTCCAGGCGTTCCGACAATTCACGGTCCGCAAAAGTGAAGAGCACGATGCCGGGCGCCGCCTCGATCTCAGTGATCGCGCGATCCAGTTGGGCGCGTGTGCGCACGAGTGGAAAGACATGCTCGATGGACGCGACGCCCTGATACTGGGCGGCCACGGCGCGGCTTGCCGCGATGAGGGTTTCACCCGTGGCGTCAGACACCAGATGAAGATGAAAATAGCTGCGTCCCAAAGCGACCTCTCTCGCAATCCACAGAAACGGAGCGCTGTGGACAGCAGTGGATAACGGGCGCCAAATGGCGATCTTCGTCCACACTGCCCTGAGCAGCGTTTTTTCTCAACCGCTCTGGCCCTGGTGAGTGAAAGAGAGACATTTTTGCGAATAAGTCTAATTGCGAGGGTAACTCTTCGGCCATCCACACAAAGTGGAAGTCGAAGTCACCGAAATGGTTAATGTTTTCGTAATAGCGGCAGCTGAGCTTTAGAGCCTGTGAATTGGTGTGATTATGTGGGCAACCGGTGTAAGGGCTGGGTATAGACCGGCGTCAACGATTCAAGGTGGCTAATAAGAAGAATACGATTCAAGAATCTTTCTCTTTTATTTTTATGAGCGATCAGCATTTCGTGTGATGAAGATCAAGGAAGAGTCTGGCGAAGGATAAAAACGTGAACCTCTATCTCTGGATCAAAGCCCTGCACGTCATATCAATCATCGCTTGGATGGCGGGATTGCTCTATCTGCCTCGGCTTTTCGTCTATCATTGCGGAGCAAGCGTCGGCTCAGAGACATCCGAAACATTCAAGGTGATGGAACGCCGCTTATTGCGGGCGATCATGACGCCTGCGATGATCCTCGCCTGGATCACGGGGCTGACCCTCGCTGTGCAGGGCGGGTTTTTCACCGCAGGATGGCTACATCTTAAGCTGCTTCTGGTGCTGATCATGTCGGGCGCGCATGGTTACATGTCACGCTGCGTTCGGACTTTTGCGGCGGACGCCAACCAAAAGAGCCACAAGTTCTATCGGGTGTTAAATGAGGTTCCGACAGTTCTGATGCTAGGCGTCGTGGTTGCTGTCATCGTTAAGCCTTTCTGAGCGCCTAAGGGCGCTTCGATTGGCTTAGCCCCCCTATCTTGCCATGAAACGTAATTTATTCTATCTCTTGTTTCCCTCCTCGCAGTTCCGCTTGCTTCGATAATCCCTTTGCTCCCGCGAAGGTCGGATGCTCCCCCGCTTCCAGCGCAAGCACTGCTTTCAATCAAGCTTCGCGCTTTCTGCGCCCAAGGATCATCCCCCATGCGGGAAATCAAACTCCAGGACCTCAAGGCTAAGGCCCCAATGGAACTTCTCGCTTTTGCGGAAGAAAATGAGGTCGAGAACGCGTCCACGCTGCGCAAACAGGAATTGATGTTTGCGATCCTCAAGCAGCTGGCCAGCCGCGACGTCGAAATCATTGGCGAAGGTGTGATCGAGGTTCTGCTGGACGGATTCGGCTTCCTTCGTTCACCCGACGCCAATTACCTAGCTGGTCCTGACGATATCTACGTTTCACCCTCGCAAATTCGCCGACTGGGCCTGCGCACTGGCGATACGGTCGAGGGCCTGATCCGCAGCCCCAAGGAAGGTGAACGCTATTTCGCGCTTCTCAAGGTCAATACGATCAATTTCGAAGACCCCGAGCGGGTCCGCCATAAGGTGAATTTCGACAATCTGACGCCGCTTTATCCGAACGAGCGGCTGAAGCTGGAGATCGAAGATCCTACGCGTAAGGATTTCTCTTCCCGCGTCATCGATGTCGTGGCGCCAATCGGCATGGGCCAGCGCGCCCTGATCGTCGCTCCGCCGCGCACGGGCAAGACCGTCCTGCTGCAAAATATCGCCCAGTCGATCACGACCAATCATCCCGATTGCTATCTGATCGTTCTTTTGATTGATGAGCGTCCCGAAGAAGTCACGGACATGCAGCGTTCGGTGAAGGGCGAGGTCGTTTCCTCGACCTTCGATGAGCCAGCGGTACGACACGTGCAAGTCGCTGAAATGGTTATTGAAAAAGCTAAACGGCTGGTCGAGCATGGTCGCAATGTTGTGATCCTTCTCGACTCCATCACCCGGCTTGGCCGCGCCTATAACACCGTCGTGCCGTCATCCGGCAAGGTGCTGACCGGCGGTGTTGACGCCAATGCGTTACAGCGGCCCAAGCGCTTCTTTGGCGCCGCGCGTAACATTGAAGAAGGCGGGTCTCTGACCATCATCGCTACAGCCCTTATCGATACGGGCTCGCGTATGGACGAAGTGATCTTTGAAGAGTTCAAGGGAACCGGTAACTCGGAAATTATTTTGGATCGCAAGGTGGCGGACAAGCGGGTATTCCCCGCGATCGACATCACGCGCTCTGGCACCCGTAAGGAAGAGCTGCTGGTTCCTCCGGATATTCTCAAGAAGATGTATGTTCTGCGGCGCATCCTCAACCCAATGGGCACGGTGGACGCCATCGAGTTCCTTATGGGCAAGTTGCGCGAAACCCCCAAGGGCAATGCGACCTTCTTCGACTCCATGAACACCTGATCCGTCCAAAGCTGATTTGAACACGACATTAGATGTGTTTCACGTGAATCATCGAGACGGCGAGTACTGACTCGATTCGTTGGCGTAACGGGTGTAGAAGCCGACCACCAACAGACGTCGTCACGGGAATCCCAGGTGTCCGACACCATATTCGCGCTCGCGAGTGGCGAGGGCCTTTGCGCAATATCCGTCATAAGGGTGTCCGGACCTCACGCAGATCCGGCATTGCGGTCGCTATGCGCCGGGCAGCCGGTGCCCAAGCCACGTTTGGTCGCCCTGCGGACCATCGCCAATCCCACGTCAGGGGCTATCCTAGACAGATGCCTGGTTATTCGATTTCTAGCTCCAGCCAGTTTCACGGGCGAAAACGGATTCGAACTTCACATTCATGGCGGTCGGGCGGTCATTGTCGGTGTACTCGAGGCGCTCGGGCAATGCGCTGACCTTCGTCTTGCGGAACCCGGCGAATTCACACGGCGAGCATTCCTCAACGGAAAGCTGGATCTCACTGAAGCTGAGGGTCTCGCGGACCTGATCGAGGCCAACACAGTCGCCCAACGTGATCAGGCTCTTGCGCTTGCTGGTGGACTGCTGCGGACCCGCGCCGACGCCTGGCGACGTGACATCTTGTCTTTGCAAGCGGAGGTCGAAGCGGACATTGATTTCAGCGACGAGGGTGATGTCCCCTCTGATGTTGCGGCTGCGCTGGTTACTCGTATCGAACCGCTCTGCGCGGACATGGAAGCCGTATTGGCTGATGGGCGGCGAGGCGAGATCCTGAGGCGTGGCTTTACAGTGGTGCTGGCAGGCGCGCCGAATGCTGGTAAATCATCGCTGATGAACGCGTTGGTCCGCCGCGACGTAGCCATTGTTTCATCTGTCCCCGGCACGACCCGGGACCCAATCGAGATATCACTGGACCTCGACGGATTGCCGGTGACCTTGGTCGATACGGCTGGTCTGCGTGAAGCAGGAGATGATATCGAGAAGGAAGGCATCAAGCGTGCACGTGCGCGAGCCGACGCCGCTGACCTTGTGCTTTGGCTTTCCGGACCCGATGAGGTCTACGATGGATTGGGTTTGCTGAACGGTTCGGTTTTGCCAATCTTGTCGAAATGCGACCTTCTCCCCGCCGATTCGGCCCCGGAACAAAAGCACCGGATCTCGGCGCACACGGGCGAAGGCATTGAGGCGCTGCTGGGGATGATCACAGACTACGCGCGCGCAGCGCTGAGGCCTGAGGAGCCAGCCATCATGTCGCGTCAGCGCCATCGGCAGGGGATATCAAATGCGCTGGAAGCGTTACATCGTATCAAGCAAGGTCTCCCTATCGAAGTAGGGGCGGAGGACTTGCGCATCGCAGCGCGTTCGTTAGGCGCGATCATCGGGCTTGTGAGCCCCGAAGACGTGTTGGGCGAAATCTTTGGACGATTCTGTATCGGGAAATAGGATGTTTCACGTGAAACGGATTCGATTCGGAACCGGGATAATCAGAGGTTATCATGAAGCGGTTTGACGTCATCGTCGTTGGCGGAGGCCACGCTGGCTGCGAGGCGGCTGCGGCCTCCGCGCGGCTGGGCGCAAAGACAGCACTTCTGACGCAGGACCCCAACTCAATCGGCGTCATGTCCTGTAATCCCGCGATCGGTGGATTGGGTAAAGGCCATCTCGTACGGGAGATTGACGCTCTTGATGGCATCATGGGGCGTATGGCTGATCGCGGGGCGATCCAATATAGGCTCCTCAATCGCGCAAAGGGGCCTGCAGTTCGCGGTCCTCGAGCGCAGATTGATCGCGCCCAGTATCGGATGGCGATGCAGGCGGAGCTAGCCGGCACACCAAATCTAACGATCCTTCACGGAGAGGCTGCCCGGTTGATCGTCGAAGGCGGTCATATCCACGGCGTCGAGACGCTGAATGATAGATTCGCCTGCGGTTCGATTGTCGTGACGACAGGAACCTTTCTTGGCGGCCTCATTCATCTTGGGGAAAAGACCTGGCCCGCGGGGCGGTTTGGCGAAGGGCCGAGCCTTGAACTCTCTCGTTTCTTTCGTGAGAGCGGCTTCGCCGTTGGTCGGTTAAAGACTGGCACGCCCGCCCGTCTCCATAAGGATTCCATCGACTGGTCCTGCCTTGAGCGGCAGGATGGCGATGAGGAGCCCATGCCATTCTCGGAGCTCTCCAATGGGCCTGTGCTGCCTCAGGTTCCCTGCTATATCACACGCACGACGCCCGAAGGCCATGCGATTATCCACGCGAATATCGCGCGGGCGCCGATGTTTTCCGGCCAGATCAAGGGGCAGGGGCCACGCTATTGCCCCTCTATCGAGGACAAGGTGACCCGTTTCGCCGAGCGGGACAGTCACCAGATCTTTCTCGAACCCGAAGGCCTGGATGATCCGACCATCTATCCCAATGGCATTTCAACCTCGCTGCCCGAGGACGTGCAGGAAGCCTTTCTGCGGACCATTCCTGGGCTTGCAGAGGTGAAAATTCTGCGTCCCGGCTATGCCATTGAATATGATTTCATCGACCCCCGCGAATTGTCTCGCACACTCCAGTCCAAAAGGATCTCCGGCCTGTTCCTCGCAGGTCAGATCAACGGTACCACCGGCTATGAGGAGGCGGCGGGACAAGGCCTTGTGGCCGGGCTCAACGCCGCCGCTTTTGCTTGCGGCAAGCCCGAGATCATTATCGACCGGACCGAAGCCTATCTTGGAGTGATGATCGACGATCTCGTCACGCGTGGCGTTACGGAGCCGTATCGAATGTTCACGTCCCGCGCCGAATATCGCTTGAGCCTGCGATCAGACAATGCAGATCAGCGGTTGACCGGACGCGGGCTTGCCATTGGTTGTGTCGGAGCGGTGCGCCAGGCTCATTTTGAGAGCAAGATGGCTACCCTCGACGAGGCGCGCGAGCTTATCACTGGTCTGAGCATGTCGCCCAATGAGGCGGGTCGACATGGGCTCTCCGTGAACCGCGACGGTGTTCGCCGTTCAGGATTCGATCTGCTTTCGTATCCAGAAATCAACTGGGACCGTCTAGCGTCGATTTGGCCGAAGCTTCGGCGGGTATCCGGTCCGATAGCAGAGCAGATGGAGATTGACGCTAAATATGCGGTCTATCTCGACCGACAGAAGCGGGACGTGCTGGGTTTCCGGCGAGAAGAGGAAGCGCTGATTCCGCTAGATCTCGACTACGCCTCCATGTCGGGGCTTTCCAACGAGTTGCGCGCGCGTCTATCGAAGGTGCGCCCCGCGACGCTAGGTCAGGCGTCGCGCATTGAGGGTATGACGCCCGCCGCACTGACCCTCGTGGTCGCCCATCTTCCGCGCAGAGAGCTGCAGGCATGACGGATCTTGAGGTAGAGAAAGCCCCCGTCGCGAGAGAGGTAGATCGGGATCTCGCCACCAGGCTCAGGATCTATGAAGAGGTCCTGGTGAAGTGGCAGCCCAAGATGAACCTCGTGGCGCCATCAACGCTAAAATCGATTCGGATCCGGCACATTGAGGATTCGCTTCAGGTAACGGATATACTACCAGAGGCCCGTAGTTGGATTGATCTCGGTTCCGGCGGGGGCTTCCCAGGCATCGTCTCGGCGCTTCGTTTGCGCGGCGAGCTCGGGGCCATGGTGCATCTGGTCGAGAGCGATCACCGCAAATGCGCTTTTCTGCGGGAAGTTTCACGTGAAACACAGGCCCCTGTAGAGGTTCATCGTGGCCGGATCGAAGATGTGCTCCCAGCCTTGCCGGAGACGGACGCGATCAGCGCGCGCGCGCTCGCCAGCTTGTCCGTTCTCATCGAGATGAGTATCGAAAGGCTCTTGAACGGCGCCGTAGCGGTTTTTCTCAAGGGGCAAGATGTTGGGTCTGAATTGACCCAAACGCCTATTTATAGTAGCTTAACCACTAGATTGATCGCCAGCCGAACCGACCCGCAGGGTCGCATTGTGGTTCTAGGCCCTACAATCTCTTGACGTTGGATGGGGTAGGGCGGTGACAGAAGAGCTTCAAACGAGGGTTCTCGTACTCGCCAATCAGAAGGGCGGCGTCGGCAAGACCACAACCGCCATCAACCTTGGCACGGCGCTGGCAGCCATTGGAGAGCAGGTTCTCATCGTGGACCTCGATCCCCAGGGCAACGCTTCCACGGGCCTCGGGATCGACCGGCGTGAGCGCAAGATTTCGACCTATGACGTGCTGATTGGCGACCGCGAACTCCGCGATGTCGTCTTGCCGACTGCGGTGCCTCGGCTGCATGTGGCGCCGTCCACTCTCGACCTGCTTGGTGTCGAGCTCGAGATTTCATCGCATCGGGATCGCACCTATAAACTGCGCGACGCGATCACCCGCATGACCGCCGACCGTCACCCTGACGATCCGCACTTCACCTATATTCTGGTCGATTGCCCGCCCTCGCTCAACCTTCTGACGATCAACGCCCTTTCGGCGGCCCATAGCGTCGTTGTGCCGCTGCAGTGCGAATTCTTCGCGTTGGAGGGCCTTTCGCAGCTTCTCTCGACGGTCGAGCAGGTCCGCAAGTCACTCAATCCGCGCCTGACGATCCATGGCGTGGTGCTGACCATGTTTGATCCGCGCAATAATCTGGCGGCGCAGGTTGTGGCGGATGTTCGCCAGTTTATGGGCGACAAGGTTTACGACACAGTCATTCCGCGCAATGTCCGCGTGTCCGAAGCGCCGTCCCATGGAAAGCCGGCGCTGCTCTATGATTTGAAATGCACGGGCAGTCAGGCCTATTTGAAATTGGCCTCAGAGGTCATCCAGCGGGAACACCGGCTGCGCGCCGCCTGATAGAACGGGGTAGATCATGGCAGACGAAATTCGCCCGCGTTTAGGCCGGGGCCTTGCTGCGCTGATTGGCGATGCGGGCATGAACGCCGGACCCGCTGAGACGCCGCGCCCTAACCAGCGCAAGGTTCCCATCGAGTTCTTGCGGCCGAATCCTCGCAATCCTCGCAAGCATTTCAATGAAGAGCATCTCGAGGAGCTGACCGGGTCGATCCGCGAGCACGGGCTCATTCAGCCAATCGTGGTGCGCTCACTGCCGGGGATGCCCGATGTCTATGAGATCATCGCTGGCGAGCGGCGCTGGCGTGCGGCGCAGCGTGCCGGCGTGCATGATGTGCCGGTTCATCTCGTCGAGGCTTCCGACCAGGCGGCTCTGGAACTAGCCATCGTCGAGAATATCCAGCGCGCCGACCTCAACCCAATCGAAGAGGCGGGCGGTTATGAGCGCCTGATGCGTGAGTTCTCCTATGCTCAGGCCGACCTCGCCAAGGTTTTGGGCAAAAGCCGCAGCCATGTAGCCAATACATTGCGCTTGCTCAATCTTTCGCCGAGCGTCAGGGCCAAGGTCAGCAGCGGACTACTGACCGCCGGTCATGCCCGCGCCTTGCTGTCCCTGCGCGATCCCGAGGCTGTGGCGGACCTCATCATTGAAAAGGCCCTCTCGGTCCGCGATGTCGAGCGTTTGACGCAAGAGGAAGCCGAAGGGATGTCCCCCCAGCTCGAGCGCAAATCGCGTGATGGCTCCAAGGGCGGTAAAGCCCGTGTCGAGAAGGACGCAGACACACGCGCTCTTGAAAAGACCCTGTCGGATGTGCTGGGCTTGAAGGTCGAGATCGACCATCAGGGCGAGAGCGGCGAATTGCGCGTCCAATACAGGACGTTGGAGCAGCTTGACGCGCTCTGTCACCGGCTAAACCGCTGAACCCTATCTGCGGGATCCGGCTGCCGCTACCCCCCAGAGGGCGCGTACAGTGGCCGATTCGCTGAGGGCTGGGGAGCGCCTTGTTTTCTGGACGCCATCCGCCAGGGTGGCGATAGCGCGTTCAACGCGGGCCGAGGGCCACCGTTTCGCCTGAGCCGCCAGCAACTTGGCGCCTGGACCAAACCTTCCGTATTTCATCGGGAGGTTTTCGACATTGGCGCCACTTTCGGCCTCAAGGCACATGCGGTGCAGAATAAGGGCATGGCGAATGGCGGCGCCAAGCAGCACCGAACCGTCTCCGCCTGTCGCGAAATAGCGTTGCGCGGTCTCCTCGACAGCCCTGTAGTCACCGCCGAATGCGCCATTCACCGCATCGTCCAAGGCGAGGTTGGACGCGTCCGCCACCAACAGATCCACATCCTGACGAGTGATCTTCGCCTGCCCATGGGCATAGAGGATCAATTTGTCGAGCTCGGATCGTGTGGTGAGACGGTCCCCGCCGAGCATTTCAATCAACGCATCCCGCGCTTCTTGCTCAATCGTGAGGCCAGCCGCACGCACCTCGGTGTCGATAAGCCGCTCAAGATCGCGGGCGCTATCGGGATAGCATTCAATGGCCGCAGCTTCGCGCAGCCGTTCGATGAGCTTACGCAGCGCATGGTCTTTCTTGAGCGAGCCCGCTTCGATCACGATCAGGCAATCGCTCGGGGGCGCCGCCACGAGACTTTCCAGAGCGCCGACAAAGGGCTTGGATCCCGCGGTGATGAAGATCGCACGCTTCCCGCCAAAAAGCCCCATGGAATTGGCTTCGTCGATAAGCAGTAGCGGGTCGCTAGCGATATCGTCGCCGCTCATGCGAATGAGCTGCATATCGCTTGCGGCCCAGTTCTTCAGCAGTAGCCTAGAACGCTCGCTGATCAGGCCCGCATCATTTCCATGAACCAGATAGAGATAGACGTGAGCCGCCCGGCTCGCGATGAACCGATCCGCCTCATGATTTTTGATAGCGACCAATCAAACGCATCCCGGCGCGCCGGGCGCGCCCTTGTATGATCCCAAATAATCAAGCAACGACATTGACGATCCTCTGGGGCACGACAATGATCTTTTTCGGCGCCTTTCCATCCAGCGCCTTTTGCACCGCCTCAAGCGCGAGAACCGCAGTCTCCACGGTAGCATTGTCCGCGCTGCGATCGACCGTGATCTCAGCCCGCTTCTTCCCATTGATTTGAATCGGAAGCGTAACGGTGTCGTTGGTCGCGAGCGCCGCATCGGCCAGAGGCCATTCCGCCTCGGCGATGGGCGTATCATGCCCGAGGGCCTGCCAGCATTCTTCCGCCAAATGCGGCATCATCGGCGCGAACAAGTTGACCAGCACGTCACCCCCCTCGCGCAAGGCGAATGCGAGGCCTGCGTCGACGCCAGCTTCTTCCACGGCGCCGATGGCTTCAGACAAGCCATTGGAAAGCTTGCGAATTTCGGCGATAGCGGTGTTGAAGCGTAGGCGCTCGATGTTCTCTTGAACTCGAAGCAAATGGCCATGGGTCAGGCGGCGGACGGCGGTGGCCTTTTGGGACATATCACTAGGGGCGCTCGCCCCGACAGGCGCGGCGATGCCGGCAATCTCACCGATCAGCCGCCACAGCTGCTGCACATAGCGCGAGGCGCCTTGCACACCCTCTTCGCTCCAGATGACGTCACGTTCAGGCGGTGAATCCGATAACATGAACCAACGCGCCGTATCCGCGCCGAAGGTTCCGATGATGTCGTCCGGGTCAACTGTGTTGCGCTTCGACTTCGACATCTTCTCGACGGCGCCGATGGCGACCTCAGCCCCGCCTTCGAGGAGGGAGGCGTGACGTGTCCCGCCAACGGTCTCGATCTTGATTTCGCTAGGTTGCACCCAGGCGCCATCAGCCATGCGATAGGTCTCGTGCACCACCATGCCCTGCGTGAACAGACCCTTGAAGGGCTCGGAGAGGCCAAGGTGCCCCGTCGCCTGCATGGCGCGGGTGAAGAAGCGCGAATAGAGCAGATGCAGGATCGCGTGTTCGATGCCACCGATATATTGATCAACCGGCAACCAATGATCAGCGACCGCCTTGTCCGTCGGCGCTTCCGCGTTCCACGGATCCGTGAAGCGGGCGAAATACCAGGACGAGTCGACGAATGTGTCCATCGTGTCGGTTTCGCGACGCGCGGGCCGCCCGCAATTGGGACAGGCCACATGTTTCCAGGTGGGGTGATGGTCCAGGGGATTGCCGTTTACATCAAGCTGCACATCATGCGGCAGTTCGATCGGTAGTGACTCCTTTGGAGCCGGCACCACATCGCAACTCTCGCAATGGATGATCGGGATCGGGCATCCCCAATAGCGCTGACGTGAAATGCCCCAGTCGCGAAGGCGGAAATTGACCTGCCGCTTGGCCTGTGGCGCGCCACCTATGTCGGTCGTTTCGAGTCGCTTCGACACTTCTTCGCGCGCCTGAGCGATGGTCATGCCATTGAGGAAGCGAGAATTGATCATCAGTCCGTCGCCGTCATAGGCGACATCGGTCACGGTGAAACTCGAGGGGTCCTGACCCGCTGGGCAGACGACCGGCACATTGCCGAGCCCATAGGCGTTGACGAAATCGAGGTCGCGCTGGTCGTGGGCGGGGCAGCCGAAAATGGCGCCGCAGCCATATTCCATGAGCACGAAATTCGCCACATAAACCGGGAGCTTCCAATCGGGATCAAAGGGATGCGCCACGCGGACGCCGGTATCGAACCCCTTCTTCTCCGCCGTCTCAAGCGTCGCGACGGATGTGCCCATGCGGCGGCATTCCGAGATGAAAGCCGCCAGCTCGGGATTGCTTTCCGCTGCTTTGGCGGCGAGCGGATGATCAGGCGCGACCGCCATGAAGCGCGCGCCAAAGAGCGTGTCAGGGCGGGTGGTGTAGATCTCCAGCTCGCTCTCGCCCGCAGGAGCAGTCGCAGGATCGATTCGGAAACGAACCAAAAGCCCTTCCGACCGTCCGATCCAGTTCTTCTGCATCAGCCGGACCTTTTCCGGCCAGCGGTCGAGCGTGTCGAGGGAGTCGAGGAGATCCTGCGAGAAGTCGGTGATCTTCAGGAACCACTGGGTCAGTTCGCGCTGCTCGACGAGGGCGCCCGAACGCCAGCCGCGGCCATCGATCACCTGCTCGTTGGCGAGAACCGTCTGGTCCACTGGGTCCCAGTTCACCTTGGATTTCTTGCGGTCCACGAGACCAGCCTTGAGGAAATCCAGGAACATGCCCTGCTGGTGCTTGTAATAGCTGGGATCGCAAGTGGCGATTTCGCGCGACCAATCGAGCGACAGTCCCATGGACTTCAACTGCCCGCGCATGGTCGCGATATTGGCGTAGGTCCAGGTTCCCGGGTGGCTCTTGTTTAACCGCGCGGCATTCTCGGCGGGCATGCCGAAGGCGTCCCAACCCATGGGATGCAGCACATTGAAGCCTTTGGCGCGACGATAGCGCGCCACAACGTCGCCCATGGCGTAGTTGCGCACATGGCCCATGTGAATCCGCCCCGAAGGGTAGGGAAACATCTCCAGCACGTAGTACTTCGGACGAGGGTCGTCATTCCGGCTGCGGAATGTCTCGCGCTGCTCCCAAAGCTGTTGCCATTTGGTTTCGGATTCACGGGGGTTGTAGCGTTCGGCATGCATGTGCGGTATCGATCCGATTCAGTTCAAATGCCTGAAAACCGGGGCAATGAGCATCATTTCGGCGGGATGGTCAACGGCTTTGGCCTGAGCATCGCGCCCTGCGGGAGCAAAAGCCCATGACGGAGCAGGATCATCACGCCCAACCCGCAAATCTGGCGGGTCTTTACGATGTGCGCGAACGCCTGAGCCGCGCTGCGGAAGACTGCGGCCGCGATCCAGCATCGGTCACATTGGTTTGCGTCTCGAAGACATTTCCAACCGAAGCCATCGAGCCCGCGCTTGCTGCTGGCGAGCGTGTCTTTGGCGAAAACAGGGTGCAGGAAGCCATGCGCAAATGGCCGGATCTGCGCGCGCTTTATCATGATCTAGAGCTTCATCTCATCGGTCCCCTGCAGACCAACAAGGTGCGCGAGGCCGTGCAGTTCTTCGATGTCATCGAGACCCTTGATCGGCCCAAGCTCGCCGAGGCCCTTGCTGCGGAGATGACGCGAACCGGCAAGCGGCCCAAACTCTATGTGGAGGTGAACACCGGCGCCGAGCCGCAGAAGGCGGGCGTGCTTCCCGCTGATGCAGATGCCTTCATTAGGGATTGCCGCGAGCGGCTTGGACTCACCATCGACGGGTTGATGTGCATCCCGCCCGAAGAGGGGCAACGTTCACCCCATTTCGCTCTGCTGTCGCAAATCGCCAGCCGCAACCATGTTCCCTTGCTGTCCATGGGTATGAGCGCGGATTTTGAACTGGCGGTGCAACTAGGCGCGACCCATGTGCGGGTCGGCTCCGCCATCTTCGGCCACCGCCCACCCATCGTCAGCGAATGATCATCATACAGTCACGCGACAGGCGCGGCAGTAAGCGCAACATCTGCGCGCGAGCTATAGCGACGCATCCGGCTGTCGGGTCGTGGTCGCTACGCGTCAGGTGAAAGAAGATCGCGCTGCCATAGCCTCGCACGCGCGGGCGCTGGTTATGGTCAAGAACAAGCACGACATCATAGAGCCCATCGCCGCGCGCCAGCTCTTCGTGGCGTGCGCGAGCTGGTAGGCGAATGGGACGGTTATAATTGGCGTCGCTTTCGTCGTCGCACCAACCCATGTGTGGCCTGATAGGCCGCAAGGTCAGCAAGGCGCCTGATGCTGACAGACGGTCCTGCCGCCAGTAGCCACCAGTTAAAGCGAACCGCCCGGTCGGCGTCTTCCCATCGCCTTCGCGTTTGAGCCTTGTGACGCCATTGCGGCCGAGCGCGCAGGGGATGACAGATACGCCCGCATGCAAGCGCCCGGCGTTGAGCTTTCCGGGCGAAGAGGTGACGATGAGGCGCCTGATCAATCCAGCGCGCGTCTTCGTCGGCTTTTTACTATTGATCGCCCGTTTCAACCTGACCGCCCCAGCTTTCGGCCCGCGTTTTGACCAATGCCCGCCGTCAGAATACATTCCCTTTGACCGGAAGCGAATAATCGTCTTCGCAAACCGGTAGGGGCCGTCATGACTCAAGTACGAAAAATTTTGATCACTGACGATGATTCCGAATTGCGCGGCGCGCTGGCGGAGCAATTGGCCTTGCATGAGGAATTCTCGCCCATTCAGGCGGAGAACGCCACGAGCGCTTTGGCCATGATCCGCACCGAGCAACCGGATCTCTTGATCATGGACGTAGGCCTGCCCGACATGGATGGCCGCGAAGCCGTTAGAATCCTGCGAAAAGATGGATTCAAGTGCCCCGTCATCATGCTCACGGGACAGACCTCCGACGCTGACACCGTACTTGGACTTGACGCTGGCGCTAATGACTATGTGAGCAAGCCCTTTCGGTTCGCGGTGCTTCTGGCGCGTATTCGCGCCCATCTGCGCCAGCATGACGCCAGCGATGATGCTGTCTTCAGGATCGGTGAATATGTTTTTCGTCCGAGCTCGAAGACCCTGCTAAACGACAAGGGCCGCAAGCTGCGTTTGACGGAAAAGGAAACGGCGATCCTGCGTTTTCTCCATCGGGCAGGCCAACAAGTTGTGAACCGCGAGACACTTTTGCGTGAAGTGTGGGGCTATAACGCCAATGTTACGACCCACACGCTCGAAACCCATATTTATCGCCTGCGTCAAAAGATCGAGCGTGACCCCGCGACCGCCCAATTGCTGGTGACGGAATCGGGTGGATACAAGCTACTAGCTTGATGTTTTAAAAACCCTGTGAGGCGTTCGGCGTGTCAGTAGAAAACGATATTCGCAATCTCTCCCAGATCCCGATCTTCGGCGTGCTCGAAGACGATGCGCGCCGCCTGATCGCTTTCTCAGCGGAGACCCGAATCCTGCGCGCTGGCGACATACTCTTTCGTCGCGGCGATAAATCGGATTGCGGTTATGTCCTGACAAGCGGCGTCATCGCCCTTGATTCGCGCGATGACGGCGCGGCCGGCATTCTTCTGTCGACGCCATTCACCCTCATCGGCGAATTGGCGCTCGTGAGCGAAACGGAACGTCCCGTCACCGCCATGGCGCGCCAGCCCAGCACTGTGCTGAAGATCCCTCGCACATTGTTTTATCGTGTATTGCGCGACTATCCCGTCAGCGCGCGGAACATGCGCGCCATGATGGGCATGCGTCTTGAGATTCTCATTCGCGAATTGGACACCCTCGCCAAGGGTTGGGACATCGGCGAGGCGCCGCCTCAGTGATCGATGTCGACGAGCACCGGCACATGGTCTGAGGGACGTTCCCAGCCGCGCGCTTCTTTGACGACTTCGATGCCGCGAATGGACCCGGCTAGTTTTTCACTTGCCCAGACGTGATCGAGCCTGCGTCCCTTGTTCGCCTTTTCCCAATCAGGCGAGCGATAGCTCCACCAGGTGAAGAGATGGTCTTGCGCCGGCACGAAAAGCCGCATCGTGTCGACCCATGCTCCCGCGCGCATGACGCCCGTCAGTTTCTCGGTCTCGATGGGCGTATGGCTGACGATCTTGAGCATGGACTTATGGTTCCACACATCGGTGTCGAGCGGCGCCACATTGAGATCGCCAACGACGATTGAATGGCCTTGCGCATGATCACCGCTGAGCAAATCCGTCATCTCGTCCAGAAAGGCGAGCTTGTGCGCGAATTTGGGGTTAGCAACGGGGTCAGGCTCATCGCCGCCAGCCGGCACATAAAAATTATGCACCGTGATGGGGTCGCGGCCTGCAGCGCCAGCGGCGAATGTCACGGCGATATGCCGCGCATCGCCCTTCTCGCAGAACTCTCGTTTGTCTATGGCGGCGAAAGGCAAACGCGAGGCGATGCAGACGCCATGATAGCCCTTCTGGCCATTGATCGCGACATGCTCATAACCAAGCCTGCGGAAATCGGCGGACGGAAACTCGCCGTCGCGGCATTTGGTCTCCTGCAGACAGATCACATCCGGCTGAAAGCGGGTTGCGAAATGTTCCACGAGGGGCATGCGCAGCCTGACTGAATTGATGTTCCACGTCGCGAGCTTGATGGGCATGGGCGGATCCTGACGTTGCGGATGAGCCCTCGCACAGCTTCCGCTGGGCCGCAAGCGCTTCGCTATCGTCAGGTCAGTTGAAGCGGTCGGTGTTGATCTTGAACAGGTCGGCCGGGGGCCGTGTTTTCAGGTCAAGATTGGAGAGGGTGACGAGCGTTTCGTACGCTTGCGGATCAATCACGGTCCACTGTTTCAATGCAGAGGTCTGCGCATCGAAAACAAGATTGATGCGAGACACGCCGCCGAAGGTCGCCCGATCTTCAATCAGGATCGCGATGGACTTTGGGTCAATCGTGACGCCAAGAATCTTCGTGTCGCGTGCGATGTCGATCTTTTCCTTCAGCAGGAATTTAAGCGGCGTCTGGCTTATGAAATAGACGTCCTGCGTGGCGAGGCGACGGTCACGAACAGCCACTGAGGTCCCGTCGGCGATGATTTCGAGCGTGGCGGGGCTCGCGTATTCGAAACGCAGGCGTCCGGGCTTTAGCACGGAGAGCCGCCCCTGTGTGCGTTTGCCGTCGGCGCTGACCTGCACGAAGTCCGCGATCAGCGTGGGGTTGGCGTTGAACCAGGCGTTGGCGTGTTCAACGGCGCTTGCGGCGTCCATGGTCGCGACCTTAGGCGGCGCGGTGTTCTTGGCGATGGCCGTTTCCGCCGATGCAGGCGCGCTGGCGGCTGGCGTTGGAGCGCCGCCGAGGCCGGCCGGGCGTGGCGGTGGCAGGGGAATGGGCGCTCCCTGCTGCGCCAAAGGCGCTGTAACCTGTAGCGACAGGGCGAGCCAGGCAGGCGCGAGGCGTGACAGTAAACGCATGATGGACCGCTGAAAGATCAAGACCGGAGGTCGCAGTAGCAACGACCTATGGCGATTATTAGACAACTATAGCACGTTCACGCGGCGTGGCGGCTATCGTATATGCCATCAATCGTTCGGCCCAAGTTCGAAGGCGCCCCGGTCGACGCCACCGCCGACCAGAATCTCGCGTTTGCCCGCATGATTGGCGGCGCCAACGACGCCTTCGCGCTCCATGCGTTCGACTAACGACGCCGCCTTATTATAGCCAACCGACAGGCGGCGCTGGATATAGCTCGTAGAGCATTTGCGGTCGCGCAGCACGATGGCGACGGCGCGGTCATAGAGGTCGCCGGATTCTTCAGCGTCCATGGAGCCGGCCGCATGGCCGTCCCCATCGCCATCCTCGCCATCGTCATCGGCGGTGATGGATTCGAGGTATTCAGGCGGACCCTGCATCTTGAGATGGGCGACAACTTTCTCGACTTCAGTGTCGGAGACGAAGGGGCCATGGACACGCGAGATGCGACCGCCGCCCGCCATATAGAGCATGTCGCCCTGACCGAGCAGTTGTTCGGCGCCCTGTTCGCCAAGAATCGTGCGGCTATCGATTTTCGACGTGACTTGAAAAGAGATGCGTGTGGGAAAATTCGCCTTGATCGTGCCGGTGATCACATCGACCGAGGGGCGTTGCGTCGCCATGATGAGATGGATGCCTGCCGCGCGCGCCATCTGCGCCAAGCGCTGGATTGCGCCTTCGATGTCCTTGCCTGCGACCATCATAAGGTCAGCCATTTCATCGACGATCACGACGATGAAGGGCAGGACCGAAAGGTCCATTTTCTCCTGCTCGTAGATCGCCTCCCCGGTCTCGCGATCATAGCCCGTCTGCACCGTGCGGCTGATGACTTCGCCCTTGGCGGCTGCTTCGGTCACGCGCGCATTGAAGCCGTCGATGTTGCGCACGCCGAGCTTGGACATTTTCTTATAGCGGTCCTCCATTTCGCGGACCGCCCATTTGAGCGCCACCACCGCCTTCTTGGGGTCGGTCACGACAGGCGTCAGCAGATGTGGAATACCGTCATAGACGGAGAGTTCGAGCATCTTGGGATCAACCATGATGAGGCGGCACTCTTCCGGCTTCAGCCGATAAAGCAACGACAGGATCATGGTGTTGATGGCGACGGATTTGCCTGAGCCCGTGGTGCCCGCGACGAGCAGATGCGGCATGCGCGCAAGATCGACGATGACGGGCTCGCCGCCGATCGTCTTGCCGAGCGCGATGGGAAGCTTGCTCCTCGACTTTTCGAAATCTTCGGAGGCGAGCAGCTCGCGCAGATAAACTGTTTCGCGTTTTTGGTTGGGCAGTTCGACGCCAATGGCGTTGCGCCCCTGCACCACGGCTACGCGCGCGGAGATCGCGGACATGGAGCGAGCGATATCGTCGGCGAGACCGATCACGCGAGACGATTTGATGCCGGGCGCCGGCTCGAGTTCATAAAGCGTCACGACAGGACCGGGACGCACATTGATGATCTCGCCCTTCACGCCGAAATCATCGAGCACGCCTTCGAGTAGACGCGCGTTCTGCTCCAGCGCGTCTTCTGAAATCCGCGTCACGGCTTGCTTGCGCGCTTCGGTAAGGAACATCAGCGCGGGCAGTTCATAGGCGTTGCGATCGAGGAAGGAGGGCTGCGCCTCGCGGGTGCTGCGGCGTCCCGTCTTGAGCGCAGGAGCTGGCGGCGTGATCTTGGGGCCGCGACCAGCTTGTTCGCTTTCTAGCTCGTAAAGTTCTTCTTCGTCCACGAAGGGCTCAGGCTCGGGCCGCGCCACGCTTTGAACGGGTTGTTGCGGCATCGCCTCCTCTGGCGAAGGGCCTGCGTCGAAACGCGGTTCGCGGCGCGCGCGCATCTGCTTGGCGGCCGTTACAGGCTCCGCCTGACGGCTGCGGCGCATGGCGCCAACCCAACGGCCTAGTGTGGCGTTGAGGCTGAGGAAGGCGTGGATCGTGGCGCCCAGCGCGACAAGAAGGAAGCCCGGCTCGCCAGCCGCGTCATCATCGTCGGCGGCGCGCGACCGCGCCGCGCTGTAGCTGTCGTCATCGGTCTCTTGATTCGCCTGAAGGAAGAGGCCAGAGGAGGCCGAAAGAGATAGAAGAGCCCCAGCCGCCGTGACGATGCCGGTCAGCATCATGACCGGGCCGAAGCCCCCCGACAGTTTGCGCGGCAGGGTCATGATCGCGTCGCCCACCACGCCGCCAAGACCGCTCGGCAGAGGCCAGCGATCGGTGATGGGAATGAGCGAGGCGAAGGCCGCGGCGAAGCCAACACCTGTCACCCACAGGAGCAGGCGCAGGCCCGGACGCTCAAGGCTGCGGTGGGTGAGGAGCCGCCAGCCCCAGAAGGCGAGGGGAATGAGAACGGCGGTCGAAGCCACGCCGACCATCTGCATGGTGAGGTCGGCCGCCATGGCGCCAGCGCTTCCAAGCAGGTTGCGCACGGGGCCGGAGGTCGCGTGGTTGAAGCTGGGGTCCTGCACCGACCAGGTCAGGAACGACGCGGTGAGCGCAGCCGCGACAAGCAGCACGACGAGGCCGCAGAATTCCGACAGCCGTTTCCAGAGGAAATAGCGGACCGGTTCGGGGATGTGGTCGATCGTAGAGGTGGCTGACATCCGCATTTTCATTCGCCGCTCAGGGCGAGGCGCCCCCGATTCAAACTATCGTTATGCGGTTAATGCCCGATTAAATGCCGACTTTACCGGGGCGCTCCAGTGGCTGTGCGTCAAATGAAAACGGCGCCCGAAGGCGCCGTTCTTTGTTGGATCGTCGCTTGTGCTCAGATCACATGTTGTATGCGCGCTCGCCGTGCTCGGCCACATCGAGGCCTTCGCGCTCGGCGTCGACGGGGACGCGCAGGCCGACGATGAGATCAACGACCTTGTAGAGGATCGCCGAACCAATGCCCGACCACAGGAGGGTGTAGAGGACAGCCTTCACCTGGATCATGACCTGCGTGGCCATCACATAGTCGCCAGGCGAACCGGCGCCGGGCTTGATCGTGTAGTCGGTGAGGCCGACGCCGCCCAGATCGGGGGAGACGAGGATGCCCGTCGCGATGGCGCCGATGATGCCGCCAATGCAGTGGATGCCGAACACGTCCAGCGCGTCATCATAGCCCAGCTTGTTCTTCACGGTTGAGACGAAGAACAGGCAAGCGGGGCTGACAGCGAGGCCAAGAACCAGCGAACCCATAGGACCCGCGTAGCCCGAAGCCGGTGTGACGGCAACGAGGCCGGCGACGGCGCCCGAAACCATGCCGAGCAGCGAAGGCTTGCCCTTGGTGGCCCATTCCACGAGCAGCCAGGACATGGCGGCGGCGGCGGTGGCGACGAAGGTGTTCACGAACGCAAGAGCAGTGACGCCACTGGCTTCGAGGTTGGAGCCAGCGTTGAAGCCGAACCAGCCGACCCAGAGCAGCGAGGCGCCGATCATGGTCATGGTCAGGGAGTGGGGAGGCATGGCTTCCTTGCCGTAGCCGACGCGCTTGCCGATCATGACGCAGCCAACGAGGCCCGCGATGCCAGCGTTGATGTGAACGACCGTGCCGCCAGCGAAGTCGAGAGCGCCGAGCTGGAAGAGATAGCCAGCATTGGCGTTGACGACGTCAAGGGCGTCCTGCGCGGTCTTCTTGGCGGCGTCATCGGTCGCGGCGGCAAGAGCCTTGGCCGCTTCGGCGATGGCGTCCGGACCCTGCCAGAACCAGACCGCGTGAGCGATCGGGAAATAGATCAGGGTGACCCACAGGGTCACGAACAGCAGCACGGCCGAGAACTTGATGCGCTCGGCGAAGGCGCCGACGATGAGGGCGGGCGTGATGCAGGCGAAGGTCATCTGGAACGCCATATAGGCGAATTCAGGAACCACGACGCCATTCGAGAAGGTCGCCGAGGTCGAATCAGGCGTCATACCCGCAAGGAACACGCGCGAGAAACCGCCGACATAGGCGTTCAGTGCGCCCGAGCCTTCGGTGAAGGCGAGGGAGTAGCCGAAGAGGACCCAGATCACCGAGACCAGAGAGACGATCATGAAGACCTGCGTCAGCACGGACAGCATGTTCTTGGCGCGCACGAGGCCGCCGTAGAACAATGCGAGGCCGGGAATCGACATCATCAGAACGAGAACGGTGGAGATGAGCAGCCAGGCGGTGTCGCCCTTGTTGGGGACCGGAGCGGCCGCGACGGCAGCCGCTGCTTCCTCGGCGAAGGCGAGGCCTGTCGTAGCGACGCTGGCTATCAAACTGAGAGCGCTCGCTTTTGCGATGCTCCCGAGGGTTGGACGGTACATCATTTGTTTACTCCTGAACGTAATGGCGAAGGTCAGAGCGCGTCGGTGTCTTTTTCACCAGTGCGGATGCGGATCGCTTGCTCAAGGGAGCTCACGAAGATCTTGCCGTCGCCAATCTGGCCGGTGCGCGCCGAGCTGACGATGGCGTCGACCACCGCAGAAGCGATGTCGCTGGTGACGGCCACTTCGATTTTCAGCTTGGGGAGAAAGCTGACGGCATATTCGGCGCCGCGATAGATTTCGGTATGGCCCTTCTGGCGGCCATAGCCCTTCACCTCGGTCACCGTCAGGCCATGCACCCCAACCGCGGTGAGCGCGTCCCTTACTTCGTCAAGCTTGAATGGCTTGATGATCGCCATGACTATTTTCATCTTTGTGCCCCTTTTTGGCCCGAACCGACGTGAAGTGGTGAGGCTGTTACGCGCCCATGCGGAAGTACGCCCCGCACTTGGGCTCCCAAACCCTTAAACAAGGGTCGTGCCAAGCCGGGGTTGCGGCGACGTATGAGGCGATTTTCATCTGCATAACCGCGCAAAGGCTGCAAACTGCCTAAGCACTGTCATCGGCGCCGTTAAAAAGGGCAGCCCTGGCGCCCATTGTTTGCGCAATTCACGCGGCCTATCGCGCAGACTTGTCGGGACGCAGCCGGAGCAAGCCTTCCTGAACCACCGAGGCGACGAGACGTCCGTCGCGCGAAAACAGGCTGCCGCGAGTGAGCCCGCGCGCGCCATTGGCGTTGGGGCTTTGCTGGGCGTAGAGCAACCATTCGTCGGCGCGGAAGGGCCGATGGAACCACAGGGCGTGGTCGAGACTCGCCGCCTGAATGTCTTCATCGAAAACCGAGCGCTGATGCTTCACCAGCGCGGTGTCGAGCAGGGTCATGTCCGAAAAATAGGCAAGGACGGCCCGATGCACTGCGGGGTCGTCAGGCAAGGGACCGCTCGCGCGCATCCAGATATTCTGATGGGTGGGCAGGGGCGCGCGATCCACCTTGGGGTAATATCGGGCGAGATCGACCGGGCGCACGTCGATCGGCTGCGCTTGCGTGAAATAACGCTGCATGGCGGCGGGCATCATATGGGCGAAGGCCTGCCCCATCTCCGGTCGGCTCATCAGCGTCTCGGGATCGGGCGCGTCGGGCATGGGCATGCAATGGTCGAGCCCGGGCTCTTCGATATGAAACGAGGCCGTCAGGCTGAAGATCGTGCGTCCGTGCTGGATCGCGTCGCAGCGCCTCGTGGCGAAACTGCCGCCGTCACGCAGGCGCTGGACCTCATAGGAGATGGGCGTCGAAGCATCGCCCGGTAGAAGGAAATAGCCGTGCAGGGAATGGGGCTCTCGCCGGTCCACGGTCCGCGAGGCCGCGACGAGCGCCTGCGCGATGATCTGCCCACCAAAGACGCGTTTGCGGAGGGCCAGCGGGCATTGGCCTCGGAAACTGTCCGGACCGAGCCGTTCTATATCGAGAATGTCGAGAAGCGCAGCGATGGCCTGGGGCATCATAAGCTCTGGAACGAGAGAAGCCCGCTCAACTGAGCGTAAGCAGGCTTCTCGTCAAGTGAGCCTTTATTGATGCAGGGCTTCGCCATGCAGGGCGAGGTCGAGACCCTCGCGTTCCTGATCGGGGGACACCCGCAGGCCGCAGACGAGATCGACGATCTTCAGGGTGACCCAGGTTCCCACCACACACCAAAGGGTGGTGACGACCACGCCCACGGCCTGAACGCCGAGCTGGGCTGGGTTGCCCTCAAGCAGGCCAGCTACGCCCGCAGGCGTATCGGGGGAGACGCTGAGGGAAGCGGTGGCGAAAACGCCGGCCAGCAGCGTCCCAAGCAGGCCACCGACGCCATGCACGCCGAATACGTCGAGCGAATCGTCATATTTCAAGCGTTGCTTCACCACGGTGCAGAAGCAATAGCAGACCGCGCCCGCAATGGCGCCGATGACGAGGCCATGCCAGGGCAGGACAAAGCCGGAAGCCGGGGTGATGGTGCCAAGTCCAGCCACCGCGCCCGAGATCATGCCTAGAACCGATGGCTTGCCGCGGTGGATCCATTCGATGCCGGTCCAGATCACCGCGCCTGCGCAGGCGGCCAGATGCGTCGCCACAATGGCGAAAACCGCGCGCGAGCCCGCGCCCAGCGCCGAGCCGCCGTTGAAGCCGAACCAGCCTACCCAGAGCAGGCCAGTGCCCACCACGGCCAGCGACAGGTCGAAGGGGGCCATGTTCTCGCGGCCATAGCCCTGACGCGCGCCCAACATCACCGCAGCCATAAGGCCCGCGACGCCAGCGTTGATATGCACGACCGTGCCGCCCGCGAAATCGAGGACGCCGATCTGCGCCAGCCATCCACCGCCCCAGACCATGTGGGCCGAAGGCGTGTAGACGAGGAATAGCCAGATGGCGCAGAAAAGCAGGAAGGCGGAGAATTTCATACGATCCGCCACAGCCCCGCCCACCAGCGCGCAGGTGATGATCGCGAAGGTCATCTGATAGGCCATGAAGAGCAGCTCGGGGATGGTCTTGGCCAGGGGATTGACCGTTTCAAGCCCGATCCCCCTCAGGAAGACGCGGCTGAGGTCGCCGATATAGGCGCCGTCGCCAGTGAAGCTGAGGCTATAGGCCACGGCCACCCACAGGATCGAAACCAGCGCCGTCGCCGCCGCGCTCTGGGCCATGACCGCCAGCACATGCTTTTTGCGCACCATGCCGGAATAGAAAAGAGCCAGACCGGGCAGGGTCATCATCAGCACAAGGCCCGTGCAGATGATCATGAAACCGGTGTCTGCTGCGTCGATCCCGTCTGCGGCGAAGGCGGCGCCGGATGCAAGGGCGGTCAGCGCGCAGGGCGCGATCAGGCGCAAAAAGAGGCGGAGCATGGGATTCCAGCGACTTTGGAGGGACAAGGGCGCGATGGAATTTGCGCCAGTTCGCTGAAAATGAAAGCAATCATTATGCCAAATTGCCTAATTAATCAGCATGCCGGAAATTCCTTGGCGACGTGGCGCAGGTGAACATGCTCGACGACACGTGGTGGCGCAGATCGACCAAGGAATGAACAGCTATAGATGCATAATTAGGCAGTTGCCTAAAAAAGGGGCTCAGAGATCCGTAAGCCTGCGGGCTTCGTCCGGCAGCATGATCGGAATGCAGTCGCGGATAGGATAGGCGAGCCGTGCGTTGCGTGAAATCAGCTCCTGGCGCGTCGAATCATATTCGAGTGTGTCCTTTGTCAGCGGACACACGAGAATTTCCAGCAGCCGCCGGTCGATCCGCGCGGGCTGGGCCGGGCCTTGCGATGTCTCCTGCGTTCCCATTGCGGCTCCTATTGCAGCGAGGAGCTTGTCTCGGCGCCGCGCGCCAGCTCCATTTCCGTAGCCGCGATCAGCACGTCGGCGCGCGACTTGATGTCGGGCGCTTCGAGCAGCGCCTGTTTCTCACGCGGTCCAAAGGGGCTCATCATGGCCAGCGCATTGACCAGCGCCTCATTGGGGGCCTGATTAATGCCGTCCCAGTCGATCTTGAGGCGGCTCGCCAACGCAAAGCGCCGTAGCGCGTCGAGCACGGCCTCTCGATCGACCTCTTTTTCTCCGGCGCGGGGGACGAAATCACTTGCAAATTCGGTGTAATCGGCCCGGACCTGCCGGTAAGGCGTCATAACCGTCAGTTCTTCAACGACGCGAAAGCGCGCCACGCCGGAGAGGCTGAGCATATAGCGGCCATCGCCGGTTTCGGCGATCTGGGTGATACGGCCAAGGCAGCCCACCCGTTCCAGCCGGGGATGACGAGCCCGTTCGTCTTCAGCCTGCTGCGGCTGGATCATGCCGATGAGGCGATGGCTTTTCAGCGCATCGTCCATCATCGCCATGTAGCGGGGTTCGAAGACGTTCAACGGCAGCTGGCCACGCGGCAGCAGCAGGGCCCCTGTCAGCGGGAACACCGGGATCACGTCCGGCAGGTCTTCGGCGCTTTGATAAGGCTTGTTGATGCTCATCGTGCAGATCTCCGGGCGAGGTTCACATCACCTCACGAGAACAGGATGCCTGACAGACGCCGACGGGCGCCCAGCGTTTCTGGATCCGCCATGCCCCAGGCCTCGAAGAACTGAAGCAACTGCTTGCGTGCGGCCTCTTCGTTCCAGGCGCGGTCGCGGCGGATGGCCTCCAGCAGCTGGTCGGCGGCTTCGCGCCTGTCGCCCCGGCCGTTGAGGCCGATAGCGAGTTCGATACGCGCCGCATGATCGGCCGGATCAGCCTCAAGCCGCGCCATCAGGGGAGCGAGATCGCCGACGGAGGCAGCCTGATCGGCGACGTCTAGCGCAGCCTTCGCAGCGGCGACGCCAGCGTCCTTGTCGGCGCCGGCGGGCGCTTGATCAAGAACGGCGCGAGCCTGTTCGAGATCGCCAAGGGCCACGAGCGCGCGCGCGAGCCCGGCGAAACATTTGAGATCGGCGGGGTCGAGCGATAGCGCTTCGCTAAACAGCGTCGCCGCGCCCTCAGCATCGCCAGCGGCGAGCGCCGCTTCGGCTTCCGCAACCAGTTCATCTGCCTCGCCGCCCAGCGGGCCGACGAGACGCTCCAGAAAGCCCTTGATCTGACTCTCGGGCAGCGCCCCCATGAAGCCGTCGACCGGCTGGCCTTTCTGGAACGCGATAACCGCAGGAATAGATTTAACCCCGAGTTGGCCCGCGATTTCGGGATGCTCATCGATGTTCATCTTGACGAGCTTCACCTTGCCGCCCGCGGCCTTGATGACCTTTTCAATAACGGGAGTCATCTGCTTGCAGGGGCCGCACCAGGGCGCCCAGAAATCGACCAGTACGGCCTGGCGCGCGGATTCTGCGATCACATCGACCCGGAAAGAGGCGGTCGTCGTGTCCTTGATGAGATCCGCGCCGCCCAGCCCCGCCTGATCGTTCTGCCCCAGCATCGTCTCAACTCCATTCCGGCGCCGCCGCTGCCGCGGCAATCATGTCAATCCATCACATGGGGCGGATCGGCTGAATTAGCAATGTCCAGTCAAGCCTCCGGAAGGCGAAGCAGCAGCGGTTCGTGGCCGCAAGCTCTGAGGAAGCGAATGAGATCGTGTCCTGACAGGGTGGTGGTGCGTGTGTTCGTCAGCGGGTGAAAGTTGACGGCGTGGGCCAAAGCCAGCCGCTCGTCGATCACCACGGTCACTTGCCCGCCCGCGTCGTTGATCGCCCCAAAGGGAGTGACGGAGCCCGGCGTCACGCCCAGCAGGTCAAGCATAGCTTCCGCAGAGCCGAAAGAGACCTTGCCCTGCGCACCGATTCGCGTGTGGAGAGACTTCAGGTCGATCGTCGCGTCCTCTTCCGCTACGACCAGGAAAAAACGCTTCGCCCGATCCCGCACGAAATGGTTTTTGGAATGAAGTCCCGGGATCCGCCCGCGCAGGGCTCTAGATTCCTCGACCGTGAACAAAGGCGGATGGTCGAAGCTGCGGGTCTCTATGCCCAGTTTTTCGAGGGTCTGGAACAGATCTTCAGCAGTTTTGCTCATGGTTCCCGGCGACTTGGTCCGCTTATTCGCGTAACCCTCAAACTCCCCTGTTGCAATCGCCCGCGCTTTGGGTCATATACCCGCCATCGGCGCTGCGGCGCAGATGACACGGATGCGGGTGTAGCTCAGGGGTAGAGCACAACCTTGCCAAGGTTGGGGTCGAGGGTTCGAATCCCTTCGCCCGCTCCAAATTAACTGGTGTATTGCACTGGTTAATGTCTTCGGCGCCACACCCCAGGCGCCTCAAAAAACGATCCCAAAAACTATAGACGAATGGAAAACGCATTTTGGCGTTTATCCAGCCGGGTCATGTTGGGCTTCCGACGCTGATTTAGCTGAGCGGGATCGCAAGCCGAAATTTCATAAACCAATCCATCAACACGCCGCCTACTCACCTGCCAAGGTACGGGCAGATGGCGCTCATTTTTTCCAACACATCCTTGTTATTGGGGACCTTGAAGACAATTTGATTGACTATGAATTCGGTGACTATACGGGACTTCGCGTTCTCTTTTCCAGAGCGAAGTATATTTGCCCCACCTCGGGACTCGTCACATAGGCGAGCTTGTTGCCTAAATTGAACTGCCCGAACCCGATTTCGATCGGGCGATCTGTATCAATGCGTACCGTCATTTTTATCGCTTTTGGATATGATTTAGCCTGGTCAAAGTCGATGTCTGCAATAAAGGCGATCCACCGCGTCTTTTCCGCGTCATCCCAACACTTAAAACCAATCGCATAAGAGCTTTTTTCATCATCGACAGAAACATATGCCGTCTTCTCGTCGGTCATGGGATCCACATCAGGGGAGAAGTCCCAGAGGGCATAAGCGTGCTGTATCTGCGCTAAGGACAGCAGCGCAATGAATGAAGCTCTTTTTACGTGTGAACTCATCGAAATTCTCCGGCCATTCGGGTGCTTGAGCGATCCGAGTTCCTGATGAAGGGATCGATGACACGTTCGAATTTTATCATCATGCAGATACTGGCATAAGCCAATGAACTGGAGGGCTTTAAGCTTTTCCTCGCTCGACTGCGATATGCCGTACCGAAGCTAAGGTGGCGGGGCGGACCGATGTCGCCCGGAGCGCAAGATCCATCAATGATCGATCAGTGCGGCATACTCAAGCGAGGAGCGCACATCTGCACATATGAAAGGTCTCGCTGATACCTCACCGCGAGGCTCCGCTGAGTGCTTCCTTCCAGTAGAAACGAATCACGCGATAGATGGCGGGCCCGCAGCCTGCCCAAATAAGGCCCGGGCACGGAGAATAGACCGGATCTTCAGAACCGAAAATTGCCCAATCTTATATCCGGGACATTGGGAATGTTTGGGTAATCCAGAACTGTCGGAAACATTTCCCGGCTCGCAGATTAGGCGTAGCGGTTTTTGTTCGCAAAAGTAAATTCTATTACGCAGGGCAGCGAGATATTGTGTACGTTTCGAATCCCACAGCAATTATTTCCATGAACATGCACCACTACGAAATTTTCACTCAATTTATCAAACACCCGCTTTGCCTTTGGAAAGAAACCCGGATGCGATAAGTTTTCAAGATTATGAAACTCGCAGCAAATCTGAGCAAATTTATTAAGATCAGCAGAAGATGCGTCGTCAAACACATCCCACTCCGCACCTTCGATATCAATATTCAAAAGCAAATCTGGCGTAGTTTTCTTAGAGAACTCTCTCACCAAGTCAGGCAAAGTTGCGGTGTCAGGCCCCGCAGCAGTAGCAATCATTTTCTTATGGAAATTTAGAAGCGGATGCGATGATGGTGCGCAGTCGATCGAATGGTCGAACTGCTCAACAGGAATTCCGCGCTTTGCGACTTCTAAATCCCAGCTATCATTATCGGATATGCCGAATGAGAATGCATGGCTTATATTTTTGAAATCATCTAGCTGAACATAGCCCCCGTCGCCCGGACTTCCGACGCGGATTTTCTTATATTTCTCAGACTTCACAGGAGCTAGCGGCCGCAACAAATCGAGTATTTTATTTTGTTGCTCTTGGGGAGACAGCAACTCAAAGGGCATATCCATATTATTTGCCATGATTACACCCCAGCAACTTGATGACATCGCCACCGCATCAAGCGGATTGCGCAAGAGGAAGATTAAGGATTAAGAGCCCAGACCCTAAGTTAGTAGTTTACCCCTACAATAACGATTTGCCAAATTTCATTAAGAATGCCTCGGGTTAGTAATGGAATCGACGCGGATCAGCTAAGATTAACGCCCGCTCCAAAGTGAGGGGCCGTTAGCGGGTTCGCCAAAATCACCAGCCAGTAGATTCTTGGTCTCCCGCTCAGCGAGTCCTCTGATGCAGCTTCGAGATTCAAGGTTGCGACGCCATTTTCGCAGGTAGGCGCCGTCCGAGCCATTCGACCATGTCTTCGCTTGGCATGGCGTAGCGCCCCTCCTTCGCATCAAAGCGGATGGTGAACGGTTCCGATCGAGTCGCTTGCGAAGAATCGTCCAGCGCGAAGATTTTTTTTGTACCGGTCTTCCTTTTGAGCGTTAGCTCAAGCGCATGCAGTCCGCCTTCGCCGGGCTTGAACCCGTAATCGATCCGGTTCGAGGCGCAACTATTGGTTTGGCTGCTATTGCAGCTTTGTTCATTGCCCTTGTAGCTGATGAAATCAACCATACGCTTTTGCTTTGGGGTAAAGACGCCGCCAACGTGAATAAGCGTCGTCATCTCCTGATCGAGGCCGTTCGCTTTAAAATTGTCCGTCACCTCCCAGGCATAGGTATCGATGGCGACCTCGACGAAGCGAAAATTCTTTTCCTCGGCAGGCGCCTGACGCGTGCCAAATTCATAGAGGCCGTCAAGCTCCCTGAACACGAAGCCCTTCTCTTCGCCCGTCGTGGCGAAATGCATGAACATCACGACGCCGGTTTTAAGCGCGCTCGCCTGATAGTCCTTGCCCGAAATCGCAAAATAATAATCGTTCTTGTCATTGGCGCCGCGCATGGCGAATTTCGCGGGCTGCATGCAAAAGCGCCGGCCACGCGTCTCCAGCGTCCAGCAACTCGCCTTTTGATCATAGGCGCCGACGGTCTT
Source organism: Beijerinckiaceae bacterium (assembly GCA_947372795.1). Taxonomy (GTDB): domain Bacteria; phylum Pseudomonadota; class Alphaproteobacteria; order Rhizobiales; family Beijerinckiaceae; genus Terripilifer. Next base: position 30,644 of record CANBVC010000002.1, read on the forward strand.
CATGACCGCAGCCCAGATTTGCTGTTGTTTGCTCGTATCGACGTTCAGCTTTGTTTTCTTGGGTTGTTCAAGCTTGGGGGCCGGCCTTTCCGCTTCCGCGAAAGCCGCGACGCACGAAAACGCCATGGCCGCGCCTAGCGCTATGGTCAGCAGCGTTTTGCCGTTGGACCTGTCATTCAAGGAAAACATATTTTACCTGTCGTCGTTCTTCAGCCCGTGGGCAAGGTCGTATCTGCTGTGCCTGTGGCGACGCTCGGCTGCGCCACTTTTTGCAATAGCAGTTGGTTCACCACTTCTTGCGTCGTCACATGGCCGTCGCCATCGAGATCCCATACGGCCATGATATCTGCGGCTGAAGCGCGCGAGCTCGCATCCGGCGATGCATCAAGTTCGCGTTGCAGATCGGCGATGTCGAAATAGCCTTTGTTAGTGAGATCATAGCTGGCCATGATTTGGGTCGCGCGCTGGGCGGCGTCGACGCCGCTGATCAGTTCGCCTAGGGAGATCGAACCATCCTGATTGGCGTCCCATGCGTTGAAAGACGCCTGCGCCGCGCTTGCGTCCATATCCGTCGCCACCGCCTGCTCGAATTCATCAAGGCTGAGCACGCTGTTCTTATCGGTGTCGAAGCTTGTGAGCATCGCCTGCGCATAATCAGCCGCAGTGGGCGTAGGTGCGGTCTGCTGACTAACCGCTCGCAACCCATCGATGAGCTCGGTGCGGGTAAGCGCGCCGTTTTTATCCGTGTCCCAGGATGTGAGCGTATCGCGCGATATGTCGATCTGGGTCAGCTGTGTGTCGGTCACGTTCGCGAGCGTGATCGTGGGATCTGTGCCGGAAAGGGCGTTTTGCGCAGTCTCACCCATCTGCGCCAGCATGGCGTCGGCCGTATCCATGATGGTGAAGACCGATACGATTTCGTCGCGCATGATCCTCCCATCGCCATTGGCGTCCCAGGCCTGGACGACATTGGCGAGCTGAGAGATGTCGCCAAGCGTCGGGTCCTTGATCCAGGCGCCTGCAATGTCCTCCAGAGTGACATAGCCTTTGTTGGTCGTGTCATATTGCGCCATCAGGGCGTCCGCGCGTTCGGCCGGAGTTTGCGGGGCCGGAGCCGGGTCCGTGGTGTTGGGGTCGGTCGCTGGATCGGTGGTCGTTGTGCCGGTCGTGGAGCCGTCTGTCGTGGTTTTTGTCACGGGATCGGGCGTAACGGGGGTGACTGGGGTCGTGGGCGATGGGACGGCGGCTCCCGATAGTTCGTCCAGCGTAATCACCTTGTCGCTATTCTTGTCGAACGACGCGAACATCTCCGCCGCCTGATATTGGCTAAGCGCGTAATTTTTCGAGAAAGACGGATAAAGCGTACAGTCGAAAATGGTCGGCCGCACGCCGGCCGATGTGAAGCCTGAGCTCTGTCCCGAACCCTGGTGGCCCATCAATTGCTCGTTACGCTGCAAGACGGCGAAGACCTTCTGGAATTCGTCCCCGGTGAGCTTGCCGTCGCGATTGCTGTCGACCTCAGAGGCTATCATTTTCGCCGTGGTCGCGCGCTCGCCGCTGGAAGCGCTGAGAGCCGCTATAATATTCGCTGCAAAATCAGTCACTTAAGCCTCCATAGGCTCTTTTGCAGCAATTTATGTGCCGATGGGCCTGCCACTCCGGTGAAAGTGCCTTGAACAATGCAATTTAGGTTTCATTTTTAACCCAAAAGGAAATGTACCTACATCTTTCTATTGCGAATGGGATTACGACAGTTCACACTCTGCCCATGGATCAGAAAGTCATCACCATTCGCCAGGCGCGCAGGGTTGACGCGGAGAGCATCGCCGCAGTCCATGACGCGGCCTGGCGTGGCGCTTATCGGGGCCTGATCCCCGGGTGCGAACTCGAACGCATGATCGCGCGAAGGGGACCGCGTTGGTGGGATGCCGCCATCGCGCGCGGCTCGCGGTTGCTGGTGCTCGATTTCGGGGATGCGATTGGCGGTTATGCGAGCTATGGGCGCAACCGCGTGTCCTCCCTGCCGCATCGTGGGGAATTGTTTGAGCTCTATCTCGCCCCGCATTTTCAAGGCCTAGGATTTGGCCGCAAGCTGTTCGAGGCGGTGCGGGCCGATCTCGTAGAGAATGGCTATCCTTCGCTTCTGGTCTGGGCGCTCGCCGACAATCAACCCGCCCTCGGTTTCTACGAGCGCCTCGGCGGCAAGCGTGTGCGCTGCGCCCCCGAACAATTCGGGCGCGAGAGCCGTGAGCGCATCGCCTTCGGGTTCGAATAGCGCATGGCGCCTCATTTAGTCTGACTTGCCCAAGCGCGCTCCTACGCCTAGACAGGCTCCATACAATTCGGAGTTGATGATGCGCCTTGAAGCTATTGCGATCGGGAAGAATCCCCCTGATGACGTCAATGTCGTGATCGAAGTTCCGATTGGCGGCGAGCCGATCAAGTATGAGATGGACAAGGAATCCGGCGCCTTGATGGTCGACCGATTCCTCTACACATCGATGCGTTATCCCGGAAACTACGGGTTCATTCCCCATACGCTTTCTGAAGATGGCGATCCTTGCGACGTGATCGTCGCCAATACCCGCGCCATCATCCCCGGCGCGGTCATGAATTGCCGAATCGTTGGCGTGCTCCTGATGGAGGATGAGGCGGGCGGCGATGAAAAGCTTGTTGCTGTGCCTTCGTCCAAACTGACGCGGCGCTACGATAAGGTTATGAATTATACCGATTTGCCCCAGATCACGCTTGATCAGATCAAGCATTTCTTTGAGCACTACAAGGACCTGGAGCCCGGCAAATGGGTCAAGGTCGTACGCTGGGGCGATGCGGCTGAAGCCAGGGACCTCATGATGCAGGGCATCGAGCGAGCCAAAGCCGCGAAAGCTTCGAAGTAATCAAATATTCGGGCGGCGCCTGTCGCCGCCCTCCGTCAACGCTCATCAGGCGATTGCGCGAACTGAACGCGCAAGGCGCGTGCGTATGCCGGCGGAGAGACGAGCCGTGTCTGAAACCGGATCGTCTCGTTCCGCTCAAGGCTGGCCTTGGGCGCAGGCGTGCTCCAATGATAGACTTCTCTGCCGTCGTCATCCCGTAGACTGAGCTTTATCTCTGGGATCGATTGGGACTTGTCGCGCAGATTCCGGATCTCGCCTTCCACCGCAAGCACGCGGTGGGCAGCCTCCTGCGTGACGATAGTCTTCACATCGCGCCATTGCAGACCTGTCAGATTGACCGGCGTTCCGATGGTGGCGTAGGCGCCTGCGAGCATCGGCGCCGCGCGAACGATTGCGTCGCGTTTCACGATGCAGAACAGCACCAAAAGCGTCGCCACGCACGCGGCCGTCATTTGCGAAAGGCTTCGCGGGATGAGGGGGTGGCGACCGCCTCGCGCAATATCATTACGCTTTTTCGGGGCCTTTTCGCCTTGCGCCGCCGAATCGCTCTTCGCGGCCTTCTCATTGGGCGATTGAGGGCAGACGCTGCTGCTTTGCGCCAATAGGGAGATTTCCGGCGCCGTTGGTGCTTCGACCATAGGGATTTTGAAAGACGCCACTTCGCAAAGGGGGAGGCGCGGCTCCACCCAACGATGTTCGCAAATCGTGCAACAGATGCGTCGCGCGCTTTTGGCGAGCGTGGCGCGGGGAAGGCGAAGGCCAGCGGCGCAGGCAGGGCAATGAATGACGTGCAATGAACTTCCCTAGCGACGGGTCCTTAATAGGCAGATCTTTGCATATTTTATGGTTAAGATCAAGTTATTGTCGGGCCCTTTCTCGCTGATCGCCGCGGTATGGGCTTGACCGCAGGCGGGCCGCAAGCTTCAAGAAGGCTGCGAGGTTTGCCTTGGTCCGATTCGAAAATGTCGGTCTGCGTTACGGAATGGGAGCGGAGATCCTTCAGGACCTCAGCTTTGACATCGCGCCGCAGTCCTTCCAATTCCTCACTGGGCCTTCTGGCGCCGGCAAGACGACTTTGCTGCGTCTTATGTTGCTCGCGCTGAAGCCCACGCGCGGGCTCATAACCCTGTTCGACCGCGACGTGACGCTTCTCGAAAAAGATACGATCACGAAGCTGCGGCGTCGTATAGGCGTGGTCTTTCAGGACTTTCGCCTTCTCGATCATTTGACCACCTATGAGAACGTCGCCTTGCCGCTTCGTGTGCAGGGCCGAGACGAGGCGAGCTATCGGGCGGAAGTCGTCGAACTGCTCGGCTGGGTTGGCCTTGGCGAGCGCATGCACATGCTGCCGCCGGTGCTATCTGGTGGTGAGAAGCAGCGCGCCGCCATCGCGCGCGCGCTCATTGTGCGCCCTGAACTGCTGCTCGCTGACGAGCCGACGGGCAATGTGGACCCGAGCCTCGCACGTCGTCTGCTGCGTCTTTTCATGGAGCTGAATCGTTCGGGCACCGCCGTCGTCATCGCCACCCATGATCTCGCCCTCATGGACCAGTTCGACAGCGCCCGCCGCCTCGTGCTCGGCGATCGCCGGTTGCATATCTATGATTGACCTGATCGCGCAAAGGGCGAGGCTTCCCCAGGCATTTCCGGGCATAAGCCTGAAGCGCAACAAGCCGCTTGTGCCTGCCGAAACTATTGCGGGCAGAGCGCTTGTCACGGTCATCGCCATCATGACCTTTCTGGCTTCGCTGGCGGCTGGCTCCGGCGTCCTCGTCAGTCAGGCCTCGCGCGATTGGACCCAGAATGTCTCCCGCGAGATGACCATCCAGGTGAAGCCCGTCGCGGGCCGCGACATCGAGGCTGATGTGCGTCAGGCCGCCGAGCTCGCGCGCGCTACGCCCGACGTCGCCAATGTGAAAATTTTCGACAAGGCGCAGTCTGAACACCTGCTGGAGCCGTGGCTCGGGACGGGCCTTGATCTGGGCGCCCTGCCGATCCCTCGTCTCATCGTTCTTGAACTTGGCGCGGCGCGGCTCGACACGACGCTGCTGCGCAAGGCGTTAGCGGAGCGCACGCCCAACGCCCTGCTGGATGATCATCGTCTCTGGCTGGAGCGTTTGGCCGCCATGGCGCGCGCGCTGGTCGGGCTCGTCACCCTGATCTTCGCTCTGGTGTTGATGGCCATGGGCCTTGCGGTGACTTTCGCCACGCGCGGCGCGATGGCGGGCAATCGCGAAATCGTCGACGTGCTGCATTTCGTCGGCGCGGAGGATCGCTTCATTGCGGCGCAATTCCAGCGGCATTTCCTCGTGCTTGGTTTGCGTGGCGGGTGCATCGGCGGCGGCTGCGCCATGGCGGCTTTCGCCCTGTCGGGAGTCATTACCCGCTGGTTTGGCGACTCCGCCGAATCCGATCAAATACAGGCCATGTTCGGCGGCTTCGGCCTCGGCCTAGTCGGTTATCTCGCCATCGCCGTGATCGCCGTCGCGGTCGCCTTTCTCACGGCCACCATCTCACGCGCCATCGTGTTCCGTCACCTTCGTTCGCTAAGCTGAGCCGTCACATGATCGCCCCTGAACGAGACAAGGGCATAATAGCGAAGCGCTTGTTTAAGGCGGCGGCCTGGTTGGCGCTTACGGTCACGGTGATCGGCTTTGCGGGCTTTCTTCGTTTCTCCCAATCCATAGCCCTTGAAGAGGCGCCCCTGACGCGTTCGGGCGTCGCCGCCCTCGCCCTCACTGGCGGGCCCGAGCGCATTGCGGACGCGATAGAATTGCTGGAGCGCGGACAGGTGGGGCGCCTCCTCATCACAGGCGTCAACGCCTCCCTCACGCGGGCGGATGTGGCGCGCCTTGCGCCGCGCTCGAGCAAGATCATCGAATGTTGCGTGGATCTTGGCTATGAGGCGCGCAACACCATCGGCAATGCGCGCGAGGCGCGCCAATGGCTGGCGGCTCACAATCTGCACGGCCCAGTCATCGTGGTCACGTCCAACTATCATATGCCCAGGGCGATCGCCGAGCTTGGGCATGAACTGCCGGGCACGGAGTTGATCCCCTTCCCAGTCGTCACCGGCCGCCTGCGCCATGGCGCATGGTGGAACGATCTCGCCGTCGCCCGTCTCTGGGTGGGTGAATATGTGAAATACTTGGCCGCGCTGGCGCGCATCGCCTTGCGCAGCGCGAGGGAGCCCGCTCCGGTCGCGCTTTCTTTACAGGGACCATGATCGACCCCCTTTCCAAGGGGCGCGGCTTGGGGCATCAGGATGGAATGCTTTTCCTTCGCTCCCTCGTCTTCAACGTCGCCTTTTACATCGTGCTCTTCGGGCTGGTGGTCTTTGGCGCACCCGTTATGCTCTTCGGTCGCCACGGCGTTTTCCTTCTGGCGCGGACCTGGGCGCGGATTTCGATCTTGTTGCTGCGCGTCATCTGCGGCGTTCATGTGGAGTTTCGCGGTGTCGAAAATGTGCCTAAGGGCGCTTTCATTCTCGCGGCGAAACACCAGTCGGTCTGGGAGACCTTCGCCCTCACGCTTTTCGCGCCGGATTATTCTTTCCTGCTGAAACGCGAACTGACGTTCATCCCTTTCTTCGGCTGGATGCTCATCAGCTCCGAGCAGATCGTCATCGATCGCAAGAGGGGCGGGTCGGCGCTAACGCAGGCCGTGCGCAAATCCCGCGCCTTGCTGGAGCAGGGGCGCCAGATCCTCGTCTTCCCCGAGGGAACACGCCGCGCGATCCACGCCCCGCCCGCCTATAAGCCCGGTGTCGCCGCCATCTATGGCGCCTGCGATGTCGTCTGCGTGCCTGCCGCCTTGAATTCCGGCCTGTTCTGGCCGAGGCGTCAGTTCCTGCGCCGTCCTGGAACGATTGTGGTGGAGTTTTTGCCGCCGATCCCGCCCGGAATGGACAAGAAATCCTTCATGCGTTTGCTTTCGGATCAGATCGAAACCGCTAGCATAAGACTGACGGAAGAGGCGCTGGCGCGCGATCCTGCGCTCAAGGCGGCCTTCCCCGCGCCTGCGCAGACCGAGCCCGTCTGATCAGGGCAGCGCCTCGTCAGCGCCAAGGCGCGCGGCGATGGCGGCGAGCCGGGCGTCCTTGACGCCAATTTGCGCCAAATGATCATGGGTGGCGGCGACATAGGCCGGATTGCGGCCTGAGACGCCCACGCCCTGCCGTACCAGCCGCAAGATTTCCTCCTGCGGCAAACGCCCCGCATATTGCCCATGGCGCTGATCGACGATGTAGACGATCGCCCTTACATTGCGCCCATCATCGAGCCGGGTGCGCAGCACGACTTCGCGATAGACCATGGTCACCTGTTCGCGCTCGCGCAGATAGGCGATGGTCGCCGCGCGCGCCTGCGCCGCCACCCTGAAGGCGATGCCCCGGCAGGAGCCGCCCCGATCGAGGCCGAGCACAAGCCCCGGCCGCGCCGCTGTGCCCCGGTGTACATGTGAATAGACGCAGAGCGACCGATGGTAGCCATGCACGGTGGCAAGATGTCGCTCGACATAGGAAAAGCCCGGCCGCCACATGAGCGACCCATAGCCGAACACCCAGAGTTCCCCGTCGCCTGTCATCGCGCCCGTGTCATTTCAAAGCCTCAATCGATATAAAATATCAGGATCAACACTGGAACCCCAAGGCATGACCGATCAATCGTCGAAACCTCCGCGCCCGTCCCGGTGGAAACTCTATCTGCTTTTCGCGGCGCTGGCGGTGGTCAGCGTCGGCTGGTCAGTTTTCTGGCATGTCGCGGCGGGGATGACGCAGGCGGGGCTGGACGACTGGTTCGAGCAGGAGCGCGCCCTTGGTCGTCAATGGTCCTGCCCGTCGCGCAGCGTCGGAGGCTATCCGTTCCGTCTTGAAGTGCGTTGCGCGTCGCCGACTTTCACGGGGCGGCTCGGGGCCGCCGAAGGCGCCGGCTCGGCGGGCGATGTTCTGGTCGCCGCTAACCTCTATAATCCCTCGCTCATTCTGGCCGAGGTGGGCTCACCCTTCGCTTTCAAGACGCGGGATGGAGCGCTCGACCTGTCGCTCGCCTGGACGCAGTTGCGCGTGAGTCACCGAATCGCCAAGGGCGGGCTCGATCGTGATTCGCTTGAGGTGGAAGGTCCGGTTTTGAAGGTCGCGTTGAAGGATGCGCCCCCCGTCACGCTCAAGGCTGATCAGTTCGAAGCGCATCTGCGCCCCAATCCTGACCGGGCCGCAGCTGTCTCAGCCTTCGATCTCGCCCTGCGCCTGACGCGCCTCGACGCGCCGGTCCTTGACGCCCCGACCGGAATTCCGGGCCCTATCGATGCGCTGCTCGCGGTCACAGTGCTGCATGTTGACGCCGCTCGTGCGGGGAGCGCGCCGCAGGCTCTGGAGCGTTGGCGTCTCGCTGGCGGCAATGTGGAGATTCGCGAGGCGAAATTCGCCAAGGGCGAGGCGCGGATGGAGGCGAGCGGCGCCTTGCGCCTTGACGACGCACACCGGCTGGCCGGGCGTATGGATTTACAGCTCACGGGTTTTGGACCCGTATTGCAGCGCATGGGTCTTGGCTTTGCTGCAGCCGCCTCTGGCGGTCAGTCGAACGCCTTGCGCTTGCCTATCAACCTTGAGCGTGGGCGCGCCTCCATAGGCCCGCTGCAACTCCCCGTAGTGCTGAACCCGCTTTACTGATCGGAGCCGCGGCGGCCGAAGTCGGGCGAGGCGGTTTCCTGACCCTGCTCGATGATGCCACGGCGAATGGCGCGCGTGCGGGTGAAGAGCTCCATCAGCCCATCGCCGTCGCCCCAGCGGATCATGCGCTGAAGCGCCGCCAGATCCTCGTTGAAGCGCCCGAGCATTTCGAGCACGGCGTCCTTGTTGTGCAGGAAGATGTCGCGCCACATAGTGGGATCGGACGCCGCGATGCGGGTGAAGTCGCGGAAGCCGCCCGCCGAGAATTTGATCACTTCCGATTGCGTGACCTCTTCGAGATCCGCAGCTGTGCCCACAATATTGTAAGCGATCAGATGGGGCACATGGCTGGTGATGGCCAGCACCAGATCATGATGCGCCGGCGTCATCACCTCCACATTCGAACCGATGGCGCGCCAGAATGTCTGGACCTTCGCTACATGATCGGCATCGGCGCCTTCGGGCGGGGTGAGAATGCACCACCGGCCGAAAAAGAGCGCGGCGAAACCAGCGTCTGGGCCTGAATGTTCGGTGCCGGCGACAGGATGGGCCGGCACGAAGCCGACCCCTGCGGGCAGATGCGGCGCCACCGCGCTCACCACCGCGCTTTTCACTGAGCCGACGTCCGAGACGATGGCGCCTGATTTCAGATGCGGGCCAATCGCCTCCGCCACTGCGCCATTGGCGCCCACGGGCACGCAGAGCACGACGAGGTCGGAACCTTTCACAGCGTCGGCGAGCTCAGCCTCCACCGCGTCGGCGATGCCGAGTTCCTGGACGCGCACGCGCACGGCAGGCGACGCGTCGGCGGCGATGATTTCGCCAGCAGCATTCATTCGCCGGGCAGCGCGCGCGATGGAGGAGCCGATCAGGCCGAGGCCGATGATCGTGATGCGTTTGAAGATCGGCTCGGAAAGGGCAGGGCCCAGACGATCAGACATCATCAAAGCTTCCCGGCGACGAATTCGGTCAGCGCCTCAACCACGAGCCGGTTCGGCTCTTCCGCGCCCACCGTCATGCGCAGCGCATTTGGCAAGCCATAGGCCGAGACCCGGCGCAGCACGAGGCCGCGCGCCGACAGGAAGGCGTCGGCGTCCGCCGCGCTCTTGCCGGGCTCATCGGGGAAATGCATCAGCACGAAATTGCCCACGCTTGGCGTCACCTTCAGGCCCAGCTCGGCGATCTGCGCTTCGAGCCAGCTGCGCCAGTGATCGTTGTGCGCGATGGCTGCATTCACATGGTCGATATCGCCGATGGCGGCGATGCCCGCCTCCAGCGCCGCGCCATTCACATTGAAGGGGCCGCGAATGCGGTTCACCGCATCGCAAACTACGGGATGGCCATAGGCCCAGCCGATGCGCAGGCTCGCAAGGCCGTGGATCTTCGAGAATGTATGGGTCACCACGATATTTGGGTGAGCGTTCGCAAGCTCGAGCCCGTTCGCATAATCGTCCCGCGTCACATATTCCGCATAGGCGTGGTCGAGCACGAGGACCACATGGGGCGCCAGGCCCGCATGGAGGCGCTTGACCTCGGAGATTGGCAGATAGGTGCCGGTGGGATTGTTGGGATTGGCGATGAAGACGATCTTGGTGCGCGGCGAGACGGCGGCCAGGATGGCGTCGACATCCGCGGTCAGGTTCTTTTCGGGCACGACGACAGGGGAGCCGCCTGCGGCCAGAATAGCGATGCGGTAGACCAGAAACCCATGTTCGGTGAACACGCCCTCGTCGCCCTCGCCCACGAAGGCCGAAGCGATGAGATGCAGGAGATCGTCAGATCCATTGCCGCAGACGATGCGCTGGGGATCAAGCCCATAGCGCTCGCCGATCGCCACGCGCAGGCGCGTCGCCGCGCCATCGGGATAGAGTTCAAGGCTGCCAGCGGCCTCGCGGAATGCGGCTACGGCCTTGGGCGAGGGCCCAAGCGGCGTTTCGTTCGACGAAAGCTTGTAGACTTTCATCGCGCCGGGCGCGCCGCTTTTGCCGGGCACATAGGCCTCGATCTCCATGACGCTGCTGCGCGGGATGGGGCGGTTAGGGTTCATGGGTCCAGCTCATATGTCAGCGGTTCAGGCGGATGCGAGAGCCGCGCGATGATCGAATTCAAAACGCGCGGCATGGCTGCCGACTTCGTGAATGCGGATATCGCCGACGCCCGCGCCCGTAAAGGCGTTTCGTAGCGCCTCTATGGCGACGGCGCCCGGCGTGGCCACGAGCAGCGACAGGCCCATGCCCTCGGCGGCGCTGCTGAGAACCTCAACACCAAGCGCGCTCAAGGCGCCATGGATGGGCTCGCGCCAGCGGTCGATGACGACGGAGCGGATCAGCACATCACGGGCTGCGGCTTCCGCCAGCGGCTTTGAGATGACGAAGATGGGCATGCCGGCGGGGTGGTCGGGCCGCTCCACGAAGGGCACGCGGGCGATGATCTTGGGCGCGTCTTCGCCGACAAGATCGCTCCACCACGCCGCGCCCGAAGGCCCGCCCTCAATGCGCACCATGCCAAGATCGCCCTCAGAGGCTGCGACCCCCGCGATGACGGCGGTGGGGCCATGGTGGATGATGAAGGGTACGGTGAAGCCGAAGTGAAAGCGCACGCTGTCGCGCATGGCTGCGTCGCCAGCCGCCACATCGGCATGGACCGAATAATTCGACTGCACATAGGTGAAGGTGGCGATGATGATGCGCCAGATGCCTTCCACCGTCTCCAGGGGCAGCAATCCCTTATGGCGCTGGGCCATGGCGCGCATCATCGAGGCCTCGCGCCCGGGCCGGAAGGCAGAGCCGCCGCCCTGCTTCGCCTTGATGGCGATCAGCGTGTCGATGATCGCGCTGCGCTCGATCAGCAATTCATGCATGGCCGCATCGATCCGATCGATGTCGACACGCAGGTCCGCCAACAGATCTTCGGGGCGACGTTCAACCATAGTGAATCCGCAGGACGTGAGGAAAGCCCGTCTGTTTAGCCTTGCCGGGGTTGGTTGGCAAAGGATTCCGCAGCGACGACGCTATGGCCCAAGCTTGACTCTGCCGAAGCGCGGCACCTATAAATCAGTCCCTTCGTTCGGCAAAAAGAACGAACCCGTACGGGTCTCCAATGTCATCATTTCCAGCGGCCGGTGATTTGCGATTGCGGGAAGTCGATGCGCCCCAGAGCGAGGTGGCGCATTTCGGTCCCGATCAGCCTTTGCAGATGGATGCGGGCGTCGATCTCGCCCCCTTCACCATCGCCTATCAGACCTATGG
>CANBVC010000003.1 GCA_947372795.1 Beijerinckiaceae bacterium
CCTGACGATTACATCCTGCCCGCGCGCTATAACGACGCCTATCATCTGCTTGGCGATGGGTTGGCCGTTTCGGCGGTGCGTTTCCTGCGCGAACATTTGCTTGATGCGCTGGTTGGGGGCTCGCCTGTTCAGGCGGCGGCGTGACCACCCGCTCCGACATCATGCGCGCCGTGAAGGGCAAAGACACCAAGCCCGAACTGATCCTGCGCAAAAAAGTGCGCGCCATTGCGCAGGGCTACCGGCTCAACAGGCGCGATATCGCAGGCACGCCGGACATCGCTTTCATCGGCCGCAGAATCGCGGTCTTCATGCATGGCTGTTTCTGGCACGGGCATGATTGCAAGCGCGGCGCGCGAATCCCAAAAGACAATCGCGCCTATTGGATCGCCAAGATCGCCCGCAACAAGACGCGCGACGAAGAAACCCTCGCACGGCTGGCGCGCGAGGGCTGGAAAACTCTGGTGGTCTGGGAATGCGACCTTAAGGACGAAGCGGCGCTCGAAGGCAGGCTCCGGGCGCTGCTGGCGTGAGCCTCAATTGTCCATCTTGAGGGCGGCGATGAAGGCTTCCTGCGGAATTTCGACCTTGCCGAATTGCCGCATACGCTTCTTGCCCTCTTTCTGCTTGTCGAGCAGCTTGCGCTTGCGGCTGGCGTCGCCGCCGTAGCACTTCGCCGTCACATCCTTGCGCAGTGCGCGCACGGTTTCACGCGCGATGATCTTGCCGCCCAGCGCCGCCTGAATCGGGATCTGGAACATGTGCGGGGGGATGAGATCCTTCAGCTTCTCCACCATGCCGCGTCCGCGGCTGTCGGCGCGTGTGCGATGCACGAGCATGGAGAGCGCATCAACGGGCTCCGCGTTCACGAGGATCGACATTTTCACCAGATCGCCTGCGCGGTAGTCGGTGATCGCGTAGTCGAAGCTGGCGTAGCCCTTCGAAATGGACTTCAGCCGGTCGTAGAAATCAAACACGACTTCGTTCAGCGGCAGATCATAAACGGCCATGGCGCGCTTGCCGACATAGCTCAGATCAATCTGCAATCCACGCCGCTCCTGACAGAGCTTCAGCACGGAGCCCAGATGCTCGTCCGGCGTCAGGATGGTGGCGCGAATCCAGGGCTCGGCGATTTCATCGATCTTGACCACGTCCGGCATGTCGGCGGGATTATGCAGTTCGATCATCTCGCCGTCCGTCAGTTTGATCTGATAGACGACGCTGGGCGCGGTGGCGATGAGATCGAGATTGAACTCGCGCGACAGGCGCTCCTGAATGATTTCCAGATGCAGCAGGCCCAGGAACCCGCAGCGGAAGCCGAAGCCTAGCGCAGCCGAGGACTCCATTTCATAGGAGAAGCTGGCGTCGTTGAGGCGCAACCGGCCCATGGCGGCGCGAAGATCGTCGAAATCGGCGGCGTCGACGGGGAAGAGGCCGCAGAAGACGACTGGCTGCGCGGGTTTAAAGCCGGTCAGCGCCTCCGTGCAGCCGCGCTTCTCATCGGTGATCGTGTCGCCGACGCGCGTATCCGACACCTGCTTGATCTGCGCGGTGATGAAGCCGACTTCGCCGGGTCCGAGCAGCGCGACGTCCAGCATCTTCGGCTTGAAGACGCCGATCTTCTCGATCTCGTAATGGGCGTCCGTGCCCATCATCTTGATGCGCTGGCCCTTCTTCATCGTGCCGTCGATGACGCGCACGATGACGACGACGCCCAGATAAGCGTCATAATAGCTGTCGACGAGCATCGCCTTGAGCGGCGCGGTCTCGTCGCCCTTGGGCGCGGGCAGGCGCTTGACGATGGCTTCCAGCACGAGGTCGATGCCGATGCCGGTCTTGGCCGAGATCAGCACCGCGTCGGATGCGTCAAGGCCGATCACGTCTTCGATCTGCTGCTTGATGCGGTCTGGCTCAGCGGCGGGCAGGTCGATCTTGTTGAGGACGGGCACGATCTCGTGGCCCGCATCGAGCGCCTGATAGACGTTGGCGAGGGTCTGGGCCTCAACGCCCTGCGAGGCGTCCACCACCAGCAACGAGCCTTCGCAGGCCGCAAGCGAGCGGGACACTTCATAGGCGAAGTCGACGTGACCGGGCGTGTCCATGAGGTTCAGGATGTAGCTTTTGCCATCCTGAGCCTTGTAGTCCAGCCGCACGGTCTGGGCCTTGATGGTGATGCCGCGCTCGCGTTCGATGTCCATCGAATCGAGAACCTGCTCGACCATGTCGCGCGCGGCGACCGTGCCGGTCTGCTGGATGAGCCGGTCGGCGAGCGTCGATTTCCCGTGGTCGATGTGCGCCACGATGGAAAAATTGCGGATATTGTCGAAGGTGTGCGTCGTCATGATTGGCAGATAGCACCCTGCGCGTGGCCATGCAAAGCCGGATCGGTGTTAGAGGCGGCTCAGATAACGCTTGCACTTGCCATTTTCGCGGCCGCCATGTTCAGATGGCGTCCATAAAAGCAGGGTGAGGCGCCCCGCCAAATCGGGAGGGGACCTTGGGCTTTGAACAGATTTTCCGCATGGACGGGCAGGTGGCGCTGGTCACGGGGGCGGCTTTTGGGCTGGGGCGGTCCTTTGCACAGGGCCTCGCCGATTTCGGCGCCCATGTTATCTGCGCTGACACCAATATGCCCGACGCAGAGGAAACCGCAGCCATGATCCGCGCGAGGGGCGGTTCGGCGGAGGCGATTTTCGTCGATGTGGCGCAGACCCAGTCCGTGGACGGGCTGTTCGGCGAGATTGGGCGCCTGCACGGCCGGCTCGACATTCTCATCAACAATGCGGGCGTTTCGACCGGCCCCCGGCGCCTGCACGAGCTTGCGGTCGAGGACTGGGACCGGCTGATGGATGTCAATCTGCGCGGGGTCTTTCTTTGCACACGCGCCGCCATCGCCATGATGCTGGAGCGGGGCGCAGGCTCCATCGTCAATATTTCCTCGGTGGCGGGGCTTGCGGGCTATTATCCGGGCACGGCCCGGCTCTGCGTCAATTACGCGGCGTCCAAGGCGGGCGTCATCGGCCTCACCCGGCAGGCGGCCATGGAATATGCCCGCGACGGCATCAGAGTGAACGCCATCGCGCCGGGCTGGCATGGGGGCACGCGGCTTGGCGGGGCGCGTCTGGCCGCGCTGGCGCCAGAAGAGCTCGCCAGTCTTGAGGACATGGTCAACAGCCGCATTCCCATGGGTCGCCGGGGCCTTCCCGATGATCTCGTGGGCCTCGCCGTCTATCTTGCAAGCTCCGCCTCTTCTTATGTCACGGGGCAGGTGATCGCCCATGATGGCGGCTGGTCGGCCGAGTGAATGTGTCGCGCTTTGCCTGCGCGGCGCAATATGGCAATCTACGGTCAATGACCGGGAGCGAACGACCTATGGAATTTGGTATTTTCGATCACCTCGACAACGAGTCCAGGCCCTTCGAGCAATATTATCAGGAGCGACTGAAGGTCATCGAGCTCTTTGATCGCTTTGGGTTCCATTCCTATCATCTGGCCGAACACCATGCGACGACGCTCGGCATGGCGCCCTCGCCCAACGTCTTTCTTTCGGCGGTGGCCCAGCGCACGAAACAGCTGCGTTTCGGACCCATGGTCTATGCCCTGCCCCTCTATCACCCCCTGCGCCTCGCCGAAGAAATCGGCATGGTCGACCAGATGAGCGGCGGACGCCTCGATATCGGCTTTGGGCGCGGTTCGTCCCCGGTTGAGATTTCCTATTTCGGCATCGATCCGGCCAAGACCGAAGAAATTTTCCAGCGCGATCAGCCGCGCATTCTGGAAGCCCTCGAAACCGGCGTCCTGCGCGTCGCCGAGCAGGAAGAGCCCTATCGCGACATCGTGCTGAAGATTCTGCCTCTGCAAAAGCCCACGCCTCGCGTCTGGTATGGCGTGCATACGGTGGAGAGCGCGGAACGCGCCGCGCGTCGGGGCTGGCAGACAATCAATCTCGACAAGACCGACGAGGCGCGCGAATGCAACCTCGTCTTCCGCGACGTTTGGAGACAGACGCAGGGCGACGCGCCCCTGCCGCTCATGGGCCTTGGCCGTTTCATCGTCGTGGCGGAAACAGACGAAAAGGCGCTGGAGATCGCGCGCCGCGCCTATCCCGCATGGCATCGCGGTTTCACGCATTTGTTCCGGGTGCTGGGCCGCATGGCCCGTCACCCCCGCCCCGACAACTGGGACGAGCTGGCCCGTCAGGGCAAGGCGATCGCGGGCAGTCCTGCAACGGTCGCCGCTTTCCTCGGCGATCAGCTCGCGACCTCCCTGTGCAATTACTGCGTGGGTCAGTTCGCCTTCGGCGACCTTACGCTTGCCGAGATGGAGACATCCGTCACCCTCTTCGCCAAGGAAGTCATGCCTGTGCTGCGCAAGGTGAACGTGACCGCTGAGGCGGCCTGATCAATTCAGCTTTGTGGGCCGGGGCGCCGCGCGGGGCGCAGACAAAAGGCTGGCGTGATGATGGATCATGCGCCAGTCCGTCCCAACGCGCACGAATAGGTTGGTGGCGATGAGCTGCGCGCCCGCCACGACCTCCACGCAAATGACCCGAGCCACATCCCCGCTGATCATGACGGTCTCATCATGGCAAGTGACCGGTGGCTGGTCGGGGTTGGACATGATCCGCCTGTAGGAGGCCAGCACTTCGGCGCGGCCGATGATCGGCGGCCAGCCGGGATGCAGGCAGGCGACATCCGAATCGTTCCAGACGCGGCCCATGAGAGCGTCGTCGCCCGTGCGAAAAGCGCGGTAATAGGCCGCGTTGGCGCGCAGTATTGGTTCGTCGCTGGTCATTTCCATTTGCTCCGAAGGGCAGCGCTTAAGGGGCCAGCATAGGCCGACGCAGGCCGCCGCGCATCTGCGTAGGGGTTTCATAAACGCCGCGCATGGATAAGCTGAAGCCGCAATCTATTGTTTATTTTATCAAATATAAATACTTACGTAGCGTAATAATCATATGGCTAAGCTACAGAAGTATCAATAAAAACACGGGTATTTCATTTGTAGTTACTCTACTTGTTCTTCAAATAAAAACACGCGACTGTCCGTTTGTGCTGACTGGCAGCAAGGAGATTTGAAATGAAGAAAACAGTACTTATGTCGGCAATCGCGTTCGGTGCGATGGTCGCTACCGCCTCGGCGGCTGATCTGTCCCCCCGCGCGGCGGCGGTGGCGCCTGCGCCCTATATTGCTCCGCTCTTCACCTGGACCGGCTTTTACGTCGGCGTGAACGCTGGCGCCGCCTGGCATGGCGACAACAATTGCCCCGGTCTCTATGACTATAAGAATGGCGTCCTCGGCTCGCGCTACACCGCTTTCAACCCTGTCTGCAACAAGGACAACACCGCCTTCACCGGCGGCTTCCAGGCCGGTTTCAACTGGCAGATGGGCGCGGTGGTCTTCGGTCTTGAAGGCGACGTGAACTGGATCGGCAACGATTCCAAGCGCGGCTTCGCAAATTATGTCGGCCCCACCGGCATTGGCGCCGCCTATAGCTATTCTCTCGACGGCAACTCACAGAGCAACATGCTCGGCGGCATCCGCGGCCGCCTCGGCTGGTCCTTCGATCGCGCCATGCTCTACATCGCTGGCGGCGCAGCCTTCCGCAGCAGCGCTGACAGTGAAGTCATCAACGTCTACAATAACTTGGGCGTACAGGTGGCGAGCTTCGCGCCCAACTCTACCCGCAACAACGTCGGCTGGTCTCTGGGCGGCGGCGTTGAGTGGGCCTTCACCAACAACGTCTCCCTCAAGCTTGAATATCTGCATTCGCAGTTCAACCATGGCGACAACACCTACCTGACCTCGGCCAAGGACTATATCGGTTACGCCTTAGTGACGGATAGCCGTCGCGACTCCGTGGATGTCGCGCGTATTGGACTCAACTATCGCTTCGGCGGCCCGGTCGCGGCGCCGGTTCTTGCACGTTACTGAGTTAGTCGCGTAGCGTCTTCAGGCGAGGGAGCTCCAGCCTCTCCTGAGCAAAGCGTGAGCCCTCGTGGATCTTCCGCGAGGGCTTTTCTATGTAGAGCGTCCGAGCCGAGCGTTGAGGGATGCGGCGGCTTCGCGCAAGGCCGCGCCTTGCTTGCCGGAAAGGTCCGCCGGGAAAGCCTCGCTCGGGCCGATAAGTGAAACCACGCCCTGAATCGTGCCGGTATAGTCGAAGACCGGGGCCGCCAGCGCCGCAAGGCCGCTGTTGAGCATGCTCGCGGTATAGGACAGGCCGAGGCGCCGCACATCAGCGCCGATCGCGTCCACATCAGCATCTGACCAGCGGCCCTGCGCCATTTCGGCGCGCAGGATCTCCGCGACTTCTGATTTGCGCTGATGGGCGAGGAAGGCGCGGCCCGTGGCGGTGGACAGGAGCGGCAGCACGAAACCCACGCGAGAGGCGAAGGGCAGTGGTCGCGCGCCATTCACATTGAGCACGATGCAGGGACCACGATCGCTCCAGACCGAAAAATGCGCCGCCTCGCCTGTGCGCTCGCGCAGGCGGTCGAGCTCCTCGCGGGCCAGAGCCACCACATCAAGCCCACGCATGGCGGCGAGGCCGAGCCGCAAGGCGAAGGGCCCTAGCTGGTAGCGATGGGTGCCGGGGTCCTGATGGACCATGCCCTCGTGCAGATAGCTCGCGAGATAAAGATGGGCCTGGCTCGTGGGCATGTCCGCAGCAGCGGCGAGCTGGGTGAGGGACATGGGCGCGCTGGCGGCTTCGAGCGCCCGAATCAGCCGAAAGCCAACAGCCACGGACTGGATGCGTCGCCGTTCTGGCCTCGTCTCAAGATCAGTGGGCTCCTCGCCGCTCATCGCCGCTTTCCGCTATCCGTTGGGAAGCCCTGTGTTGACACGATCTTCACCGTGGCTCAAGCCGCGCCTCCTATATAATGTATAATCATGCTTGACGTAATCCAGCCAAAGGGGCAAAAAGGAGCAGTTTCATCGTCAGGGGAGGTCCGTCATGAAGGGCGCCATCCGCAAGCTCTACCATTTCGCTTATCCCTGCCGGGACGCCGAAGAGACGCGTCATTTCTATGAGGATCTGCTGGGCCTGCCGCTCGTGCACTGCATGCAGGTCGAGGCGGTGCCGAGCTCCGGCGACAAGGGCCCCTACGCCCATATCTTCTTTGAGATGGGCGACGGCTCCTACATCGCCTTTTTCGATCTCGGCAAAGGCGAAATGCCCTTGCCCTCGCCCAATACGCCGAGCTGGGTTCAGCATCTGGCTATGGAAGTCGAGACGCTTGAAGAGGTCGCGGCCTACAAGCAGAAGCTCGAGGCCGCAGGCGTCGAGGTGCGCGGCCTCGTCGATCACGAATTCATCAACTCGATCTATTTCTTCGATCCCAACGGCCTGCGGCTGGAGATCACGACCCGCACCGAAGAGCCGGGCTTTTTGCAGAAAGCAGCCGACGAGGCCCATGGCCTTCTGGCGGATTGGCAAAAATTCAAGCGCGAGGGCGCCGAGAAATGAGCGCCGGCAAGAAACAGGCTGTCGAGTGGGATCGCGTACCGATCACCCTCTCCTTCGCAGAACAGCTCAAGATGACGGAGACCTATGGCTTCAGTGGAAGCCAGGGGCGCACCGTGCTCGAAGGCCAGCGGCTTCTGCCGCGCGGGATCCCATCCGACACCGTCTTTCTATTCATGCACCCGGCCTCCACCCTGCAACTTCTGCCCATGCCCATGGCGCTGGCCGATGCGGGCTTGCATGTGATCTGCGCGGGCAGCCGTTACGCCAAGAACGACAGCGCCCTGATCATGGAGAAGGTCGCTTATGACCTTGGCGTCTACATGCGCCATGCGCGTGAGGAGCTCGGCTATAAGAAAGTGATCCTCGTCGGCTGGTCGGGCGGCGGTTCGCTCTCGCTCTTTTATCAGGCGCAGGCCGAAAATCCCTCGATCACCCAGACGCCTGCAGGCGACCCCTATGACCTCAAGGGCGCCGGCTTGACGCAGGCGGACGGCATCGTTTTCATAGCCGCCCATCTCAGCCGCGCCGAGACACTGACCGAATGGCTTGACCCTTCCGTCATCGACGAATTGCGCCCCGACGAGCGCGATCTCCAGTTCGACATCTACGCCAGCAACTGCACGGCGCAGCCGCCTTTCTCAGCAGATTTCGTGGCCCGTTTTCGCGCCGCCCAGCAGGCGCGCAATCGCAAGATCACGGCCTGGGCGCAGGAGATGCTCGAATATCTGCGCCGCAAGAACGACGGCGAGATGGAGCGCGCCTTCGTGGTCCATCGCACCATGTGCGATGTGCGCTGGATCGACCCTTCGATCGACCCCAACGACCGCAAGCCCAACTGGACCTATCTCGGCGATCCCCGCACGGTGAACGCTGGTCCCGCAGGGCTCGCCCGCTTCTCGACGCTTCGCTCGTGGCTCTCGCAATGGTCCTATGACCTGTCGAACGCAAAGGGTCCGCTGAACGCTGCGAAGATCCGCAACGTGCCGGTTCTGCAGATCGAGAACACCGCCGACGACGCCGTGCCTGCGACCCATAATCCTGCGATCCGGGCTGCGCTCGCGACGCCTGATCAGGAGTTCGTGCAGATCGAAAAGGCGACCCATTACTATCTTGGCCAGCCCGAGCTGCTCACGCGCTGCATCGACACCGTCATCGAGTGGAGCGCCCGCAAGGGCCTGCTCGCCAATCCCCCGCTCTGACCGCCCAACTCACTTAGAGGCTATGCGCCCATGTCCGACCAACCATCTATCGCCATCGCAGGAGCTGGCATCGGCGGTCTTGTGGCGGCGCTCGCCCTTATCCAGAAGGGCTTTGCTGTCGATATCTATGAGCAGGCGAAGGAATTGCGCGAGATTGGCGCCGGCCTGCAACTCAGCGCCAATGGCACGCGCATCCTGATTGCTTTGGGTCTTGGCGACGCGGTGCGGTCCATCGCCTGCGTTCCCGAGGGCAAGGAGGTGCGTCTGTTCAGCACCGGCCAGACCTGGAAACTCTTTGATCTCGGCGAAACCTCCATCGAGAAATATGGCGCCCCCTATTGGATGGTCCATCGCGGCGATCTGCATAAGGTGCTGATTGAGGCGGTCGAGCGGGCGCGGCCCGGCGCCATCCATGCCGGCCACAAGCTGGTGAACTTGGAGCAATCCCCGTTCCGCGTGGATATGACGTTCGAGAATGGCGTGCGCGCGAGCGCTGGCGCCCTCATCGGCGCCGATGGCGTTCACTCCACCGTGCGGCGAATTCTATTTGGCGAAATGCCCGCCGAGTTCATGGGCGTCGCCGCCTGGCGCGGGCTCGTGCCCATGGAGCGCTTGCCCAAGCATCTGCAACGTCTTGTCGGAAGCAACTGGGTCGGACCGGGCGGCCATATCATCACCTATCCCTTGCGCGGCGGAAAGCTGCTCAACTTCGTCGCCGCCATCGAGCGCGACAACTGGGCGGTCGATTCCTGGACTGAAGCTGGGACGCAGGAAGAATGCGCTGCTGATTTCGTCGGCTGGCATTCGGATATCCGGGAAATCGTCAGCCATATCGAGATCCCCTACAAATGGGCGCTACTGGGCCGCGAACCCCTGCAAAAATGGGCCGTCGGCCGCGTCAGCCTGCTAGGCGACGCCTGCCATCCGACGCTTCCGATGCTGGCGCAGGGCGCGAATATGGCCATCGAGGACGGCATGGTTCTGGCCCGCTGCCTCAGCGGGCAAGCGGATGTGGCTGCGGCGCTGGCGCAATTCGAGGCGGCGCGGGTCACGCGCACGTCGCAGATCGTGCGCCGCTCGACCGAAGCCGCCAAACGCTTCCACAATCCCGCCCTCGCAGATCCCGCAGGCGCCGCCGCCTATGTCGACCGCGAATGGACGCCCGAAAAGATCGAGGCGCGCTATGGCTGGCTGTTTGAATATGACGCGCTGGAAACTCCGCTTCTGGCGGCGTAACAAGGGCTGAAGGCGATAAAAAAGGCGCTTCCGGGAGGAAGCGCCTTTTGTTTTTGAGGGGTGTCAGTCCGCCTTAGGGCGCTGCTTCTTGTTGAATTTCTTCGGGCCAGAGGAGTCGCCCGCACTGGGCTTATCCCCATAGGGCTTGCCGGCGAATGGCTTACCTGCAGCGGGCTTGCCTGCGAAGGGCTTGCCTTCGGCTGGCTTGCCCGCGAAGGGCGGACGCTTATCCGCGAAGGGTTTGCCCTCTGAGAAGTCCTTCTTGAACTTGCCCTTGCGCTCGCCCTGTTCGTCGAATTGACGCGGCTTCTCGTCGTTCGTGCCCTTGCTGAAGTCCTGCCCCCCCTCGCGCTTGCGCGCGGCATAGGGCTTGGGCGTGAACTTGCGCATTTCCTGCAAGGAGCCTGCGGCGGGCTGGATATTGACGTTCTCCTCGCCCGAGGACCGGCGCACGTTGGCGGCGAACTTCTGCGCGGCTTCTTCAAGGATCTCGAATTTCGTCTCCTTGTCGAAAATCTTGATCACGCCGATTTCGTTCTTGGTGATGTGGCCAAGGCGGCAGATCACCGGCACGATCCACTTGGGGTCGGCATTGTTGGTGCGCCCCACATTCATGCGGAACCAGATCATGGGGCCGGTTGCGCGGCGCTGGAACGCGCGGTCCATGCTCGCTTCCTCGCCCTCGGGGGCGGGGCCTTGCGTGCGACGGACTTCGCGCTCGCGCTTGTCGGGACGTTCGCGTTGTTCCCTGCGCTCACGCGGGGGCCGCCCAACCTCGCCAGCCTGGAACACATCCTCGGGCGCCGGGAAGCGGCCACGATACATGCGCGCCAGAGCGCCCGCGATGTCTTCGGGCGTACGCTCGGCGATGAGCATTTTCGCCAGCTCGAGATCTTCCTCGGTGCTTTCCTCGGTGAAGATCGGATCGTTCTTCATGCGCTGCTGGTCGGCGCGGCGAATTTCTTCGGCGGTCGGGGGGCCGGCCCAGAGCACATCGATGCGCGCCTGCGCGATTAGGCCTTCAGCCTTGCGGCGCCGCGTGTAGGGCGCGAGCAAAATACAAACGCCCTTGCGGCCCGCGCGGCCCGTGCGCCCGCTCCGGTGCAGCAACGTGTCGCGATCATTGGGCAATTCGGCATGGATGACGAGTTCAAGGCCCGGCAGATCGATGCCGCGCGCCGCCACGTCGGTCGCCACGCAGACGCGTGCTCGCCCGTCGCGCAGGGATTGCAGCGCATGGGTGCGTTCGTTCTGCGAGAACTCGCCTGAAAGCGCCACGGCGGCGAAGCCGCGCTCGACGAGACTTGCGTGCAGATGGCGCACGGCCTCGCGGGTCTGGCAGAAGATCAGGGCGCCCGGCGGTTCGAAATAGCGCAGCACATTAACGACCGCGTGTTCGATCTCGTTGGGCGCGATCAGCAGGGCGCGATATTCGATGTCGCCGTGGGACTGGGTCTGGTCCACCGTATCAATGCGGAAGGCGTCGCGCTGGTAGCGCCGCGCCAGATTCGCGATGTCACGGGGAATGGTGGCGGAGAAGAGAAGGGTGCGCCGCTCGGCGGGCGTCGCGTCGAGGATGAACTCCATATCCTCGCGGAATCCAAGGTCCAGCATCTCGTCTGCTTCGTCGAGCACGACGGCGCGCAGGCTGCTCACATCGAGCCGTCCGCGCTCCAGATGGTCGCGCAGGCGCCCGGGGGTGCCGACCACGATATGGCAGCCATCCTCCAGTATGCGTGCTTCACGGCGCACATCCATGCCGCCGATGCAGGCGGCGACCTTCGCCCCGGTCGGGCCGTAGAGCCAGATCAGTTCGCGCTGAACCTGCATGGCGAGTTCACGGGTGGGCGCTACGATCAGCGCCATGGGAGCGCCGGGGGCGCCGATGCGCTCTTCGCCCGCGAGAAGGGTCGAGGCAAGGGCCAGCCCATAGGCGACGGTCTTGCCCGATCCGGTCTGGGCCGAGACCAGAAGATCGCGCTCGGCGGCTTCGGGTTGAAGGACGGCGGCCTGAACGGGGGTAGGCTCGGCATAGCCGCGCGCTTCAAGGGCGCGCTCAAGGCTGGGGTTGGTGGTAGGAAACGGCATGAGGCGAAGGGCCTGACTTTAGGAGGATTGAGGGGGGACGCGCGCGAACAAAGGCGCAAGCGCTGAAGTTTTCCCGGAGGTAGTTTGACGTATCGGCGAAAGACGCGCCGGGGGGCAAGCGACGGATCAGCACCTTCACCCTTGCTTTGTCAAGGATGAAGGCCCTCGTGCGTCCGCGCACCTTATATACCAACCTCGCGGGAAAAGCACCTTTTCCGCGCTTCAACCGCCAAGTTCAAGCGTTTGATGGCGCTCGGCCTAGACCGCGCCAACGAAAACGTATGAAATGCGCTTATAGCAGATCGATAAACGCAAGGGAGCAGAAACCATGGACGCAGGACTTCCTGATCGCCTCCGCGCCATCGCGCAGGCCGCGACCGCGCCTTTCGCGATCACCAAGATAGGCCATGTCGTGCTCAATTGTCGGGACATTGAGGCGTCCGTTCGGTTCTACACCCATGTGCTTGGCTTCAAGATCTCCGATATCTACGGCGACGAGATGATCCCGGGCGGCATGGTCTTCATGCGCTTCAACGCCGATCACCACGGCGTGGCCCTGATCGGCTCGCTGCCGGACAGCTCCCCCAATATCGAGCTGCACCACATGGCCTTCGCCGTCTCCACGCTCGATGAGGTCTTCCGGGCGCGCGAGCATCTTGAACGCAAAAATGTGCCGATCATCGTCGAGGGGCGCCGCCGCGCAGGAGTGCAGATCGCGGTCGAGTTCGCAGATCCCGATGGTCACATGCTCGAAATCTACTGGGGCCTCGATCAGGTCGGAAGCGATGGGATCACCCGCCCGCCCTCCGAATGGAAAGGCGCCAAAAGTCTTGAAGACGCCATCGACAATCCGGTGCGCGGTCAGGATGTGAGGGTCTTCGATGAGCGCATGATCCGCCGGGCGCCGAAATGATCAAGAACACTGCGAGGAACGTCCCGATGGGAATTGTGAAATGGTGCCGTCTGGAAACCGCGCAGGGGCCGAGCTTCGGCCTTGTCGACGGCGACCAGATCGAACTCGTCGAGGGCTCCCCCTTCGACACGTTCCGCAAGACGGGAAAGCGTACGCCTTTGGCGCAAGCGCGTCTGCTCGTTCCCGTCGTGCCGCCCACCTTCTACGCCATCGGCTCGAACTACCATGACCACGTCGTCAAGATGGCCGAGGTCATGGGTCGCAAGCCGGTCTTTTATGACAGACCGCGCGTCGGCTATCGCGCCAACAGCGCGTTGATCGCCCATGGCGAGGACATCGTGAAACCCGCGGACTCGGGCGAGCAGTTTCAATATGAGGCGGAGCTTGTCGCCGTCATCGGCAAGGCCGTTCCGCGGCGGGTTTCGCACGAAGAGGCGGCCCAATATATTTTCGGCTGGACCATCGGCAACGATGTCAGCGAGCGCGAATGGCAGGTCAAGGACCAGACCAATATCCGTGCGAAGAACACCGACACATTCAAGCCCATGGGGCCGTGGATCGTGCAAGGCGTCGATCCAGCGGATATGCGCACGGATGTTCGACTGAATGGCGTGACTGTTCATTCTTTCCCCACCGGCGCCATGCAATTCGACGCCGCAGCGGTGATCTGTGAAATATCGAAATATAACACGCTGGCGCCCGGCGACGTGATCTGGCTAGGCACCGACGACAGGCCGCTGAACATGAAGCCCGGCGACGATCTCGAGATCGAAATCTCAGGCATCGGCGTGCTGCGCAACAGGGTCGTCGCCGAATAGAGCGGGCTTTAAAAATATAAAGCAATGATGGGGAGAGAAGCATGAGCGTGAAATCAAATTTTCTTGGGGCGGTCTGTATGAGCGTTTTGGCTTTGGGCGGCCTCACGCTTTCGCCTGCCCATGCTCAGGATGCCTGGCCGACCAAGCGCGTCGTATTTGTGATCGGCTACGCGCCGGGAGGCTTCGCTGATAGCGTGGCGAGGATCATCGGCGCGAAACTCGGCGACACGCTGAACCAGCAGATCATCACGCAAAATATGGAAGGCGCAGGCGGCAATATCGCCGCGCGCCATGTCGCCACCACCCCGCCCGACGGCTACACGATCCTTGTCACCACCACGTCACTTGCCATCAACGACACGCTTTATAAAACGAAGGGCTTCTCCACCAAGGGCCTGATGCCGGTGGCGATGCCCGTCTCCGCACCTGAATCCTTCGCGTCCAATCCCAAGTCGAACGTCAAGTCGCTGGGCGATCTTCTTGCGCAGTCCAAGGCGGGCGAGACGGTCTATCTTGGCACACCGGGGATCGGCAGCGGCTCCCATCTGGCGGCGGAATATTTCTTCAAGGTTCTCGCCAAGGCCAATGTGAAGCACATTCCGTTTCCCGGCGGAGCGCCCGCAAAGCTTGGCCTTCTTGGAGGGGATGTGAGCGTCTTGTCGAGCACGGCGACGGCGGCGACGATCCCGGCCATGTTGAGCAAGGAGATCATCGGCCTTGCAGTCGCCAGCGCCGAGCGCGACCCTGCGATCCCCGATGTGCCCACATTTGCAGAACTGGGCTATCCCGGTTTTCTGGCGAGTTCCTGGACCGGGTTCTTCGCCCCCGACGGTACGCCCGAAGCTGTACTGACGAAGCTGAACGCGCAGATCAACGCGGCCCTCAAGGATCCGGAAGTGAAGGCGAAGATCGACGCCATGGGCCTCATCATAGCCAATCGCACGCAGCCCGAAACGCGCGCCTATTTCCAGTCTGAAATCGCCAACTGGGCGAAGATGGTTGAAGCCTCCGGCGTCGCGGTGCCCTGAAGGTCATGACCATGCCCGGTAGCATCGAGGTATTGCACACGGACGTGCTGGTCATCGGCGGAGGGTTCGCCGGGACCTGGGCGTCCTTGCGCGCCGCTGATCTTGGCGCAAGCGTCACGCTGGTCGACAAGGCCTATGTGAGCAAAAGCGGCGCCTCCACCATGTCGGGCGGCATCACCACATGCCCGCTCGATACGGATGACATGGACCTATGGGCGCGCGAGTTCATCGAGCGCGGCGATTATATGTGCGACCAACGCTGGACCTATCAGTTGCTTGAGGGCCAGCGCGAGCGCGTGAAGGATTATGTGCGGTGGGGCGTGCCGATTTCGCGCGCGGAGGATGGCTCCATCCGCCGCTTCGCAAGCCGCGGCATGATCGACGTGCGGGGCATGCAATACCAGCCCAAGGCGGCGATGATAGAGCTGCGCCGACGCATCGTTGCGCGCGGCGTCCGCATTCTCGATCGCGTCCATATCACCGAGCTTGTGACCGCAGACGGCCAATGGCCCAGCAATGGGGCGATCATCGGCGCAGTTGGTTTCAACATCTATACGGGGCAGTTCGTCTTCATCAACGCCAAGCGCACCATCGTCGCCACAGGCATGATCGCGATGAAGGGCACGCATCGCGTCGACAATGACACGGGCGATGGGGTCGCCATGGCCTTTCGCGCCGGCGGGCGGCTCGTCGATATGGAATTCACCTTCGGCGGGACGTTCAATGTGCTGATGAAGAAATTCGATTTCCCCAGCTACAATGTGGCGGTCGCCCACGGCGCGCGGCTCATCAACGCCCGTGGCGAACGCTTCATGGAGCAGCATGACCCCGTGCGTCTCGAGCGCGGCGAGCTGTCCAATGTGGTGGCCGCTTTCGCCAAGGAAATTGTGGAGGGGCGTGGGCCGGTGTTCGTCGATTTGCGCCATGTGGACGCAAGCTACTGGACCGATCTGGCGAAGCTGCATCGCGGCGGCTCGATCCTTCTGTCAGGCCATGTGCCTGATCCCCGCGTGAACCCGCTTCCCATCGAGCCGACATGGGGTCTGTGGGCGAGCGGGCGCAGCGGGTTGCAGATCGATCTTGGCGCCCGCACCAATCTGCCCGGCCTTCTGGCGGCGGGGTCGGCGGCCAAGAACGACGCCACCGGCACCCACGCCAGCGCAGGCTCGCCGACCGCTTTCGCAAAAGTGTCGGGATGGCATGCAGGCGAGACGGCGGCGCTGGAAAGTCGTCAAACCGACCTCGAATCCGCGCCGCAAGGCCTTATCGCAATGCTGCAGGAAAAGGCTTTGGCGCCCCTCAACCGCGCGAGAGGCGAGCGCAGCGCCGACCGTCTGCATGACGATCTCGCAAGGCTCGAAAGTAGCGTTGTGAAGAGCATGATCCTTAGCGAGGGGCGTCTCAACGAGCTTTTGCAGGGCGCGCGCGATGTTGCGGGCGCACTCGATCAGACGGCGGCGGGCGATCTGCACGATCTCGTCAAATGGCACGAGGCGCGCAATGTCTCGTTGAACGCCGAAATCGTCTATCGCTCCGCGCTCGACCGGACCGAGAGTCGGGAACAGTTTTATCGCGAGGATTTCCCCATGACGGACCCGGGCTGGTTCTGCTGGCATGGTGTGAAATCGACGGGCGAGGGATTGGCTTTCGACAAGCAGGCCTTCCCGCAGGAAGGCGCGCGCTTCCTACCCGAGCATCAGCACAGCGGCCTTGGCCCCATCGGCGCGATCATGAGCGCGAAGCATCAACCGGCGAAGGCGCTTTGAGATGAGCGTTCATGCGATCTCCATCGACCCCGCCACCTGCACCGGCTGCGGCCTGTGCGTGCTCGCATGCCCCGCTGACGTTATCCGCATGGATGCCGCCAGCGGGAAGGCGAAGGTCGTTTACGGCGGGGATTGTCAGGTTTGCTATTTGTGCGAGGACGATTGTCCGGCCCACAGCATTTCGCTCAGCCATGACATCACAAATCCGAGGCGCTACAGCATCTATGACGAGCCCGGCGGGACTTTTTGACATCCGGCCAAGATACAAAAACCAATCCAGAGGACCACATGGCATTTAGCGAAACGATCCGCCGCCTGATCACCAACGCCTGGGAGGACGGCTATGTTTGCCTGCTGGGGACATCCGGCGAGGACGGCCCCAATATCAGCCCCAAGGGCAGCATGATGTTGTTCGACGACAACCATCTCGCTTATTGGGAGCGCTCCAAGAAACAGGCGCTGGCCAATCTGCAGCATGATAATCGCGTCATCGTCGTCTACAGCAATATGCAGGCGCAGCGCGACAAGGTGCTGGAATCGGGCATCCTGCGCTTTTATGGCGTGGCGGAACTGCATGAAAGCGGCCCCGTCCATGACGCCATCTTCGCGCGGCTGAACGAGCGCGAATCGACCCATGACGGCGCGGATGCCGGCGTTGGCGTGTTGATACGGATTGAGCGCGCGCAGGATGCACGGGGCAAGGCGATCAGCTGAATCAGCCGATTTCCATTTGCGACGTGAGCGGCGCCGGGTGTAGACAGAGGCAACCCCTTCCACACTGAGCGGCTGGCTGGCGTCCTCCGCCGCAGGATCATGCCCTTGTCTCACCCCGTTGATGCGCCCCTCATCGAGTTGAAGAACGTTCGATTCGGTTACGGCGAGCGCGTGGTGCTGGACGGGCTCGATCTCACCGTGCCGCGTGGGCAGATTCTCGCGGTCATGGGCGGGTCAGGAAACGGCAAAACCTCACTTCTTGGCCTTCTGGGCGGGCGCAATATCGCCTGGTCGGGCAGCGTCCGGGTCGAAGGACAGGACGTCGGAGGCCTCGATGGGTCCAGCCTTTACGCCCTGCGGCGGCGGATGGGCATGCTGTTCCAGTTCGGCGCCCTGTTCACCGACCTCAGCGTCTTCGACAACATCGCCTTTCCCTATCGTGAGCAAACCAATCTGCCCGAGACGGTGATTCGCGACCTTGTGCTGATGAAGCTGGAGGCGGTGGGGCTGCGCGGCGCCGCTGCGTCCATGCCCTCGCAATTGTCCGGCGGCATGGCGCGCCGGGTGGCGCTCGCTCGGGCCATCGCGCTTGATCCCATGCTGATGCTCTATGATGAGCCCTTCACAGGGCTTGATCCCATTTCAGCGGGCATCATCGGTCGCCTGATCCGGCGTTTGAACGACGCTTTCGGCATGACCTCCCTCATCGTGACACATGATGTGAACGAAACCCTGCGAATCGCCGACCGCATCGTGCTGGTCTCTGATGGGCGTATCGTGCGCGACATTACGCCCCAGGAGGTCCGCGCCAGCGACGACCTCTTCATCAGACAGTTCGCCGACGGCCTGCCGGACGGGCCGGTGCCCTTCCACTATCCCGCCCCAGCCTATGCGCAGCAATTGCTGGGCGGGGCCGTTGGCGGAGGCGGCGCTCATGGTTGATTTCTTCGAAAGGCTCGGCGCCCTCACCTTGAGCGTTCTGGCGCGGCTCGGGCTTGCGACGCTGTTCTTTGGAGCCGTTTTCGCCCGCATGGCTCAGGGGGCGAAGCGGGGCGCCCTGCTGGTGCGCGAGATTCACTTCGCCGGCGTTCGCTCCCTCGCCATCATCCTCGTTTCCGGCCTGTTCGTTGGCATGGTGCTGGCGGTGCAGGGATATGAAGTCCTCCAAAGATTCGGCTCGGCCGACGCGCTCGGCTCCCTTGTCGCGCTTTCTCTTGTGCGGGAATTGGGGCCGGTTGTGGCGGCGCTGCTCTTCGCAGGCCGTGCGGGGTCTGCTGTGACGGCGGAAATTGGCCTGATGCGCGCCACCGAGCAGCTGGCCGCAATGGACATGATGGCGGTGGACCCGATTTCCCGGGTCATCGTGCCTCGCTTCATGGCTGCGCTGGTGTCGCTACCCATCCTGGCGGTGATTTTTTCGAGCGCGGGCGTCATCGGCGCCT
The DNA here is from genome assembly GCA_947372795.1 of Beijerinckiaceae bacterium. Lineage (GTDB taxonomy): Bacteria > Pseudomonadota > Alphaproteobacteria > Rhizobiales > Beijerinckiaceae > Terripilifer. The sequence goes on from CANBVC010000003.1 coordinate 18,673, forward strand.
ATCTCGTGGGCGTCGAACTGATCGGCATCGACGCCGGGGCTTTCTGGTCGCAGATGCGCGCCAGCGTCGATTTCCGCCTTGATGTGCTCAATGGCCTGTTCAAGGCGCTGGTTTTTGGCGTTGCGGTGGGGCTGATCTCCGTATTTGAAGGCTATCATGCCGCGCCGACCGCCGAAGGCGTTTCGAGCGCCACCACCCGCACGGTGGTGATCTCCTCCCTAAGCGTGCTAACGCTCGACTTTATATTGACCGTCCTGATGTTTAGGGGGCTGAATTGATGAACCGCTCCAAAACCAACGTCGCCGTCGGCGCCTTCGTGGCTCTAGGCATTGTCGCGCTTGCGTTTATGGCGCTCAAAGTTGGCAACCTCGTCAGTTTCGACAGCGCCGAGGGGTACCGGCTCGAGGCTCGCTTCGACAATATTGGCGGCTTGAGGGTGCGTGCGCCGGTCAAGAGCGCGGGGGTCGTCGTCGGGCGGGTGGAAGACATCCGTCTCGACCGCGACACTTATGAGGCGGTCGCTCAATTGCGGATCCGCCCCGAATATCGTTTCTCCGCCGATACGATAGGCGCGATCGTGACCTCTGGGCTGCTCGGGGAGCAATACTTAAGCTTAGACGCGGGCGGAGATTCACTATATCTTAAAGATGGTGAACGAATTATCAAAACCCAGTCAGCGATAGTCCTCGAGAAGCTGATCGGGCAATTCCTGTATAATAAAGCTGCGGAAAGTTCTGGAGATAAAAAATGATTCGATCCTTGCGTCCGGCGCTCTTGGCCGTCAGCCTGTTCGCGGGGCTTGGCCTTTCCTCCGTCGCCTGCGCCCAGAGCCCTGTCGCCCATAATGATCCGATTGAGCCGATCAATCGGGGCTTTTTCGCCGTGAACGAAGCGCTCGATACAGTTATCTTCAAGCCTGTCGCGACGGTCTGGAACACAGTCCTGCCCCAGCCCGTGCGCGCTAGTGTGAGCAACGTGTTCGGCAATCTCGACGATGTCTTCATCGGCGCCAATCACTTGCTGCAGGGACGCGGCAAGGACGCCATGACCGATTTTTCGCGCGTCCTGATCAATTCGACCGTGGGCCTGGCTGGCCTCATCGATGTCGCATCGACCCAGAACCTTCCGAAGGGTGAGGGCGATTTTGGCCAGACGCTTGGCGTCTGGGGCGCTGAGCCAGGCTTCTATATGGTCCTGCCGCTCCTTGGTCCCTCGACGGCTCGCGATACTGTTGGCCGGGCGGCTCGCGTCGTCTCCGATCCGCGCTACTATCTGGCCGACGCTTGGTACTACAGCCTAACCGGCCTCGAATTCGTCCAGATTAAGGCTGACAATGTCGATAATGCGAATCTGATCGACACATCGAGCCTCGATAAATATGCCTTCACCCGCAATCTCTATCTCCAGCGCCGCGCCGCTGTCGTCCAATCCGGTCGGGAGGCGGCGGGCGCGCGCTGATCTTCCTCTTCAGGTAAATCTCATGTTGCGTATTGTATTTTCGCTTGGTCTCCTTTTCGCCTGCATAGCTCCCGCTCAAGCGCAGAACGCCGCCGCCGAGGATCTCGTGCGGCGCATGGCGGCAGAGGTCACCATGCAGGTTCGCAAGAATCCTGAGGTTGTGAATTCTCCGTCCCAACTGGCGGCGCTGGTCGACCAGCGCCTCATGCCACGCTTTGATTTCAACCGAATCACCCAGATGGCCATGGGCCGCAACTGGCCCAGAGCCTCGGGCGGCGAACAGGGCCAGGTGACGGCTGAGTTCAGCAAATTGCTTGTCCGCACCTATTCGAACGCTCTCGCCGGCCTTAAGGACCTCGACGTACAGGTGCGCGATTCGCGCTCCAACAGCGCCGCTGACGTCACGGTTCGCACTCAGATGATCGGACGCGCCAAGCCTGTGGCGATCGATTACACCTTGTCGAACGCTACGGGCGGCTGGCGCGTCTATGACGTGACCGTCGAGGGCGTGAGCCTCATCACCGCCTATCGCGATGAATTCAACGGCATCGTTGGTTCCTCCGGCGTGCCGGGACTGATCGCCGTCTTGAAGCAGAAGAACGCGAAATGACCAGCGCGACCGCCGCCCTAGCCCATGACATCAGCGACGGCGCGCATCATGTCAGGCTCAGCGGCGTTCTAACGATGGATAGCGTCAGCGACCTGTGCACCCGGCTCAAACCTTTGAATGGCGGCGGGGTTCTTGTGCTCGACGCCACCGCCGTCACCAGAGCTGATTCAAGCGCGCTCGCCTTGATGACCTCTCTCATGCGTCAGGCCCACGAGCGCGACATGCGCGTCGATCTGAAACCCCTGCCGCAAGCCTTCTCCGCCATCATTGAGCTCTACGGGCTCCACAACATCCTGTCCGCGCGCGAGGCGTAAGCCATGGTCGAGATCGCCACTGAGGGAGGGTGTCGATGAAAGCTTTGTCAGCTGCGACCCTATTCCTCAGCATGGTGAGTCTTATGGGCTCGAGCGCCGCTCTTGGCGATGAGACGCCGGTCAAAGGCTCCGCCAGCGCCATTTGGGGTGAGCGCGCGCAGGGCAAGACCTATCGTATCGCCGAGGACGTGGAGATCGACGGCGTCCATCGCAAATATGTTCTGGAAACAAGCGCAGGCAAATTCACCATTGTCAGCGATGCGCTCATGGCCGTGCGGCTGCACGAATACGCCGTCCTGGAGCAATTGAACGACAATACGGGACTGGGACAATTCATTCAGTCCTTTGGTTCCTCCGCCATCGCCCCGCTGAGGTTCGGCGGGCAGCTCATCATCAGCCCGATCGAGACCACCAAACAATCGGCGGAGGGGATCGGTAATTTTTTTGATTCGCTCTCAACCTCGTCAGAGAACAAGGACTCCGAGCGCGGCAGCTTTATGGGCGGAGTTTTGGGCACCGACAGCGCCCGGCGTGAACTTGCGGCGCAGGCGCTGATCGACCCCTATACCGACTTCCCACCCCTCGCTAAACGCCTGCAGGAGCTTGCGGCGGCGCGCGGCGTCGGCAGTCTTTCCGTGCGTGGCGCCATGATGGCGGTTCCGGGCGGCGCGGCCCTGCCCTCCCTGACCGTGAACACCACGCGCACCGTCATGTTCAGCGCCTCATCGGTCGGCGCCGCTCAGGGCCTTCAGGAGGCCCTGCGCACCAAGACGGCGGGCCAGATCATGCGCGACTGCCGCGAAAAGCTCACCGCGCTGACAGGCGACGGCGAGCTCGTCGATTCCCTCTTGAGCAATAAAAATTATACGCCTGCGGATCTGCTCGTGATCGCTTTGGCGCTGGAGCAGACCGGCGTAAAAGATGCTGACGCCATCATACGCCAGAGCAGCAGCGCGCAAGACCGCACCACCGCCTATCTCAATCGCCAGCAGGCGGAAATGTATGCGGGCCTGCGACGTTCTTTCGCCTTTGACCGTTTTCTCGCCAAAGATGGTTTTGTGATCATGGTCCTGCGGGATCATCGCCACCTTGTGGCCCTGCCTGCCGACCAGCTTTTCTGGACGACGAAGAACAAGCAGGACATCAGCGCATTGAACGCCAGCCTTGCGTCGGAGAAGCCCGCCGGCGGCAAGCCCGGCATCGACAAAGTGATGGTCATAACGGGCGATTATTCGAAAATGGCGCGTGGAGAACTCGCCAAGCTTCAATGGGAAGCCGCGCGTATGACCCTGACCGCCGGTCTTGTAAGCGATCAAAAGCCTGCCCCAAAGCAGGCTAAACCCGCAGCTCGATGAGCGGTGTGGGCTTAGGTTACTTTGACGGACCCTCAATTAGTTGCTTAGCCCGTGCGATGACGCTCGGCGGCATGCTGAGCATGGATGCGGCGACCTTCTGCGCCTCCTCGCCACTGGAGGGCGCGATCTCCATCTGCGCCTTATCGGTCTCGGCGATGAAAGCCGGGTCGCGGAGCATGTCCTGAAAGGCTTTTCGCAGGGCCTCCACACGTTCGGGCGGCGCGCCCGGCGTCGTGGCGATGGCGCGCGCTATGCCCATGTCCGACGACAGGAACTGGAGAACCTGCCTGTCCTCCTCATTGGTGGCGAGTTCATGCATGAGCGGGATGTCGGGGAGATCCGGCGCGCGTTTGAGCGCGATCTGCACGAGGATGCGGATCTTCTTCTCGGCGATCCAATGGGGATGGCCGCTCTTCCACGAGGCCCAGCTATTGGAGCCACGCCCGCCGACCTCGCCCTTCTCCATGGCGAGATTGATTTCATTGCCGCCGGGATAGCCGCCAACGATCTTGAATTTCGTGCCCAGCAGGGCGTTCATCGCGGCGGGATAAACATAACCGCCTGAACCCGTGCCGGAGGCGCCGACGACAAGCTCCTGATGATAGACCTGCTCAATCTTCGTGACGCCGCTCGCATGCCAGGAGTTTATGACATTAGGGCCATCGGTCGTATTGCCTATCCAGTTGAAGGCGCGCACGTCGAACTGGATCCCGGGCGATCCTATGGCTTGCAGAATCGGCATGTTCTGAAAGACCATGGTGATGACGGAGCCATCGCGCGCCGCCGCATTAGCGAGGTGATTGCCCGCTGCGATCCCGATGCCACCCGGCATATTTCGCACCACGATCTGTGGCTGGCCGGGGATATGTTTGCCCAAATGACGCGCGACCATGCGCGCGCGCAGATCATAATCGCCGCCCGGCGAGCCGGGGACTGTGAAATCGATGGTGCGGCCCCGATAAAAATCGGCGACCGCGTCTGCGAGGGCGGCGCAGGGCGCTAACGCTGCAAGCAAGGCGACGGCGACGACGGATCTGCGCATGGTCCCTCCCCTTAATTGATTGCCAGCGATGCAATTCCGCTGGTTTACATATCTGCTACATCCGCATCGACCGCCTCAGTTCGGCAGAAGAATCTTGGCCATGCGCGCGCGCACGTCCTGCGGCGTTTTGGCCGCTTCCGCGATGACCGCGCTGACCGCATCTCCATCGATGGGGCTGATCAGGAAACCAGCCTTCAGCATTTCCTCGCGAAAACCTGCGTCCGTCGCCATTTTCATGAAAGCAGTCTTCAAAATCTTCGCCCGGTCGGCGGGAATATTCGGGGGCGCCGCGAAGGGAAGGGCCATGAAGAAGGGGCTCTCGGCGAATTCAAGCAGAGCCCGATCTTCGGGCTTGCTGACGAGTTCGCGTCCGACCGGCACATCGGGCAGAGCCGCAAGGCGCGTCTTGCGACCGAACTGGACCAGAACGCGCAGCTTATTCTCGCGCCACAGATTAGGCCTTCCCGACATGATGGCGCTGAGGTCGATCACCTGCCCGTCGATTTCTCCCCTTTCCATGGCGAGCCAGATATCATTGGCGCCGGGAAAGCCTCGGACTTCGGCGATGTTCATGCCAAGTAGGTCGCGCGCCAGCAGCGCGAAGGTAGTGTTGGTGGCGCCGACGCCCACGCCCGCGAGATGCACGGCTTTGGCTCCCCGCATATCCTCGATGCTGCGCGCCCAATGGGACGCGTTCACGACAAGGAAATAACCATCGTCGTCAAAGGACGACAGGCTGCCGAGCCATGTGAGCTTCGCCGGATCGAAACTGACATTGGGGTCGCCGACCATGGCGAGCTGAGGAATGCCGCGACTGACCGAGGCGATGGTGAGCCCATCCTTCTCCACTGTCGTGGCCAGACGATTGGCGCCGGTGATGCCGCCTCCGCCGGGAAGGTTCTGCACCACCATCTGGGGATGGCCGGGAATGAAGTCCGGCATCATGCGCGCGACGATGCGGGCTGAAAGGTCATAGATGCCGCCCGGGGAGAAGGGCACGATGAGCTGCATCGTCTTGCCGCGATAAAAATCGGTCGGCTCTTGCGCCTGCGCGGCGGGGGCTGCGAGCATCAGTCCTGCGAGAGCCAGGCCGCGCCCCACAGATGCAAACCCATCCAAGATCGTCATTCATTCCTCCCCCGAAACTCTTTCTTGCGAAGCAGAATAGGCGCGCAGGCGCGTCATGGGAAGCCGTCCTGATATTTGAGGTGGCTCAAGTTGCTGGGCCTTAGGCCTATGATAGGTTTTTGCGAGCGCCGGGAGGCCGGGATGCTTCCCGTGTGGTGGCGCTTGGCATGACGCTCGCGCCATGCCATCTCATTGCGCGAGCTCGCGCCATGGATAGAACGTAAGGGAATGGAGACGACGATGACCAGGCAGATGACCCTTGCCGCCTATTTCAACCCGACGGGGCATCATGTGGCGTCGTGGCGCCATCCGCGCGCCGAACCTGCGGCCAATATCAGCATCGAACATTATGTGGAGATGGCGCAGGCGGCTGAGCGCGCGAAATTCGACATGATCTTCCTCGCCGACAGCAACGCCACGCGTCAGGCCCATATCGACGCCATCTCGCGCTCTGTGCAATTCGTCGCGCATTTCGAGCCGCTGACCCTGCTCTCGGCGCTGGCCATGGTGACGAAGCGCATCGGCCTCACCGCCACGGCCTCAACCACCTATCAGGAGCCTTATAATCTCGCCCGCAAATTCGCCTCGCTCGATCACATCAGCCATGGCCGCGCGGGCTGGAACCTCGTCACGTCAGCCCAGCCTGCCGAAGCCCTCAACTTCGGCCGCGACAAGGTGGGCGACCATGCGGAGCGCTACGCCCGCGCGCGCGAATTCGCCAAGGTCGTCTATGGCCTGTGGGACAGCTGGGACGATGACGCCTTTGTGCGCGACGTGGAAGGCGGTCTCTATTTCGATCCAGACAAGATGCATTACCTCCGGCACGAGGGCGAGCACTACAAGGTGCGCGGACCACTCAATGTTCCTCGATCTCCGCAGGGCTATCCGGTGCAGGTACAGGCTGGCGCCTCCGACGAGGGGCGCGAACTCGCCGCCGAACTCGCCGAGGCCGTCTTCTCTCCGCATCTCAACATTCCCGAGGCGAAAGCCTATTACGACGACCTCAAGGGAAGGATGCAGAAGAACTACAATCGCAACCCCGACCACCTGAAGGTTCTGCCGGGATTGAGCGTCGTGGTCGCCGAAAGCGATGACAAGGCGGCGGAGGATTTCGACCGCCTGCAAAATCTCATTCACCCCATCGTCGGGCGCGAGATTCTCTCGACCATGTTGGGCGGGCTTGATCTGTCATCTTATCCGCTGGACGAGCCACTGCCCGATCCGCTGCCGGGCACCAACATCAGCAAAGGCCATTACGATTCCATCGTCGGCATGGCGCGTCGCGAGAACCTGACCATTCGTGAGCTTGGGGCGCGTTGCGCGGGCGCGCGTGGCAAGAATTCCATCCACGGCAGCCCGAAGAAAGTCGCCGACTATATGGAGGAATGGTTCACCAACAGGGCCTGCGACGGCTTCTGCGTGTTGCCGCCTTATATGCCGGGCCAGCACATCGATTTCTGCAACATGGTCGTGCCCGAACTGCAGAAGCGCGGGCTGTTCCGCACCGAATATACCGGAACGACCCTACGCGATCATCTTGGCCTGCCGCGTCCGGAAAGCCGCTACAAGAAGGCGCCTTAATCCTCGCCCACCCCTTCCAACTCGCCGATCATGGCGCGCTGGCGGAACATGGCCCAGACCCAGAAGGTCAGCATCAGAACAGCGCTGCCGCCCACGGCGGCAGGCAAGCCGAAGAAGGTCGCGAGCCAGCCCTGAACCAGCGCGCCAAGCGCGGGCAGGCCATGGCCGAAGACGATGAAGAGGCCGAGCACGCGCGCGCGCATATCGTTCGAGACATTGTTCTGCACCAGCGTCTGCGCTGACACATTGCCGCAAAGCATGAAGACGCCCATGCAGCTGAACGCCAGCGCCGCCAGCTGAATGCTGGGCGCATGGAGCGCGGCCCAGACGCTGATGCCGGTTCCGAAGGTCGACCAGACCAGAACCTTGGTGAGGCCCTGCGTTTGTCCGCGCCGCGCCAGAACAAGGCTGGCCGCTACAGCGCCTACGCCAATGCCCGAAAGCATCATTGAAAGACCTGTCGGCCCCGAATGAAAGATCCTGTCAGCGATGCTGGACAGCAATTCAATCACTGGGCGCACCAGCAGGCTTGTCGCCGTCAGCAGGATCATCACGAAACGGATGCCACGATGGTCGAGCACATAGGTGAAGCCCGCGAGCGTTTCGCGCCACAGGGAATCACCCTGCTTCTTGGGCTTGGGCTTTTCCTCCAGATGAATGCGGCGCACGACGGTCCAGAAATAGAAGACGGCGAGCGCGCAAAGCAGCATCACGACCCCCGGTCCCGTCGCCAGAATGAGCAGGCCCGCAATGCTGGGGCCGACGATGCGCGAGGCGTTGAACGAAGTCGAACCGAGAGCGATAGCGGATGACAGGTCATGTTTGGGGACGAGCGCATTGACGATGGCGAGGCGCGCGGGTTGCCCAAGAGATTCCGCTGAACCTGACAGAAGCGCGATCACCATCAGCCATTCGACAGAAATCGAGTTGGTGATGACCAAGACACCCAGAAGCGCCGTCAGCGACATCACCACCACAAGACTATTGCGGATGATGCGCATGTAGCCGAAGCGATCGGTGATGGCGCCCGCGAAGATCGTCAGCACGGCGCTGGGCACGAGATCGGCGAAGGCGACGGCGCCTAGCCAGACGGTTGAGCCCGTCAGATCCCAAGCGAGCCAACCGATGGACATGCGATACATCCACCGTCCGATGCTGGCGATGAAATGGCCCAGAAAGTAGTTGCGGAAAATCGGAATGCGCAGCGCGCTCGCCGCTCCTCCAAAGACGCTTGTTCGTAACACCCGATGCTCTCCTTCGGTCGCCTGTCTGAGGCGCCCGGCTTGATCTGTCAGGGCAGCAACGCCCCAGAAATATCCTTGAACTCCGCGAAGCCCTCAAGCGTCCGCGCCCAGGCCTTCGCGCGCTGCGAGCCGATGACGGCGGTGGCGTTGTCGATGAGCTTGTCGGCGCGTCGGTCGTGGCTAAGGGGGCGCGCCGCATGGCCAAGGCCCGCGATCAGCGAGCGCTCGAATGTGCGCCCGCCAGCCGTGATCGTGATGCGTGCGGGCGCCTGCTTCGGCCATGCGGCTGAATAGGCAGGGTCTTCGACGACGCTCACCCTACGGGTCAGCGCGCGTACCGCCGCATCGTCAATGCCCGCCTCGATGTCATGATGATGCACCTGCCCGCGCAGCAGCGCCAGCGCCGTCATGAAGGGAATGCTATGGTCGGCGGTCTCGCGATTTTGCGGCTCCCAGAGCGCGGGGATCGTGCCCGCCCAATGGATAGCGAAAGCGTGGGTCGCGACTTCGATCTCGTCGATTTGAAAAAGCAGCTCCGGTCCCAATTCGTCACGCATGGCGAGCGCGATCTCGCAGGGAGCCTGCGCATGAAAGACGGCGGGAAAGCGCTTGAGATGGGTGTCGCCGCTGCGCTCACGCATGGGGTCGAGCGCCAGATGCAGATCGCCGCAGACGACCTCAAGAAAACCAAGCTTCCCCTCAAAGACAGGATCGGGGCCTGAGACATCGGCCTTCGCCAGCGCCGTCACAAAGAGCGCATTGCGCAACGCATGCGGCGAGGCGAGGCTGCGCCACGCTGAGACCTTCGCTGAGCGGGCGAGAAGCATATTGTTCGCCGCCGTCATCATGGAGATCGCATGGGCGAATTGCGTGCGGTCGAGGCCGCGCAATAGCCCGACCGCCACGGTTGCGGCTATGCCCACATAGGTCGCGTGGTCCCAGCCCCGCGCCAGCGCGTTGGAGCCATCGCACATGTCGAGCATGAGATGCTGACCGGCGCCGATGGCGCGCAAGACGTCCGCGCCGCTGCAATGGCTCTCTTCGCCTACCGCAAGGGCTGCGGCGATGATGTCGGAGGGATGGCCGCCGTTCTTGCCGACATAGGTGTCGTTCCAGTCATGGAAGCGCACCATCAGGCCATTGAGAAAGGCGGCTGTATCGGCTGCGCCGCACCCCAGCGTCAGGGCGGTGCAGGGCCCCGCCTGGCCGGTAAAGCCGATGGCTTTGGCGATGCGGCGCACCTCCGCGTCCTCGCTGGCCGCAATGGCGCAGCCAAGCATATCCATCACCCGCGCCGTCAGCGCATCGCGGCGCGGCGCATCAAGCGGGCGCGCATAGCTTGCGAAGGCGAAATCGACAATGGCGCGGGTGATGCTGTCCTGAATCACCACTTGGCCTTGGTCTCGGATTCGAAGATCTCGCGCCAGTCTTGCCCCGCTTTCACGAAATTATCATAGGGCCGCATGTTGTTGTGGGTCTGCGGATCGGCGCCCGGCGCATCGCCGCCCTTCTCCACCGCTTCCATGGCGCGCAGCAACATGCTGCGCATGGCGATGATGGCGCGGTCGGTGGAGCCCAGATGTTCGCGCGTGCGATCGACGATGCGGCCCATGCCCTCCTGCAAGGCGAAGTCCTGCGTATTGATGCCGACGATGCCGGTGAAGACCTTCTCCTTCTGGAGCTTTCGGTCGATCATATAATCATTCGACTTGTTCTTCTTCAGTCGATAGGTGCCGGGGATCAGATCGTCGGGGCCCCGGCCATAGAAAGTCTCGGTGGCGTCGCGATGGGCCTGATCGACCGGCGTGGTGTCGTCATAGGTATGATGCCAGTTGTAGACATAGGTCGTCTCGTCATCGATCGGGACCCAGAGATGGCCGTCGATGGCGGGAGACTTGCGCCGCGCGCCGCTGAAATCGTGAATGCCGCCGCGCATCTGCTGGAAGGGCATCACATAATGATAGAGGCGCACATAGGTGTCGCCCTCGCCCATCTGCCGCGTCGAGACATAGTTATAGCCATAGTCCGTCGGATTGACGTCGAGGCGAGGCGACTTGTCCATCAGGCGCGGGTCGCTCTTGGCGGCCATGTTGTTGTTATGGGCGTAGGACGAATGGGCCGTGTCGAGCCCGCCTTCGAGCGCCTGCAGATAGTTGCATTCCTCGAAAGTCTTCGAGACATGCAGGAACTCGTGCGGCACGCGGGTCCATTCATAATCCGGCGCCGGCGGCTTGCGATCAGGCGGGCCCATATAGGCCCAGACCATGCCGCCCCGCTCGACCGTAGGATAGGCCTTGAGCTTGGTCTTCTGCTGCATCACCTCATTGCCGGGCTCCGTCGGCATGTCGGTGCAATCGCCGTTGCGGTCGAATTTCCAGCCGTGATAGGCGCAGCGGATGCCGCATTCCTCGTTACGGCCAAAGAACATGGGCGCGAGGCGATGGGGGCAGTAGGCGTCGACAAGGCCAACCAGGCCGTCGGTGTCGCGAAACGCGAGAAGATCCTCGCCAAGCAGGCGCACGCGCACGGGGGCGCCATCATTCTCCGGTACTTCTTCGCTGAGCACGGCCGGCTGCCAATAGCGGCGGAAGAGTTCCCCTGCAGGCGTTCCAGGACCCACCCGGACCAGACGTTCATTTTGCTCACGCGTCAGCACGGCGCTTCCTCCTGCGTTTTTTCATTGGCTTGAGCCGACTCTCGCCGGCTTCATTAGCTTTAATCGCATGTCGGAGGAGAGTGGTAAACCGGGCCGAGCGTCGCAGTCCCGCGAGCCGCGTCAGCGCGTCCGGAAGGCGCGGGATTCATCATGGGAGACGCGCGAGCTCGCCATCAGCGCAAAGACCCCGGCGATGAGGCAGATGTCGAGCAGCAGGCCGGAACGCAGCCAGCGCAGGCGGCCCCAAAGAAATTCCGCCATGCTGCAGTCGTGAACGCCCTGCCGCAGGCCGCAATGGCCCTGATAGAGATCGGCTTGCGTCAGGAGAAAGGCCGCCCAGGGCGAGGCCCAGATGATCAGCACCGCCGCATAGGTGAGCCAGGCGCGGGCTCCGCTGACGCCGCGATCGCGCGCCACCCAGAGCCAGAGCAAAGCCAAGCAATTGCCGAGAAGGACCTTGAGCCAGACGAGAATCACGTAAAATACGATCAACATCGCCCGGCCCTCCGTCGAAGGCTGGCGCTATCTCGGCGCCAGGATCATGATCATCTGTCGGCCTTCCATCGAGGGCTCGGCCTCCACCTTGGCGAAGGTTGCGGTCTCGGTCTTGACCCGGTTCAAAAGCGCGTAGCCGAGGTCCTGATGGGCCAGTTCGCGTCCGCGGAAGCGCAGGGTCACCTTGACCTTGTCGCCTTCGTCGAAGAAGCGGCGGACGGCCTTCATCTTGGTCTCGTAGTCATGGTCGTCAATGCCGGGACGCAGCTTGATTTCCTTAACTTCAACGATTTTCTGGCGTTTGCGCGCCTCGGCGGCCTTCTTTTGCTCCAGAAAGCGGAATTTCCCGTAATCGAGGATCTTGCAGACCGGCGGCGTGGCGTTCGGCACGATTTCGACCAGATCGAGCCCTGCGGCTTCCGCTAGCCGAAGGGCCTCATCGACGTCCTTAACCCCTTGGTTCTGGCCGTCCTGGTCGATCAGCATCACCTCGCGGGCGCGGATCTCACGATTGGTCTTCGGCCCCGTCTTCTGCGGGACGGGCGGTGCTTTCATTGGGCGGCGAATGGTATGTCTCCATTGGTGAACAGATCGAACCCGGCCGCGCAACGGCGGAACAGCCTCGCAGTAAAGCTGCAAGGCGCCGGACCCGTTCCAAGCTTTATGGGTTTGAGGAGTGAAGTCAACTCGACCTCCTGCCTAGCCGCCCGAACCATCCTCGATCGCGGCGGCGTAGATATCGAGAGTCCGGGCGCACATGCGCTCCAAAGAGAAATGCGACTGCACATGGGCGCGAGCCCGGTGGGCAAGACTCTCGCGGGCGGTTTCCTCCAAAGCCAGCGCATGGGCGAGGGCGTCGGCGAGCGCCCGCGCGTCGCCGGGGGGCACATGCCAGCCAGTGCGGGCCTGCGGTGAGACCTGCGGGGGCGCGAGCACGGTTTCGGGCACCGCGCCCAGCTCCGAGACCACCACTGGCGCGCCCATGGCCTGCGCCTCCACCGCCGCCCGGCCAAAGGCCTCGGGCTCAGTCGAGGGCACCGTCACGACGGCGGAGGTCAGATAGGCGGCGGGCATGTCCGTGCAATGGCCCGGCAGCTTTACAATGCCCGTCAGCCCCGCGGCTGCGATCTGGCTGCGCAGGTCCCGCACATAGGAGTCGCGGCCCTGATCGTCCCCCGCCAAGACGAATTTGGTGTCGGTGAGGCCCTGCGCCATCAGAAGCTTCGTAGCCTCGATCAGCACCTTCTGGCCCTTCCAGCCCGTGAGGCGCGCCGCCAGCAGCACGATCCGGTCGTCAGGGGCGAGGCCCCAGGACTGGCGCAGGCGCGCCACCCGCTCGGCGTCCACCTGCTCTGGCATGAAAGCCCGGAAATCCGTGCCCCGATGGATGACGTGAATGCGATCCGCCGCAAAGGGGTGCATACGCAGGATGCGGTCGGCGGTGAACTGCGAATTGGCGATCACCGCATCGCCCCGCGCCATGACGGAATTATAGAGCACCTTCAGAACGGACTGGCCCGCATAGCTGCCGTGATAGGTTGTGACGAAGGGCGTATTGGTGAGCCTCGCCGCCCCCAACGCCACCCAGGCCGGGGCGCGCGAGCGGGCATGGACGAGATCGACCTTCTCTTCGCGGATGAGGCGCACGAGACGGTAGACGTTTAGCGCCATGGCGAGGGGGTTCTTGGTCTTGGCCGGGAAAGGCGCCCAGACGCCCCCATTGGCCTGCAATTCGCTGATGAGCCGCCCGCCTTCGGTGGCGACCAGCGGGCGGGCGCCGGCTTCGGCGAGGGCGGCGGCGACATCGATTGTGGTGCGCTCCGCCCCGCCAGCGTCGAGCCGGGGAATGATCTGCAATACCGTCCGGCCGACAAGCGAGGCGCTCAGTCCTGTCACAAGGCCGCCCCGCATCTTGCTTGCGGGAATGAACTGAGCCGCATAAGCCTCTTCCATTGCAGAATGGTGGGCCGATCGATGACCGAACAGCAACCACATGTTGAGACGCCCAACGGCCTCGCGTCGCCAAACTTCGTCGAAACCGGCGATGAGCGCAACCGCCGACGCATCGCATTCCGCAGGAGATTTCCGGTAAATAGCACATATCCCCGACCGGGCGTCGTTTGGCTGGGGGGCTTCAAGTCCGACATGCTATCGACCAAGGCGCAGCGCGTTGATGATTGGGCCGCCGCCCATGGCCGCGCCAGCCTGCGCTTCGATTACAGCGGCCACGGCGAATCGGAAGGCCGCTTCGAGGACGGGACCATCGGGCGCTGGATGGAAGAGAGCCTCGCGTTGATCCGAGGGCAAACGCAGGGTCCGCAAATTCTCGTCGGCTCCTCCATGGGAGGCTGGATCGCCCTGCTTGTGGCGCGCGAACTGGAGCGGCTTGGGGAGGCTGATCGGCTGGCGGGCATGGTGCTGATCGCCCCTGCGGTCGATTTCACGCAGGCGCTCATCTGGGACAAGTTGCCCGAACCCGTCCAGCGCGACATTCTTGAGCAGGGCTTTTGGATGCGGCCTACCGCCTATGCGGCCCAGCCCTACCCCATCACCCGCGCCCTCATCGAGGATGGGCGGGAGCACATATTATTGAACGACGTGGTGCGCAGCCATTGTCCCGTGCATATTTTGCAGGGAATGCACGATCCCGATGTGCCCTGGGAACACGCCCTGAGCCTCGTCCACCGGCTTGCAGGCGACCCCGTGGCGCTCACCCTGATCAAGGACGCCGATCACCGCCAGTCGCGCGAGGAGGACATTGCGCGCCTGCTTATGGCGGTCGAGGGGATCGCCTAGAAGCGTCCCGAGCCGCGATGGCGCGTCGTCAGATGGAAGACCGCGAAGCTGCCGAGGCCAGAAATCGCCATCACCGTGACGAGCGGCAGGGCGCTTGCGCCGAGCGACGCCGCCATGATCCAGCTCACGAATGCTGCTGAGAACATCTGTACGAAGCCGATGAGCGATGAGGCGGCTCCGGCGCGCTCGGGAAAGGGCGTCATGGCGGCAGCCTGCGTGTTTGGCAGCAGGAAGCCGATGCCAAGAAAATAAATCATTTCCGGCGCGACCAGGGCCACGGTCGCCTTGGGGAAGGCGAGAACCGCGGCGACCTGCCCTAGACCCCCGATGAGCACGCAAGTGACGCCGAGGCGGATCATGCCGTCGAGCCCCCGCCGCGCCACCATGCGCCCGCCAAGAAAGGCGCCGAACACAAAGCTCATTGAACAGGCCGCGAAGATGAGCCCGAATTGCGTCGGCCCGAAGCCATAGATTTCCTGCAGCACATAGGAAGAGCCGCTGAGGAAGGCGAAAAGCCCATTATAGCTGAAGGCCTGAATTCCCAGATAAGAGCGATACGCGCCGTTTTCCAAAACAACGCCGAAACTCCGCAGAATCGAGGCGATCGAGATCGGCCCCTCCTGCCGGTTCTTGTTGGTCTCAGGTAGCAGGAAAATCATGCAAAGGGCCGCGACGGCGCCGATCAGGCCCATGGCGATGAAGCTCGCGCGCCAGTCGAAAAGCGCTTCAAGCACGCCGCCGAGCACTGGCGCGCAGATGGGCGTCAGGCCCGCGATGGTGCTCATGACGGCGAGTTGGCGGCCGGCGCGCGCCCCCTGATAGAGGTCGCGGACGATGGCGCGGGCGAGGATCGAGGCGGCAGCCACCCCCACAGCCTGCGCCACACGCGCCGCGATCAAAAAGTCGATGCTCGTTGAAGCGACGCAGGCCGCCGTCGACGTGAGATAGATCGCGAAGCCAGCCAAAAGAACGGGGCGGCGGCCATATTTATCGGACAACGGTCCATGCAGCACCTGCGCGAAGGCGAAGGCTACTATATAGACCGACATGGTCAGCTGGACCGACGCGTTGGAGGCTCCCAGCGCGGTCCCGATATGGGGCATGGAGGCCAGATAAATGTCGGTGGAAAGAGGCCCCAGCGCGGTCATCATGGCCAGCAGAAGCGTCATGCCGCGCGTGTCGGTTTGGAGTCGCATCTGATGCTCAGGGTCAGGAATGGGGCCGGGGCAATGCTTTAGGGGGCGGGGCTGCAGGTGTCGAGCGCGGAATGACCGACCCGCGATTTCCCTTGCGATTTCCGCAAAACCTGCTATCAGAACCTCAGAACATCGTTCTCATATAACGGTCATCGCCTGATGATCGCAGTTTGAGAGTGGGGCCCTCCCGGGACCCGCTCTTTTTTATTGCCCGCGCCGGGACGGCCGGGACAGGAGCCAGATTGACGACCGAGGAGCAGACCCCCAACACCGCCGCTGCGGATCCAGCCTTGCTCGACGAGCCGCGTCTCGTCAGCGAGAATGGCGTGGCTGCGCGCGTAGCGACGATCTCGAGCCGCGTCCTTCGGGACGTCGGGTTCCGGCTCGTGCGGGTGAAGATTTCGGGCGCCAATGGCATGACCGTGCAGATCATGGCCGAGCGGCCCGACGGGACGATGACGGTGGCCGATTGCGAAACCGCCAGCATGGCGCTCTCCCCGGTGCTCGATATCGAAGAGCCCGTGCCGCAGGCCTATCATCTCGAAATGTCCTCCCCCGGCATCGACCGCCCGCTGGTGCGCGTGTCCGATTTCCAGCGCGCCATCGGTCACGAAGTGCGCCTTGAAACGGCTATCATGATCGGCGACCGTAAGAGATTCCGCGGCTGGATTGAAGGCGTTGAGGGCGAAGGCCCCGCCGCCATGCTGAAGCTGCGCCGCATCGATGCGCGCGCCGAAGAGGAGGCGGACGTCTCCTTGCCCCTGCGGGACCTTGCGGAGGCCCGTCTTGTGCTGACCGAGGCGCTCATTCGCGAGTCGCTCAAGGCTGCCAAGGATGCCGAACAAGCTCCGCCCGAGGAGCCGACCGAGGAAGCGCCGCATCGCGGCCCCGGACGGTTTCGACGCGACAAGCCGACGCCCCTGCGTTCCGCAGGCGGCCCTGGCAAACCTTCACCATCGGGGAAACCCGGACCACGCGGGGGCTCACGCTCCTGAACTTTGCTTGCGCGGGATCAATCTCGCATAAGGAGGTAGGCTATGGCCGTTAGCGCCAACAGACTTGAACTCTTGCAGATCGCCGATGCGGTCGCCCGTGAGAAATCGATTCCGCGCGAAACCGTGCTGCAATCGATGGAAGACGCTCTCCAGAAGGCCGCGCGCTCGCGCTACGGCCAGGAGACCGAGGTGCGCGCCGAGATCAATCCCAAGACCGGCGAGCTGCGCTTCTCGCGCCTTCTGCTCGTGGTCGATCTCGTCGAGAGCGACGCGACCCAGATCACTCTTGAGGACGCGCGGAAGAAGAACCCGGCCGCGCAGGTCGGCGACTGGATCGCCGAGACCCTGCCGCCCTTCGAATATGGCCGAATCGCCGCCCAGTCCGCCAAGCAGGTCATCGTGCAGAAGGTGCGCGAGGCTGAGCGCGATCGTCAGTATGACGAATATCGCGACCGCATCGGCGAGATCATCAACGGCGTCGTCAAGCGCGTCGAATATGGCAATGTGATCGTGGATCTCGGCCGCGCCGAGGCGATCATCCGCCGCGATGAACTTGTTCCGCGCGAAATGTTCCGCCCCGGCGATCGCGTGCGCGCCTATGTCTACGACGTACGCCGCGAACAGCGTGGGCCGCAGATCTTCCTGTCGCGCACCCATCCGCAGTTCATGGCGAAGCTTTTCGCTCAGGAAGTGCCGGAAATCTACGACGGCATCATCGAAGTGAAGTCTGTGGCCCGCGATCCCGGCTCCCGCGCCAAGATCGCCGTCGTCTCGCGCGATTCCTCCATCGACCCCGTGGGCGCCTGCGTTGGTATGCGTGGCTCGCGCGTGCAGGCCGTGGTGAACGAACTGCAGGGCGAGAAGATCGACATCATCCCCTGGTCCATCGATGCGGCGACCTTCATCGTCAATGCGCTGCAGCCCGCCGAAGTGGTCAAGGTGGTGCTCGACGAAGACAGCGCGCGTATTGAAGTTGTGGTTCCCGATGACCAACTGTCTCTTGCGATCGGTCGTCGCGGCCAGAACGTGCGTCTGGCTTCCCAGCTCACCGGCTGGGACATCGATATTCTGACGGAGGCCGAGGAATCGGGCCGTCGTCAGAAGGAATTCCAGGAGCGCACCACGATCTTCATGGCGGCGCTCGACGTCGACGAGGTCGTCGGCCAGTTGCTGGCGTCCGAAGGATTCCGCACGGTCGAGGAGCTTGCTTACGTCGATGTGGCGGAACTCGCCAGCATCGAGGGCTTCGACGAAGAGACCGCCGAGGAGATCCAGAACCGCGCCCGCGACCACATTGCGCGCATCGAGGCCGAGCTTGACGAACGCCGTCTGGCTCTGGGCGTCGCAGATGAGCTCAAGGAAGTGGAAGGCGTCACCCTGCCGATGCTCGTGAAGTTCGGCGAGAATGATGTGAAGACCATCGAGGATCTTGCTGGCTGCGCCACTGACGACCTCACCGGATGGACCGAGCGCAAGGATGGCGAGTCTGTCAAGCAGGCTGGTTTCCTTGATGGCATTGAAATCTCCCGCGAGGACGCGGAGGCGCTCATCATGGCGGCTCGCGTGAAGGCGGGCTGGATCGAGGCTTCTGTTCCTGAGGCGGAACCAGAAGAAGCGCCCGAGGCTTGAAATGGATCTGGTCGAGCTGACCGATGCGGAACTGGACGAGAACGGACCTGAGCGGACCTGTATCGTCACCCGCGTCAAGGGATCGCCCGACCAGATGATTCGCTTCGTCGCCGCCCCCGACGGGACGGTGACGCCAGACCTTAAGCGCCGGCTTCCGGGCCGTGGCGTCTGGGTCACAGCGACAGCCAAGGCTGTCGCTGAAGCGGTGAAGAAAGGGTCCTTCGCGCGCGGGTTGCGGGCGAAGGTGACTGTCTCCCCGGCGCTTGCCGAGGAGGTCGAGGCCCTTCTGGAGCGTGATGCGCTTCAATATTTGTCCATCGTCAACAAGACGGGACTGGTGGTTACAGGCTTCGCCAAGGTGGAGAAGCTCGTTGCAGGCGACGCGAAGATCGCGGGCATGGTCCACGCTGTCGACGCCGGCGACGATGGGGTACGCAAGATGGGTCAGGTGCTGTCGCGTCGTTATGGCGAGGCTGCGGCCGCGGTCCCAAGGGCTATTCTGTTCGTTTCGAGCCAAATGGATTTGGCATTGGGGCGGGCAAATGTGATACATGCAGCGCTGAGGACCGGCCCTGCTGCGGAAGCATTCTTTTCGCGCACCCGGCGGCTGTCCCTCTACAGGGGTGCGGCCGAGCCGGGTCTGGCGGTGGATGTTGAAGATAAACAAGGCGTTGGGTCTGAATCTGATCCAGCAGTGAACGACGTGGCGAACGGGCTCGGCCCTGGGATCCGAAACGAATGAGTGAAACGAAGAATTCCGGCGACAAGACCCTGACGGTCGCTCCGAAGACACTGTCCCTGAAGCGGCCGGTCGAGCAGGGCGTCGTGCGTCAGAGCTTCTCCCATGGCCGCACGAAGGCGGTCGTGGTTGAGACCGTGAAGCGTCGCACCATCGGTCCAGCCGCAGCGCCAGCCGCGGCCGCCAAGGCTCCGGCGGCGCAAGCCGCGCCGCCGCCAGCTCCTGTCGCTGCGCCTCCAGTTGCTGAGGCCCCTGCTGTTGTGGCGCCTGCCGTTGTGGCGCCCGCCCCGGCTCCCGTCGCCCCGCCTCCGCCTGCAGCGCCTGAGCCCGCACCCGTTCCTGTGGCTGCGGCTCCCGTCGCCGCTGCGGCTCCGGCCCCAGTTGCGCCGCCTGTTCAGGCCGCAGCGCCTACCCCTGCGCCAGCCGCTCCCCGCCCGGCGGTTGCGGCCGCTGCTGCGCCCAAGCCTGTCGCGGCCAAGCCCGCCGCAGCGCCTGCCGCCGCCAAACCCGCCGCCGCTCCGGCGCCGCGTGGGCCCACGGTCGCGCCGCGCGGTCCTACGCCGCCGCGTGGACCCCAATCCGCTCGCCCCACAGCTCCCGGCCGTACTCCTGGCGGCATGGTGCTGCGCACTTTGACCGACGCCGAGCGTGAAGCTCGCGAGCGCGCCCTTGTGGACGCTCGCGGCCGCGAGGAAGAGGATCGTCGCCGCGCCGCGATCGACGCCATCGCGCGCGCCGAGCGTGAAGCCCGCGAGAAAATCGAGCGTGAGGC
>CANBVC010000004.1 GCA_947372795.1 Beijerinckiaceae bacterium
CCGATCTTTATGTTCCTGCTGTCAGGGGCATCGGGATCCTATTTCGTGTGGCATGCGCTGAATGGCGAGCGCGGGCTGAATGCTAAGGTCGCTTATAGGGCGAAAATCGCCGATCTTTCGCAGGAACATGCACGCCTCCTAACTGTCCGTGAGCAGATGGAGCGACGGATCGTGATGCTGCAGACCGATCAAGTTGATCGCGACATTCTCGAAGAAGAGTCGAAGCTCGTTCTGGGGCGCATCGGGAAGTCAGATCTCCTGATTTTGACAGCCCCAGAATGAGTTAACCTAAATTCGGTTCATTTTTGTGCATAACCGCGATTCGGTTAATTTGTTTAGTATCGTTATTTTACAATCGGTTAGGCATTGGATTATTGCCCAAAAACCCATCTCGCCATGTGGCTCATGTTAGGCTAAGGTCTAACTCTCTTCTGCGCCCCGCCGGGGCGGCTCCTCAGAGGTTCAAAATGGCATCTGCCGCATCCGCCCGCACCAAATCGGCGCCCGCACGGGCCGCCGCGAAATCATCAGGCTCCGCTGCGGCAGCGCCGCAATTCTCCAAAGAGCAAGAACTCTCGGCCTATCGGGAAATGCTCCTGATCCGCCGATTCGAAGAGAAGGCCGGTCAGCTTTATGGCATGGGCCTCATCGGCGGGTTCTGCCATCTCTACATCGGCCAGGAGGCCGTTGTGACTGGCATGCAAATGGCTCTCAATGAGGGCGACCAGATCATCACGGGCTACCGCGATCACGGACATATGCTCGCCTGCGGCATGGATCCCAAGGGCGTCATGGCCGAACTGACTGGTCGTCGCGGCGGCCTGTCGCGTGGCAAGGGCGGCTCCATGCATATGTTCTCGAAAGAGAAACATTTCTACGGCGGCCATGGCATCGTGGGCGGTCAGGTGTCTTTGGGCACTGGCCTCGCTTTCGCCAACCATTATCGCAACAATGGTTCGGCCTCGATGATCTATTTCGGCGACGGCGCCGCCAATCAGGGTCAGGTCTACGAGAGCTTCAATATGGCGGAGCTTTGGAAGCTTCCCGCCATCTTCATCATCGAGAACAATCGCTATGCGATGGGCACCGCGGTTTCGCGTTCCTCCGCCCAGCAGGATTTCTCCAGGCGTGGCCTGTCGTTCAACATCCCAGGCGAGCAGGTGGACGGCATGGATGTGCGCGCGGTGATGGCGGCTGGCGCCAAGGCGCTCGATTGGGCGCGCTCCGGCAAGGGCCCCTATATTCTTGAGATGCAGACCTATCGCTATCGCGGCCATTCCATGTCCGATCCGGCGAAATATCGCTCCAAGGAAGAAGTGCAGAAGATGCGCGAGGAGCATGATCCGATCGAGCAGGTTCGGGCGCGCATTCTGCGGGCTAAGTTCGCAACCGAAGACGATTTGAAGGCGATCGACGCCAAGGTTCGCGCCATTGTCGCCGAGGCCGCCGAATTCGCCTCGAACGACCCTGAGCCCGATGTGTCCGAGCTCTGGACCGATATTACGCTTTGAACCCAAGCCCGCCTTGGGGCGGGCCTTTCGCTGGAATGAATCAGGGGCCATTGCGCCCCATCGGTGAGGACCATCATGGCCACCAATATCCTCATGCCCGCACTGTCTCCCACAATGGAGCAGGGCAAGCTTTCGAAATGGGTCAAGAAAGAAGGCGACAGCATCAAGTCTGGCGATGTCATCGCTGAGATTGAGACTGACAAGGCGACTATGGAAGTCGAGGCGGTCGATGAAGGCGTCCTTGGCAAAATCCTCGTCGCCGAAGGTACCGAGAATGTCGCGGTCAACACGCCCATCGGCGTGATTGTTCAGGATGGCGAATCCGCTGATGCTGCGCCGGCTCCGGCTCCCGTGGCCGCGTCTGCGCCTATCTCGGCAGCCCCCGCCGCCGCTCCAATAAGTGCGTCATTCGCCAGCGTTCCTGCTGCGGCCGAAGTTCCCGCTGGCACACAGATGGTTATGACCACCGTCCGCGAGGCTCTGCGCGACGCCATGGCCGAAGAAATGCGCCGCGATGGCGATGTCTTCGTCATGGGCGAAGAAGTCGCGGAATATCAGGGCGCTTACAAGATAACGCAGGGCCTTCTGCAGGAATTTGGCGCGCGACGCGTCGTCGACACGCCGATCACCGAACATGGTTTCGCTGGCCTTGGCGTCGGCGCCGCCATGACGGGTCTACGTCCGATCATCGAGTTCATGACCTTCAATTTCGCCATGCAGGCGATTGACCACATCATCAACTCGGCCGCCAAAACGCTCTACATGTCGGGCGGACAGATGGGTTGTCCCATCGTGTTCCGTGGACCCAACGGCGCTGCGGCGCGTGTGGGCGCCCAGCACAGTCAGGATTTCGCAGCCTGGTATTCGCAGATCCCCGGCCTCAAGGTGGTGATGCCCTATACCGCCGCCGATGCGAAGGGTCTGCTGAAGAGCGCCATCCGTGATCCTAATCCGATCATCTTCCTTGAGAATGAGATCCTTTATGGTCAGAGCTTCGAAGTTCCGAAGCTCGACGACTATCTCGTGCCGATCGGCAAGGCGCGGGTGCATCGCGTGGGCCACCACATCACGCTGGTCTCCTTCGGCATCGGCATGACCTATTGCGTCAAGGCCGCTGAAGAGCTCGCCAAGGAAGGAATCGAGGCGGAGATCATCGATCTGCGCACGATCCGTCCCATGGATACGGAAACAGTCGTGCGCTCCATCATGAAGACCGGGCGCTGCGTGGCGGTGGAAGAGGGTTGGCCACAGAGCGGCGTCACCGCCGAAATCGGCATGCGCATCATGGAAGCCGCGTTCGATTATCTCGACGCGCCCGTGGCGCGCGTGACGGGCAAGGACGTGCCGATGCCTTACGCCGCCAATCTCGAAAAGCTGGCGTTGCCGACTGTCGCTGACGTGATTCAGGCCGCCAAGGCTGTTCTCTATCGGTGATTCATGGCCGAACAGATCGTGCATGAACTTCCTGCGCCGCCCGAGGCTGTCCGTCACGGCGGACAGGAAGTGCTTCGAGCCTTCATCGTCGAAGGCGATCTGCACGTGAGTTTGACCAACGCATTCGAGCGTCCCGCCTTGTGGGGCGTCCTTCTTGTCGACATCGCGCGTCATGTGGCGCGCATGTATTCGCAGGAAGGGACCGCGTTGCGCGATCAGGCGCTCGACGAAATCTATCGGACCCTTCAGACCGAGTGGTCGATCCCCGACGACGATGGTCAAACAGACGTGATCAACTGAGGCGAGCCATGCCCATCAACATCCTCATGCCCGCGCTGTCCCCGACGATGGAAAAGGGCAATATTGCCCGCTGGTTGAAAAAAGAAGGCGACTCGATCAAGTCCGGCGACGTCATCGCCGAGATCGAGACCGACAAGGCGACCATGGAAATCGAGGCGGTCGATGAAGGCGTGCTCGCCAAGATCCTTGTTCCCGACGGAACGGCCGACGTGCCCGTCAATCAGCTGATCGGCCTCATCGCCGCTGATGGCGAAGACGTCAGCGCAGTCGCAGCGGCTGGCGGCGCCCCCGTCGCGGCTCCTGCACCGGCTGCCGCCGCAGCTCCTGCGTCCGCTCCCATCGCCGCACAGGCCGCGCCGGTTGCGGCTCCCGCAGCTGCGGCGCCTGCCACTGGCTCGCGCGTTTTCGCCTCGCCGCTCGCGCGTCGTATCGCCAAGGACGCCGGGCTCGACCTTTCCGTCGTGAGCGGCACTGGCCCGCATGGTCGTATCGTCGAGCGCGACGTGAAGGCCGCCATCGCTGGCGGCGTCAAGACTGCGCCTGCCGCTACCGCTGCCGCCGCTGCCGCTCCACAGGCCGCGCGCGCTCCCGTTGCCGCCATGGGCGATGAGCAGATCAAGAAATTCTACGAGCCAGGCAGCTACGAAGAAATTCCGCACGATTCTATGCGCAAGACCATCGCCCGCCGTCTGGTCGAAGCCAAGCAGACGATCCCGCATTTCTACCTCACGGTGGATTGCGATCTCGACAAGCTGCTGGCCCTGCGCGAGGAGATCAACAAGGCTGCCCCCATGGTCGATGGCAAGCCCGCCTATAAGGTCTCGGTCAATGACTTCGTGATCAAGGGCATGGCCCTGTCGCTGATGCGCGTGCCCGACGCCAATGTCACCTGGACCGAAGGCGCCATGCTGAAGCATCGCACCGCCGATGTCGGCGTCGCGGTGTCGATCCCCGGCGGTCTCATCACGCCCGTGGTGCGTAGCGCCGAGAAGAAGTCGCTGTCCGCCATCTCCAATGAGATGAAGGACTATGCGGCCCGCGCCCGCGCCCGTAAGCTCAAGCCCGAGGAATATCAGGGTGGCACATCGGCGGTGTCCAACCTCGGCATGTTCGGCATCAAGCACTTCTCGGCGGTCATCAACCCGCCCCACGCCACCATTCTTGCGGTCGGCGCGGGCGAGCAGCGCGTGGTGGTGAAGAACGGCCAGCCTGCGGTCGCGACCGTGATGAGCGTGACGCTCTCCACGGATCACCGCGCGGTCGACGGCGCGCTTGGCGCGGAGCTGATCTCCGCCTTCAAGCAGCTGATCGAAAACCCGATGTCCATGCTGGTGTAAGGCTCTCTTGCTCGGCGCATGCCGAGCAGGAAGTGGCGATCAGACATCTTTATTCAACAGTTTGAATAATCTGGTCTGATCGTCCAGAGCGCGTTCATCGCCTGTGAATGTGCTGTATTCGACATGATTGTCGAAGAAATCCACCTCAATTCGAATGCCGACAAGGGTCAGGGTAACCATCACGGAATCTGCCCGCATGTGCTCGATGCGATAGCTGATCGAGCGGTCTTTCAAGAAGTTCAGAAAGAGCAGGAGGTCACGGATGCCATTGAGTTTCATGTCAGTCACCCTTCCGGTATTCGCTACGGCTCAGGAGTTTCTTTATGTCCGTGCGGCGGCGTCTCCTGATTTTAACTAATGACAAATACAAACGCTCAAGGCGAGATATCGCTCGCGTAAGTTTGCGACCTGCGTCCTGAGCTGCAATACGGCTTCGTTCTCTCTCCGTCCGCGAGATCCACCCATGAGCAATCCCTACGACATTCTCATCATCGGCGGCGGGCCTGGCGGCTATGTCACCGCCATTCGCGCGGCGCAGCTCGGGTTCAAGACCGCGCTTGTCGAGCGCGAGCATCTGGGCGGGATCTGCCTCAATTGGGGCTGCATCCCAACCAAGGCGCTGCTACGTTCGGCTGAGATCTATCATTACGCCCAGCATCCCGAAGCCTATGGCCTGAAGATCGAGGGCAAGGTGACGTTTGATCCGGCTGCGGTTGTGAAGCGCTCGCGCGGCGTGTCCGCCCAGCTCAACGGCGGCGTCGGCTTCTTGCTCAAGAAGAACAAGGTCGACGTCATCTGGGGTGAGGCGACCATCACCAAGGTCGGCGAAGTCACTGTCGGCCCCTCAACGAAGCCTGCCGTGCAGCCGCAGAACGCCATTCCCAAGGGCGTGCTGGGGGCAGGGACCTATCAGGCCAAGCACATCATCGTGGCCACCGGCGCGCGCCCGCGCGTGCTGCCGGGCATTGAGCCCGACGGCAAGCTGATCTGGACCTATTTCGAAGCCATGGTTCCCGCAGCTTTCCCCAAGTCCCTCATCGTCATGGGCTCGGGCGCTATCGGCATCGAATTCGCCAGCTTCTACGCCACCATGGGCGCTGAAGTGACCGTCGTTGAAGTGCTGCCGCAAATCATGCCTGTCGAGGACGCGGAGATCGCGGCCGTTGCGCGCAAGCGGTTTGAAAAGGCGGGCATCAAGATCATGACCTCCACCAAGGTGGTGAAGGTTGAGAAGGGCGCCGATGACGTCACCTGCACGGTGGAGGACGCCAAGGGCGTAAAGCAGACCCTCAAGGCGGAGCGTATGATTTCCGCCGTGGGCGTCGTCTGCAACACCGAGAACCTCGGGCTTGAAAAGCTCGGCGTGAAGATGGATCGCGGCGCGATCGTGACGGACGGGCTCGGCCGCACCAATGTGCCCGGCGTCTACGCCATCGGTGACGTAGCTGGTCCGCCCATGCTCGCCCACAAGGCGGAGCACGAGGGCGTGATCTGCATCGAGACCATCAAGGGCCTGCACACCCACGCCATGGACAAGGCCATGATTCCCGGCTGCACCTATTGCCATCCGCAGGTCGCGAGCGTCGGCCTCACCGAGGCCAAGGCCAAGGAAGCTGGCCATGATGTGAAGGTCGGCCGCTTCTCCTTCACCGGCAATGGCAAGGCGATCGCCCTTGGCGAGCCTGACGGCCTCGTGAAGACCATTTTCGACGCCAAGACGGGCAAGCTGCTGGGCGCGCATATGGTCGGTGCGGAAGTGACCGAGCTCATTCAGGGCTATGTCATCGCCATGAATTGCGAGACGACCGAAGAAGAGCTGATGCACACGGTCTTCCCGCATCCGACTCTCTCGGAGATGATGCACGAAGCTGTTCTTGACGCCTACGGTCGTGTGATCCACAGCTGACCCCATGCAGCCTTGGATCCATCTGGATAAAACAAACATTCCTGGCGGCGGAGAGCTTAAGCTGTCGCAACGCGGCGACGAGTTCTCCATTCGCCTCGCCGGCAATGAGTTGATGAACAGCCGCCTCAGCGGCTCGGAAGAGGCGCTGGCGACGCTCGCCTGCGCAAAGATCGCCAACCGAAAGCAGCCGCGCATCCTCATCGGCGGCCTCGGCATGGGCTTCACGCTGCGCGCTGCTTTGGCGGTGCTGGGGCCGGAGGCGAAGGTTGTGGTGGCCGAGCTGCTGCCCGCCGTGATCGCTTGGGCGCGCGGCCCCATGGCCGCCCTTTTCAACGGCTGCCTTGATGATCCGCGCGTCACCATTGAACAGGTCGATGTGGCGAGGCTGATCAATCCGGGGGCAGGGGGCTGGGACGCGATCCTGCTTGACGTCGATAATGGGCCGGAGGCCATGACCCAATCGGCGAACGACGGCCTTTATGGCATGTCGGGCCTCAGCATCGCTCGCCATGCTCTTAAGCCGGGCGGCGTGCTGGCGGTCTGGTCGCAGGGGCCTGATCGCGATTTCAAAAGTCGCTTCGGCAGGAGCGGCTTTCAGGTCGAGGAAGTCATGGTGCGCGCCCATCGCGGCAAGAGCGGCGCCCGCCATGTGATCTGGCTGGGAACCGCAGGCGGGCCGCCGCGCGCGGGGCGTGATCGGTAGTCTATCCCAAGGCCGCGATTGCGTGGTCCAGCGCCACGGCATAGATACGAATGCAAGCGGCCTCGCCGCATCTTCAGGATCAGACCATGGCTGTCGTTTTTGACATCGACAAGGATCCCCGCCGTCAGTCGGGTGAGGCGAGCGCGCAGGCCAAGCCCCGCCATCCCGAAAAGGCCCATCGGCCCGATCAGCCCCTGCTGCGCAAGCCTGACTGGATCCGGGTCAAGGCGCCGGGCTCACCGCAATGGGCCGAGACCAACCGCATCGTGAAAGAGAACAATCTCGTCACGGTCTGCGAGGAGGCGGGCTGCCCGAACATTGGCGAGTGCTGGGAGAAGAAGCACGCCACTTTCATGATCATGGGCGACACCTGCACGAGAGCCTGCGCTTTCTGCAATGTGCGCACGGGCATGCCTGCGCCGCTGGATGTCTCCGAGCCCCAAAAGGTGGCCGAAGCGGTCGCCAAGCTCGGGCTCAGCCATGTCGTCATCACTTCGGTCGACCGCGACGATCTTGCCGACGGCGGGGCCGAACATTTTGCGCAGACGATCCACGCCATTCGCGCCCTTTCGCCTGACACGACCATCGAGATCTTGACGCCCGATTTCCTGCGTAAGGAGGGGGCGCTTGAGGTCGTGGTCGCGGCGCGGCCGGACGTTTTCAATCATAATCTGGAGACGGTGCCCTCGCGATACCTCAAAGTGCGGCCGGGCGCCCGTTACTTCCACTCCATCCGCCTGCTGCAGCGGGTGAAGGAGCTCGATCCGACCATTTTCACCAAGTCGGGGATCATGGTGGGGCTTGGCGAGGAGCGGAACGAAGTGCTTCAGCTCATGGACGACCTGCGTTCGGCCGATGTGGATTTCCTGACGATCGGCCAATATCTCCAGCCTACCCGAAAGCATCACCCGGTGTTGAGCTTCGTTACGCCGGAAGAATTCAAGTCCTATGAAACCGTAGCGGGTGCGAAGGGGTTCCTGTTGGTATCGGCTTCTCCGCTGACGCGGTCCTCCCATCATGCGGGGGAGGATTTCGCCAGGCTCAAGGCGGCGAGGCTCGCGCGAAACCAGTAACGCCTGAGGGGTCATATGGAGCTTCCGCGCCGGTTTCAGGTCGAGCCGCCGCGGCGCGTGCTCGTGGTCGGCAATCGCGGCTCTGGACGGGGCCGTATCGCAAAGCTCATATCGCAGCGATTCTCGCTCCCCCTGATCGATATCGAACAGGAGCGGAGCGCTTTTGAGGGCGCGGCTGATCTTTCAGTCTGGCGCAACCGAATGCGCAGCATAGCCGAAGGCCCGGATTGGGTGATGACCGGCAACGACGTCTCCACCTTCGATCTGCGCGTTTCCCGGGCCGACTGGTTCATCTGGGTCGATCTGCCCGTCACGGCCTGCGCCCTGGCGGTCGTTCGCCGGGCCATAAGGTCGCCGGTCAATGGCAAGTCTAACCTGAGCCTCGTGCAACGCCTGAGCCTGCCGCGCTTTCGGGATATCCTCAATTTTTCAAGTGAGGTGGCGCCGCGCATCATGGGCACGATCGAGCGGGAGCGGCGCAACCGCACGATTTTCATCCTGCGC
Source organism: Beijerinckiaceae bacterium (assembly GCA_947372795.1). Taxonomy (GTDB): domain Bacteria; phylum Pseudomonadota; class Alphaproteobacteria; order Rhizobiales; family Beijerinckiaceae; genus Terripilifer. The sequence continues at coordinate 8,769 of CANBVC010000004.1, forward strand.
ACCCGCTATGAAATCGCGCAGTTTCTCGCCCGATTGCCTGATGCGGGCGGCTTTGGCGATCATCTTGCCAAGGGGGGCGACAAACCGTCCTCCTGAATTTTTGCGGGCAGGGGCGCATAGTGTATGGGCGCTTGCCCGTGCTATGAGGGCGCAGCTCAGGTTCAGGAACCCCATGCCGTCCTTTCGCACGACCCGCCGTGTGCGCCATTCCGCCACTGATATGTTCGACCTCGTCGCCGACGTGGACGCCTATCCGAAGTTTTTGCCGCTTTGCCAGGGCATGCGGGTGCGTCGCCGCATTACGAATGACCAGGGTCTGGAAGTGATCCTTGCGGAAATGGAAGTGGGCTATCGCGCCATCCGCGAAACCTTCACAAGTCGCGTGACGCTTGATCGCGCCAACCTCTCGATTCTCGTCGAATATGTCGAGGGACCGTTCCAGCAGCTCGAAAATCGTTGGACATTCCGCGATGACGCCAAGGGCGCGCCCGCCTGCAATGTCGAGTTCTTCATCGATTACGCCTTCCGCAGCCGCACCCTTGGCCTGCTGATGGGATCGATGTTCGACACCGCCTTCCGCAAGTTTTCGGAGGCGTTCGAGAAGCGCGCCGATTATGTCTATGGCCGAGCCAGGATAGCCGCGGCGCCACCCGATCCTGCGCCCGCCAACGAGCCCTGAGCAGAAGTCTGGGCAGAGGTCTGGACTTGACGGTAAAGCGCCTTGGAAGCAGCCTTCCAAACGAATGATTTAATGATCGAGGAGACCATCTGAATGTCGAACGCCGCCACCCAGACGCCCGAACTTGCGGACTTCTCGAAGGACATTCGCTCGCTCGGCCTCAATCCCCTCTGGGAGCGCACGGTTTCTCAGAACCCAGGTTCGCCCTGTCTTCCAACCCATTGGAAATGGGACGATTTGAAGCCACAGCTCCTGCGGGCTTGCGAGCTGATCGGCACCAAGGATGCCGAGCGTCGCGTGTTGATGCTCGAAAATCCGCAAATGCCGGGATCAAGCTTCATCGCCAACACATTGTTCACCGGCCTGCAGATCATCCAGCCCGGCGAAGTCGCTTCCGCCCATCGCCACACCCCGAACGCCCTGCGCTTCGTTGTCGAAGGCAAGGGGGCCTATACGGCTGTGAATGGCGAGCGCGTCATGATCAACCCCGGCGATTTCATCGTGACGCCCAATTGGGCCTGGCACGATCACGGAAACATCGGCGAGGAGGCCGTCGTGTGGATGGACGGTCTTGATTCCGCCTTCACTAAATTCTTCGGGGCCACCTTCCGCGAGGAATATCCGACGGAAACCCAGCCGCTCTATCACACCGAGGGCGATTCCGCCGCCGCATTCGGGTCCGCCCTTCTGCCGGTCGATTACAAGGACGACGCCTCCGGCTCGCCGCTCCTGAAATATCCCTATGCCCGTACGCTCGAGGCTTTGCATCATCTGCAAAAGACGCAGCCGCTGCATGCCTGCCATGGCGTGAAGTTGCGCTACGCCAATCCTGGCAACGGCAAATATCCTTTCCCGACCATGGCGGCCTTCATGCAGTTCCTGCCAAAGGGCTTTGCGGGCAAGACTTGGCGCACGACCGAGAACATCGTCTTCAACGTGTCCGAAGGATCGGGCGTAGCGATGATCGCCGGTCAGCGTTTCGCCTTCTCCCCGCACGACATTTTCGTCGCCCCGTCATGGTGCGACTTCGCTTTCGAGGCGAAAGAGGATTGTGTGATCTTCAGTTACTCCGACCGCGCCGCGCAGGAGTCTCTTGGCTTCTATCGCGAAGAGGCGCTGTAAGTCAGGACAGCCGCGCCTCGAATAGATCGAGCGCGCAGAGTAGGGCGGCGCGGCGGACTTCGGTCCGCCCCAGATCGCCGAAGCGCCGCTCCAGCGCGAGGGTCTCGCCCCCGCGTCTGGCGCAGGCGAAATGAACAAGCCCCACGGGCTTTTCCTCACTACCCCCGCCGGGCCCCGCTATGCCCGTGATGGCGACCGCCACATGGGCGCGCGAATGCGCCAGCGCGCCTTCCGCCATGGCCCGAGCGACAGGCTCGCTCACCGCGCCATAGGCCGCCAGAACCTCGTCCGGCACGCCCAGCATGTCTTGCTTAGCCGCGTTGGAATAGGTGACGAAGCCCCGGTCGACCACAGCCGAAGAGCCAGCGATTTCCGTCAGCAAAGCTGCGACCAGCCCGCCCGTGCAGGATTCCGCCGTGGCGATCATCTCGCCTCGCGCGGCATAGGCCTTGATAAGCGCGGCGGCGCGGTCAAGGAGGGCGGCTTCGAAGGGTGAGGGCATGGTGTGTTCCAAGGTCAAGCAGGCAGCCGGACGGTCGCCAGCGCCATGGCGGCGACGCCTTCGCGGCGGCCGGTGAAGCCGAGTTGTTCTGATGTGGTGGCCTTCACCGCCACGCGGGAGACATCCACGCCCATGATCTGCGCCAGTTTCGCGCGGATGGCGTCGCGATGGGGCCCGACCTTCGGGGCCTCGCAGATCACGGTCCCGTCCACATGGGCGATCATGCCGCCGCGCTCACGGACCCTTTGCGCGGCATGGCGCAGGAAGATGTCGGATGGCGCGCCCTTCCACTGGGGGTCGGAGGGCGGGAAATGGGAGCCGATGTCGCCGTCCGCCAACGCGCCATAGATGGCGTCGGTGATGGCGTGCATGAGCACGTCCGCATCGGAATGACCCAGCAAGCCCTTGGTATGGGGAATAGAGACGCCGCCGAGCCAGATCTGGTCGCCCTCGGTGAAGGCGTGCACGTCGAAGCCCTGGCCGGTGCGGATATCCAGCAACTGGCCGAGCATCCGCGCCTCCGCCGCGGCGAAATCTTGCGGGTTCGTCACTTTCATATTCTCGGGATCTCCCTCGAAGACATGGACCGCGTGGCCCGCCCACTCGGCGACCGCGCCATCATCGGTCAATTCGGCCTGTCCAGTGGAGGCCGCGAGCCGATGGGCGGTCGCGATGAGGTCGTAACTGAACGCCTGCGGCGTCTGCACAGCCCGCAGAAGCGCGCGCGGGGGCGTCGATTCGATGCGCCCTTCTTCGTTCACCTGCTTGATCGTGTCGGTGACGGCGAGGCCGGGTATGGCTGCGCCGCTCGCTTGCGCTGCCGTGATCGCCCGCGCCATCAACTGGGGGCTGACGAAGGGGCGTGCGCAATCATGAATCAGCACAATGTCAGGGGCCTCGCTCGCAAGCGCCTCAAGGCCTGCTCGCACGCTCGCCTGACGCGTAGCGCCGCCCGCGACGGGCTCCCGAAGCGCCTGCCGGGCCGCAGGCTCCAGCAGGGCCACGGCGGCGTCATACAGCGCCTTGTCATCGGGGTGGATCGTTACGAGAATGGGCGCCTGCGGGGCTCCTTTATGGAGCGCGCGCAAGGTGCGGGTAATGATCGGCTCGCCCGCAACGGCTCGATATTGCTTTGGAATACCCTCGCCCGCGCGCGAGCCCCGGCCGGCGGCGACCACAACTATGGCGAGGGAGGGCGTTAGCGTTGTGGCAGGGTTCATGCAGGCGGAACTTTCAGCTTCGCTTCACCAACTCGGCAATGCCTGATTGTGTCGCCGGTTTCGCGCCCTTCGTCAAACTTGGCGCCCATAGCTTATTGCGCAGTGCACAAAATTGACTATAGTGTAGGCATGTTGCTCGATGCTGAAGATTTAGGCAAATCGCTGCGCATCGGGACTATTGAATTGCCCGGATGCGCGGTCCTCGCACCTATGTCGGGCGTTACAGATGTCGCCATGCGCCGCATCAGCGCGCAATTTGGCGCCTCTCTTGTTGTGACCGAAATGGTGGCCTGCGACGATTATGTGCGCGGTGAAGAGGAGAGCCGCGTTCGCGCCGAGGGCGCCGGGCTCGACCTCCATGTGGTGCAGATCGCCGGTTGCGATCCCTATTGGATGGGCGAGGCCGCGCGGCTGGCGGAGGCCTCGGGCGCAGCGATCATCGATATCAACATGGGCTGCCCCGCCAAACGTGTGACAGGCGGCTACGCGGGCTCGGCCCTTATGCGCGACCCCGATCTCGCCCTGCGGCTGATCGATGCGACGGTCAATGCTGTGTCGATTCCCGTCACCCTCAAGACAAGGCTCGGCTGGGACGAGCATAGCTTCAACGCTCCCGATTTGGCGCGCCGCGCGGAACAGGCGGGCGTGCAGCTCGTGACCATCCATGGCCGCACCCGCTGCCAATTTTACAAGGGCGTCGCCGATTGGGTCGCTATCCGGGCCGTTGTGGACGCGGTATCGGTTCCGGTGCTGGCCAACGGCGATTGCGGCTCTCTCGCCGACGCAAAGGCCATGATGGCTGCCTCTGGCGCGCAGGGGGTCATGATCGGCCGTGCCGCGCTCGGCAGGCCCTGGCTCGTGGGCGAGATCGCTGCGGGCCTTGCGGGGGCTTCGTTCGAGGCGCCCTCAAAGGATGCGCGCGCCGAGGCGGCCCTTGAACATTACGACGGCCTCCTGCGCCTCTTCGGCGAGCGGGCGGGGTTGCGCCATGCGCGCAAGCATCTCGCCGCCTATGCGGACCATGCGCGCCCTAAAGGTGGACCCGGCGCAGCGGGCGACCGTTTGCGCCTTGTTACGAGTGAAGACGTTCATGAGGTGCGCCGCCTGATCGCGCAGCTCTTTGGAGATCTCCCAGACGCGGAGGCTGCCTGACATGGTGATGCTGACTTCAAAATCAAAATTCGGGGTTGATCCGGGGGAACTGCTCAACGCGCTTCCTTACCCCATCCTCACCATCAGCCCCGAGGGCAGGGTGGCGGACGCCAATAGCGCCTCCGAGGGCTTTTTTGAAATGAGCCGCGCGATGTTGAAGCGCCGCCGGCTCAACGAGATCCTGCCCTTCGGGTCGCCACTGATGGGGCTCGTTGACTACGTTCGCACACGCGGCGTCACTGTGAACGAGTACAGGGTCGATCTTGGCACGCCAAAGATCGGGCTGGAGCGTGTGGTCGACATTCACGCATGCCCGACCCCGGGCGATGCCGAAGGTGTCATCATAATGCTTCAAGAACGTACAATTGCCGATAAAATGGACAGGCAATTGACGCATCGAGGGGCAGCCCGTTCGGTCTCGGCCATGGCCTCGATGCTCGCCCATGAGATCAAGAACCCCCTTTCGGGCATTCGCGGCGCCGCGCAATTGCTGGAGATGTCGGTGCCCGACGAGGACCGCTCGCTGACGCGCCTCATTTGCGACGAAACGGACCGGATCGTGAAGCTGGTCGACCGTATGGAGGTCTTCTCAGACGAGCGGCCTGTGGAGCGCGAACAGGTCAATATCCACGCGGTTCTGGACCATGTGAAGCGGGTCGCTCAGGCAGGTTTCGCCCGCCATCTGCGTTTCCTGGAAATCTATGATCCCTCTTTGCCGCCGGTCTGGGCCAATCGCGATCAGCTCATTCAGGTGTTTCTGAACCTTGTGAAAAATGCCGCCGAAGCCATCGGTGAGGACGCCATTGAGGGCGAAATCGAACTGACGACCGCCTTCAAGCCCGGCGTGCGGCTAAAAACCACGGCTTCCGCCTCGCCTGTCAGCCTGCCGCTCGAATTTTGCGTGCGTGACAACGGGCCGGGCGTGTCTCCGAACATCGCCGAAAACCTCTTTGACCCCTTCGTGACGAACAAGGCGTCGGGAACTGGCCTTGGTCTTGCACTTGTAGCCAAGATTATAGGCGACCATGGCGGCATCATCGAATGCGAGTCTCATCCACGGCGGACGACCTTCCGGGTCTTGATGCCGATGTATTCGCAGATGGATGGCCGGGCGGGCGCCGCCGAGTGAGTTTACGTGCGTGATCTTGCTCCCAGCTGAATTCAGGAGATGAGCCGAATGGCGACTGGAAACATCCTCGTTGCCGATGACGATGCAGCTATCCGCACGGTCATTAGTCAGGCTCTGGCGCGGGCCGGCTATGATGTGCGCGTCACTGGCGCGGCTGGAACTCTGTGGCGTTGGGTTCAAGCGGGGGAGGGCGATCTCGTCATTACCGACGTCGTGATGCCCGATGAGAACGCCTTCGAGCTGCTGCCCCGCATCAAGAAGATCCGCCCAGATCTTCCTATCATCGTCATGAGCGCGCAAAACACCTTCATGACCGCCATCAAGGCGTCGGAAGGCGGCGCCTATGATTATCTGCCAAAGCCCTTTGACCTGAAGGAGCTGCTCGCCATAGTCGGGCGCGCGCTTGCCGAGCCGCGCAGTCGTCCCACGCGGGAGGTTGTGGAGGAGCTTGAGGGGATGCCGCTGGTGGGGCGCTCGCCCGCCATGCAGGAAATTTACCGCACGCTCGCGCGCCTCATGCAGACCGACCTCACCGTGATGATCACGGGCGAATCCGGCACAGGCAAGGAGTTAGTGGCGCGCGCGCTGCATGACTATGGCAAGCGGGCCAAGGGTCCCTTCGTCGCGATCAACATGGCCGCTATCCCCCGCGACCTCATCGAAAGCGAGCTCTTCGGCCATGAGAAGGGCGCCTTCACCGGCGCCAACGCCCGCTCGGCGGGTCGCTTCGAACAGGCTGAAGGCGGCACTCTGTTTCTCGATGAAATCGGCGATATGCCCATGGAGGCGCAGACGCGCCTTCTGCGCGTCCTTCAGCAGGGCGAATACACGACCGTTGGCGGGCGTAGCCATATCAAGACCAATGTTCGGATCGTGGCGGCGACCAACAAGGATCTGCGCATCCTTATTCAGCAAGGTCTGTTCCGCGAGGATCTGTTCTTTCGTCTGAACGTGGTGCCGCTGCGCCTCCCGCCTTTGCGTGAACGCTCGGAAGATGTGCCTGATCTGGTTCGTCATTTCTTCAAGGTAGCGGCTGCGGAAGGCTTGCCCCTGAAGCATATGGAAGGCGCGGCCCTTGATCGCATGAAGCGCTATCGGTGGCCGGGCAACATTCGCGAGCTGGAAAACCTGATCCGCCGCCTCGCTGCGCTCTATCCGCAGGAAACGATTTCCGATCAGCTGATCGAGTTGGAGCTGGGCGCCGACGCGCCGCTACTCTCTGGCGTGCGCGCGCCCACCAATGGCGCGACGCCGGCCGCTCCCCCGGTCGCAGAAACAAGCTCGGAAGATTCCAGCCTGTCGCTGTCAGTCGAGCATCACCTCAACTCTCTTTTCAAGGAGTTCGGCGATCAGCTGCCGCCTCCCGGGCTCTACCACCGTGTCCTAAGAGAGATCGAATATCCTTTGATTTCAGCTGCTTTAGCTGCAACGCGGGGAAATCAGATCAAGGCGGCGGAGTTGCTTGGGCTCAATCGAAACACGTTGCGCAAGAAGGTGCGCGACCTTGATGTCCGGTTGATGCGCACGCCCCGGTAATGGATCCCGGTTGAAAAGGGCGCCTTTTTCCAATTTATGGGCGCGCCTTCTCAAAAATGTCGTAATCTGGCAACACCGTTGTATCTTGGTCACGCTTAACGCGACCAGATATGAAGGTCGCCTCCCACGGGCATCGTTCCGTGGAGCGTGCACCTCCGTGTAGCCAGGACCTATGAACGACAATATCGCCACTCAACCGCCGCCCTCGGCTACAGGGGCCGACAGACAGAATCCTTCCCGGTTTGGCCCGGTGGTGGTGACTCTCGCCGTTCTGCTGTCGATCGGCACTCTGCTGGTCTTCGCCGATTACACGCCCATCGCGCCGACCAACGACGTCGTCATTGGGCTGTTCGTCGGCAATCTCGCGATCATCCTGATCTTGCTCGGCCTGATCCTTTCTGAGGTCGTTAGGCTCGTAGCCGCTCGCCGCAAGCAAACGGCTGGCGCGCGGCTTCACATCCGCATCGTCACCCTGTTCTCCATGATCGCGGCGACGCCCGCCATCCTGATCGCCATCGTTGGCTCGATCACCCTTGAACGAAGCCTGAACCCCGCCTTTATGCAGGATGTGCGCGGCTTCGTTTACAACACGGCCGAGGCCGCGCGCCTGTTCCGCGAGTCCCAATGCCGGTCTTTGTTGCAGGAGACGCGTCTCGCAGCCTTCGACGTCTCACGCGCCCTGCCGATCTACACGACAAACAAGCAGATCTTCGAAGAATTCTTCAATTCTCGGGCGCGATATCTGAACTTCTCGGTGGCGGCGCTGATGAAGCCGGATGGGACGGTCACGGATCGCTTCGATCTTCCGGCGGAAAAGCCTACAGTACAGACAGCGGAAGGCGAGGGAGCGGCGGCGGCGCCAACCGCCCCGTCAGCGCTCGCGCCGCCTGACGCAAGCGATTTTGAAGATGCGCGAAAGAATGAGCCGCTCTGTCTGATCCTGGGAGAGGGACGAACCTTTGTCGCCCTGCGGCAGGTGCCGATGACGCAGGATACGTTCCTTTATGCGGCAAGGCCGATCGACCCATTCGCTCTGGAGTTTCCCGCACAGGCTGCGGGCCTGATCGGGCTCTACGAAACTTATGAGCAGCATCGCCGCAACATTCAGGTCGCCTTCGCCGCCATGTATGTGATGATTGCGCTCATCATGGTGCTGTCGGCCACTTGGCTCGGGCTTTCCTTCGCCACTCGGCTGGTGACGCCCATCCGGCGCCTGATTTCCGCCACCGATCAAGTCTCGACCGGAAATCTTTATGTGCAGGTGCCCGTCAACAAAGACGAGGGCGACCTCGCCCATCTCGGCGAGACATTCAACAAGATGACCTCCGAGCTGCGCTTGCAGCAAAACCGCCTGATCGCCGCCAGCGCCCTCATCGATGAGCGGCGCGTTTTCACGGAAGCGGTGTTGTCGGGCGTGCCTGCCGGCGTGATCGGCATCGATTCAAAGGGGTGCATCACCGTCGTCAACGCTTCAGCGTCTAAGCTGCTCGATGGTTCAGGCGAACAGGCGGCCGAACAGCGCATCGGGGAGCCCTTCGAGGATGTCATTCCAGAATTGGCGCCCGTCATTGCTGACGCCCGCGAAGGGCGCTCGCGCATGACGCAAAGTCAGATCACGCTCAACCGCCATGGACGCGAACGCATTTACAATATCCGCGTAACCAGCGAGGCCCTGACGGCGGGCGCGCAGAATTTCGTGGTGACGCTTGACGACATCACCGAACTCGTTAGCGCCCAGCGCACATCGGCTTGGGCTGATGTGGCGCGGCGCATCGCCCATGAGATCAAGAACCCCCTCACCCCGATCCAGCTCTCGGCTGAGCGGCTGAAGCGCAAATATGGGCGCGTGATAACGCAGGACCGCGACATTTTCGACCAGTGTACGGATACGATCGTGCGGCAGGTCGAGGATATCAAGCGCATGGTGGATGAGTTCTCTTCTTTCGCGCGCATGCCTAAGGCGCGCCTTCAGGAGGACGACCTGTCCGCCTGCATCCGTCAGGTGCTTTTCTTGATGCGCGTCGGCCACCCCGATATCGCGATTGAAGAGCATATGCCGCCGCAGACGGTCGTCGCCAGGTTCGACCGGCGGCTGCTATCGCAAGCGCTCACCAATATCGTGAAGAACGCCACCGAGGGGATCGCTGCCGCGCAGGAGCGGGGCGAGGCGCCTCGGATTGACGTTTCACTGAATATCGACGCCACCGAAATTGTGTCCATCGATGTGCTGGACAATGGCAAGGGCTTCCCGACTGAGAGCCGTCAGAAGCTTCTTGAACCCTATGTGACGACCCGGACCGAAGGAACGGGGCTTGGACTGCCTATTGTCGCCAAGATTCTGGAGGATCATGGCGGCGGCATCGAACTTCTCGATGCTCCGGAGGGGCAGGGCGCGCGTGTGCGCCTCTGGTTCCCCTTCCACAACATCGACAGCTCGCCGAACGCCGACGGGCCATATGGCGCACAACAGTTCCAACAGAAGGCGTAAGCATCCATGGCGACCGACATATTGATCGTCGATGACGAGGCGGACATTCGTGAAGGCGTGTCTGGAATCCTCTCCGATGAGGGGCATAGCACCCGCACGGCGAAGAATTCCGACGAGGCGCTTGCGGCGATCGAAGCGCGGCGCCCCCAGTTGATCTTCCTCGACATCTGGATGCAGGGGTCGCGGCTCGACGGAATGCAGTTGCTGGAAATCATCAAGAAGCAACACCCAAGTCTGCCGGTGGTGATGATCTCTGGCCACGGAAATATCGAAACCGCCGTTCAGGCGATCCACCTCGGCGCCTATGACTTCATCGAAAAACCCTTCAAGGCCGATCGCCTGGTGCTGGTCGCTGACCGCGCGCTGGAAACCTCGCGCCTAAAACGTGAAGTCACCGAGCTGCGCGCCCGCGCTGGCGCCACCAACCGGATCGTTGGCCGCTCCACCATCATGAACCAGTTGCGACAGGTCATCGAAAGGGTGGCGCCCGCCAACTCCCGCATCATGGTCTCTGGCGCTTCAGGAGCGGGCAAGGAGCTCGTAGTCCGCGTCATCCACGAAACCTCCCAACGCGCCAACGGGCCCTTTGTGGTTTTGAACGCAGCCACCATCACGCCGGAGTCGATGGAAGAGGAGTTGTTTGGCACAGAGGGTGGCGAGGGCCGTATGCGCAAGGTGGGCGCCCTTGAGGAGGCTCACGGCGGCACGCTCTATCTCGATGAAGTTGCCGACATGCCCAAGGAGACGCAGGGCAAAATTCTGCGCGTTTTGGTTGACCAGAATTTCCAGCGTGTCGGCGGCTCCGCGCGTGTTCATGTGGATGTGCGCATCATCTCTTCGACCAGCCGCGATCTGGCGCTGGCGATCGAGGAGGGGCTTTTCCGAGAGGATCTGTTCCATCGCCTCTCGGTCGTGCCGATCCGCGTGCCCGCCCTGTCCGAGCGGCGCGACGATATTCCCGAGCTCGTCGACTATTTTATGGAGCAGCTTTCCCAGACCACCGGCCTGCCACGCCGCAAGGTCGGGCAGGACGCCATGGCGGTTCTGCAATCCCATGATTGGCCAGGAAATGTGCGCCAGCTCCGCAATAACATTGAGCGTCTGCTGATTTTGGCGGTAGGCGATCCCGATGCGGAGATCGACTCCTCGATGCTGCCCTCGGAGATCGGCGCCCTTGTGCCTGCGACACCCAATGGCGCAGGCGGCGAAAAACTGATGAGCCTACCGCTGCGCGAAGCGCGTGAGGTGTTTGAGCGCGAATATCTGGTGGCGCAGATCAGTCGGTTCGGGGGCAACATATCCCGCACCGCTGAATTCATCGGCATGGAGCGCTCAGCCCTGCATCGCAAGTTGAAGTCGCTCGCCATCGATTGAGGTCGCTCGCCTGTGCAGTTAATGATGGCGCGCTGAGGCGGAATTGGCTAACAATGAGCGCAGGCGTGGCCCGCGTCTGTGTGGCGGCGCCGGACTGATCAGACCAACTGCCCTCGCGCACTTCAGCGAGGTGTGTTGGCTCCAACTTTGCATGACGGCTCGTAGAAGCCGTGGCGTGGTGGCGGGCCTTGCCCGTCGCCCAACTTCGCCGTTCAGTTGAACGGGTATAAAAAGGAAACAGAAAATGGCGGCCGAACGCACGCAGAACCTTCAGGACACATTCCTCAACTATGTCCGCAAGAACAAGATCCCCCTCACGATCTTTCTCGTGAACGGTGTGAAGCTCCAGGGCGTTGTCAGCTGGTTCGACAATTTCTGCGTTCTGCTGCGTCGGGACGGCCATTCGCAGCTGGTCTACAAGCATGCCATCTCGACCATCATGCCCGGCGCACCGATCCAGATGTTTGAGTCTGAAGAGGCTGGCGACAAGCCCTGAGCGAGGCTGATCGGAGTCGGATGAGCAATACAGACAGTAATTCCCCCGGTTTCGATCTCGAACGTCGTCGCGCTGAACATACCCATGTTCTCGTGGTTGGCCCATACCTCACTGAGCGGGCGCAGGCTCATGTGGGGGAGGGCGCCAGCGCGGGCTCTGCCTTGCGCTCCCCGCAAGCACGTCTCGATGAGGCCGCGGGCCTCACCTGCGCTATCGATCTGAATGTGAAGGGCGCGATTCACGCGCCCCTCAGCCAGATCCGACCCGCGACTTATCTTGGCAAAGGCAAGGTCGAGGAAGTCGCCGAAGTGGTGAAGGCGGAAGAGTGCGATCTCGTCATGATGGATTGCGCGCTATCTCCAGTGCAGCAACGAAATCTCGAAAAAGCTTTCGGCGCCAAGGTCATTGACCGCACCGGCCTCATTCTTGAAATTTTTGGACGCCGTGCGCGCACCCGCGAAGGTTCGCTGCAGGTCGAACTCGCCCATCTCGACTATCAAAAGTCGCGCCTCGTGCGGTCCTGGACCCATCTTGAACGCCAACGCGGCGGCTTCGGCTTTCTTGGCGGCCCCGGCGAAACCCAGATCGAAACCGACCGGCGCCTTATTCAGGAGCGCATGTCTCGTATCGAGCGCGACTTGGAGGCGGTCAAAAAGACGCGCGGCCTGCACAGGCGCAGCCGACAGGATGTGCCTTTTCCGGTCGTGGCGCTGGTTGGTTACACCAATGCTGGCAAGTCGACCCTCTTCAATCGCCTGACGCGAGCGGATGTGCTGGCGCAGGACATGCTCTTCGCGACGCTTGACCCGACCCTGCGCGCCCTTCGTCTGCCGCATGGGGCGAAGGTGATGCTGTCAGATACGGTGGGCTTCATCTCGGACCTGCCGACCATGCTGGTAAGCGCCTTTCGCGCCACGCTGGAAGAGGTGATCGAGGCCGATGTGATTTTGCATGTGCGCGACATCTCCCATGAGGATACGGAGGCGCAAAGCGCTGACGTGTCGGCCATTCTCAATGACTTGGGCATAGGCGCAGCTGAGCAAAGGCGCATCATCGAGGTCTGGAACAAATCGGATCTGCTTGATCCGTCCCAGCAGGAACGTATCATCAACGCCGCCCGCAGGCCGGGGCCGGACGCGCGCCAGCACATGGTCGTCTCAGCCGTAACCGGGCAGGGGATCGATGCGCTACTTCTGGCCATCGAAGAGCGTCTGGCGGAGGGGCGTCGCCTTTACAGCCTGCGCCTTGAGCCAAGCGATGGCGAAGGGCTCGCCTGGATCTACGAAAATACGGAAGTGATGAGCCGCGTTTCCGATCATAAGGGGCGCCAGAGATTGGTTGTGCGCGTATCGCCTGATCGCGCAGAGCGATTCACGCGTCGTTTCCCGGCCGCCAGCTTGAGTGACAAGACGTCTTGAACAATTGGACCACCTGTAAAACAAATGGCCCCGCGCTGCCTTAACATCAGGCGATCCGATGCTTTTCAGGTCTCAGTGTCGATCTTCTCGCCATAGCGACGGCTTGGGCGCGCAAAGCCGCAGGACGCGCCATCGGTTTCCTTCACCTCGTCTTCCCAGGGCAATCGATAGCGGCCAACGACGAGGTCTTGCATATAGGTATAGGGGCAGTCCTGCGCCCCGCCTTCGACTGCGGTAAATCCCCGATGTCCGAACTGATAGATATTGTTCTCGACGCCCCAGTTAATGCGGGCCTCGCGCACAAGGTCGGGGCGCACTTCCGCAGTGATGATCTCATCGACACGGCCTGTCGTCCCATGCGCGATAATAGAGCCGTCGAAATTGACGATCATGCCTTCGCCCATGGAATCGAAAGATCCATCTGATCCGCACATGCAGACATTGGCGGTGACCATGAGGTTGCAGAAGGCGTTCGACTGGTTCGTGAAGCGCCATGCTTCGCGCACTGGCGCAGTATAGCCGGCCGTACGGATCATGATTTCCGCGCCACGATAGGCGCATTCGCGCGCCATCTCGGGGAACATGCCATCATGGCAGATAATAAGCGCGATCTTCGCGCCTTTCGGCCCCTCGATGACGGGAATGCCTAGATCGCCGGGCTCCCAGGGCTCCACGGGCGTCCAGGGGTGCATCTTGCGATAATAGAGTTTCAATTCCCCCTTATCATCGATGATGATGCCGGAATTGTAGGGGTTGCCGTGGGGATTGAACTCCATGATGGAGAAACAGCCCCAGATCTTGTTGTCGATGCAGGCCTGCTTGAACGCCTGAACTTCGGGCCCATCGAGGCTGCACATAATCTGTGGGTTCATGTCCATTGACAGGCCATGCAGAGCATATTCGGGGAAAACGACCAGATCCATGGTCGCGAGATTGCGCCGCGCCTTGGCGACCATGTCGACAATGCGCTGGGTCTGACGCGCAAGATCATCGCTCGTGACAACCGTCGGGAGCTGAAGTTGTACGAGGCCGATCACGACCCCGTTCGGTGACTTGTTCAATCCGCCCAGTCCATTCATGCTGCAACCCCTGGTTCTTATGGGGAAGACGAAGCAAAGACCGCGCCAGAAAATAGGCGGGGCGGCATGGAGGTGGGTTGAGTGATCAGCCTTCTGTGGATTTCGCCTCGTTCCACAGCGCGTCCATTTCTTCCAGCGACGCCTCTCCCATGGCCCGGCCCGCAGTCTCCAGGCTCGCTTCAATATAAGCAAAGCGGCGTTCGAATTTTGCGTTGGTGCTGCGCAGCGCGGCCTCGGGGTCGGCGTCCACATGGCGAGCGAGATTGGCGACAGCGAAAAGCAAATCGCCGACTTCGCCAGCGACCTCGGCTTTGGATGCGCCAGCGTCCATGGCGGCCCTGATTTCCTGCGCCTCCTCTTCGATCTTGGCGAGGACTAGACGGGCGTCGTTCCAGTCGAAGCCGACGGTCGATGCCTTGGCCTGAAGTTTCACCGCGCGTGTCAGGCCGGGCAGGGTGGTGGGTATACCACCCAGAAGGCCCTTCGCCTCGAGTTCTGGCGCCAGACCCGCTGCCGCGCGCGTGGCCGCCCGCAGCGCTTTTTCCTCGACCTTGATGGAGCCCCAGAGCGCCTTCACCTGCGCCGGCTCAAGATCCTGTGCGTCGCCAAAGACATGGGGGTGCCGGCGTATCATCTTTGAGACGATGGCCTCGACGACATCCGTAAATGAAAAATGGCCTGCCTCCTCGGCGATCCTTGCGTGGAACACCACCTGAAGCAGCAAGTCGCCAAGCTCATCCCTAAGATCCGCCAGATCGCCCCGCTCAATGGCGTCAACGACCTCATAGGCTTCTTCGATCGTATAGGGCGCGATGGTCTCAAACGTCTGCTCAAGATCCCAGGGGCAACCTGTTCCGGGCGTGCGCAGCTCGCGCATGATCGTGAGGAGCGTGGCGAGATCTCGGGGGGAGGTCATAACGGAGGCGCCTTTGGCTTAGGGCAGGGCTTTGAGGGTTAGGGCAGGGCTTTAAGCACAAAAAAAGGCGGCGAAAAAATCGCCGCCTTTAAAACTATATGCAGCTCTGGATCATCCCAGCGATATCGAAACCGCTTCACGACCCTTGGGGGTGTCGACAACGCGCATGAGAACGGCCTGGCTCTCGACCAGAGACGCAATGCCGGCCGGACGCAGGACGGATATATGTACGAACACATCCTTGCCGCCGTCATCGCTCGCCACGAAGCCAAAGCCCTTAGTCTCGTCGAACCACTTGACCTTGCCGCTGACCTCAATGGCAGTCGAGGGGTCGGGCGCACGACGGGGTGCACGCGAACCGCCGCCAAAGCCGCCGCCGCTTCCACCACCACCAAAGCCACCACCGCCGCCGCCGAAGCCGCCGCCAGCGCCACCGAATCCACCGCCGCCGCCGCCTTCAAAGCGGGGACGGGGCTCCTGCGCCGTCGAGGTATCGACCTCAAGCACGCGAGACACCTGAGCGCCCTTCATGCCTTGGGTGACGAGCACCTTCATCTTTGAGCCGGGGGGAACGGATTCATAACCAGCGGACTGAAGAGCGCCGATATGAAGGAACGCGTCGCCAGTGCCATTGCCCAGTTCGACAAAGCCGAAGCCCTTGTCGCCCTTGAACCATTTCACGGTGGCGTCGATCGAGCCGGGAGTTGGGCCTGCCATGGGAGGCGGCGCCATGCCACCAGCGGGGCTATCAAAGCCGCCACCGAAGGGCTGACGTACGACGCGATTGCGGGGCTCATAACCTGACGGCCCGTCATCATCATCAAAGCCCCGCTTGCGGGGCCGAAAATCCTTGCCTTTGCTCATGCCACCTAGTCTCCGCCGACCATTCTTCGCTCCGCCCAACGCTTGCGTTTTCTTCTGCAAACGCTAATGGCCGGAGCAGCACCCCCGTCCGTAGCCCAGTCCTGATATCGTGCCAGCGAAGGCCGCAATTAGGTTCTGCCGTCAGTTTGTGTCCGCTCCTGCCATCAATGTAGCAGCAAAGCAACGCTCTTGGCTACTTCAATCCTTCATTTGGACGATAAAAACATTCACATCCAACTGGCGGCCATCACCAAAGGCCCTTGTAGGCGATCGAAGGCGGGAACTAGACGATAAAATCCAACCTTGTCAGTGCGTCCGCTGCAGCTCAGGCGGGCAGCCAAGCGTCGCGCGTCGTGCTGGCTGAACATGCGAAGTACGCCGCAGCGCGATCGCAAGGATGTGCTTGAGTTGCCACAGCCGAGGCCGCTTACGATTCCGGGGCGATTTCGAATCTGACTGCGCCCGGCGCGGCTTCGGGTGGCGGGGAGGCTGGACTAGGTTGGCGGGATCCTTGATTCGCATAATCAATATTATGGAACCTAAATCCATATCCAGATATGGTGGGGCGTCAGCACTCTATCCGCATCATGTCGTAAGCCGGCGCTACATGCGGCGGCAATTCGGATGCGAGCATGGCGTAATCAACCTCTGTTGAGAGATTGGTCAGGATGGCGCGCTTTGGACGCAGCATCTTGATCATCTCAAGCGCTTCGCTCAGGCAGAAATGCGTGGGATGGCTCGTGTAGCGCAGCGCGTCGATGATCCAGAGGTCGAGACCTTCCAGATGCTGGAATGTCTCAGGGAAAATCGTTTTTACATCAGGCGTATATGCGACGTTTCCGAACCTGAATCCCAAGGATTCTATCTCGCCGTGGTCAAGCCTCAATGGCATGGCCTCCAGCACGCCGCCAGCGCCTTCAATATGGCATTCTTTGCCCGCGCGCAGCCTGTGCTCGCGCAGCAGCGGCGGATATTGGCTGCCCTCCGGCGTCTGGAAAATATAGCCAAACGAGCGCCGCAGCGACTGGGACGTCTGCTCATCCATGTGAATGTCGAGCATCCGGCGCTGGTGCAGAACCAGCGGCCGCACGTCGTCGATGCCATTTGTATGGTCGGCGTGCGGATGGGTCATCAGGATTGCGTCGAGATGTTCGACGCGCGCCTCGATTAATTGTTCGCGCAAGTCCGGCGACGTGTCGACAAGGACCCGCGTCACGCCATCCGGCCCAGTCTGTTCGACCAGAATCGAGCAGCGTCGGCGTCGGTTGCGCGGATTAGCGGGATCGCACACGCCCCAGCCCTGGGCCACGCGCGGCACGCCGCCCGATGAGCCGCAGCCGAGGATGACAATCGACAGGCTCATGTGAGGACCATCGGCATTTTATTAAAAATTCTCAGAACGTTGGCGGTTGTTTTTTCGACGATTTCTGAGAATTGAACGCCTTTCGCCTCCGCAAGAACCCGAGCCGTTTCGGCTACGAATGAGGGTTCATTCCGCTTGCCGCGATGTGGAACCGGCGCAAGAAATGGCGCATCGGTCTCCACCAGCAAACGATCGAGCGGTATATCGCGAACGAGATCGCGAAGCTCCTGCGAGTTCTTGAAGGTCAGGACGCCTGAAAAGGACACGTAGAGTCCGAGCTCCAGCCCCGTCATGGCGAGGTCGCGGCTGGATGTGAAGCAATGGAGCAGGGCGGTGAAAGCCCCCTTCCCCATCTCTTCTCTCAGAATGCGCGCCATGTCTTCGTCCGCGTCGCGCGAATGGATCACCAGCGGCATGCCGGTGCGGCGCGCCGCCTCAATATGACGGCGGAACACCGTCTCGGCTACATCGCGCGGGCTTTTGTCGTAGTGATAATCAAGCCCGGCTTCGCCAATCGCCACACAGCGCGGGTGGCTCGCCAGCGTCACCAGTTCCTCGACCGAAACATCGGGCTCCTCATGGGCCTGATGCGGATGTGTCCCGACCGAAAACCAGACTTCTTGATGAGCCTCGGCGATGGCGCGGTAGGTGTCGTATTTCGCCACGCGGGTGGAGATCGTGATCATTCGCCCAACGCCAGCCGCCTTGGCGCGCGCGATTACGGCCGGAAGTTCGACTGCGAATTCAGGAAAGTCGAGATGGCAATGCGAGTCGATCAGCATCAGGGCTTGGCGGGGGCGGAGCCCCCCTCCTCTGCTTCGACATAGCGCGGGAAGATGGGACCCGGCGCTGGCAAGGCTGCGCCTGCGACGAGCCGACCAGCTGCGCCCACATGGGCGAAGGCGCGCGCTTCTGCGGAGACGCCAAGAAGGTCAAGCAGTTTCGCAGCCGCTGTCGGCACGACAGGCTGGGCAAGGATCGCGACGTTACGCAAGGTTTCGGCGGTCACATAGAGCACGGTGTCACGACGCGCGGGATCGGTCTTGGTGAGGCGCCAAGGCTCCTCGGAGGCGAAATAGCGGTTGGCTTCGGCCACCACGCGCCAGATATCGGCGAGCATCGTGTGCAGCGCGAAGTCGTGCATCGCCGCGCGCGCCTTGTGCGCGAGCGCATCGGCCTCAGCCAGCATGGCCTTGTCGGCGTCAGTGAAGGCGCCAGCCGTCGGAACGATGCCGCCACAGTTCTTGGCGATCATGGAGAGCGAGCGCTGGGCCAGATTGCCAAGGTCGTTGGCGAGGTCGGCGTTGATGCGCATGACGATGGCTTCATGCGAATAGTTGCCGTCCTGACCGAAGGGCACCTCGCGCAAGAAGAAATAGCGCATCTGGTCGACGCCATAATGCTCAGCCATGGTGAAGGGGTCGATGACATTGCCGACCGACTTCGACATTTTCTCCCCGCGATTGAACAGGAAGCCATGCACCACGATCTGCTTGGGCACAGGCAGGCCAGCCGACATGAGGAATGCGGGCCAGAAGATCGCATGGAAGCGCGTGATGTCTTTGCCGATCACATGGACGTCGGCGGGCCAGTATTCGGCGCGCGGCGCATCGGCGTCGGGGAAGCCGGTCGCAGTGATGTAATTCGTCAGGGCGTCGACCCAGACATACATGACATGGCGATCGTCGCCCGGCACGGGCACGCCCCAGTTGAAGGTCGAACGACTGATCGACAGGTCGGTCAGGCCGCGCTCCACGAAGGCGACGATCTCGTTGCGGTATTTGTCGGGAACGATGAAATCCGCATGGTCGCGGTAATAGGCCAGCAGCTTATCCTGATAGGCGGAGAGGCGGAAATAATAGCTTTCCTCCTCCACCCATTCGACCGGCGCGCCGGTGGGGGCGTAGTTCTTGCCGTCCTGCCCCTTGGTCAGCTCGGCCTCGTCGAAGAAGGCTTCGTCGCGCACCGAGTACCAGCCGGGATATTTGGACAGGTAGATGTCGCCATTGGCGGCCATGCGGCGCCACATTTCCTGACTGGCGGCGTAGTGACGCTCCTGCGTTGTGCGCACGATGTCGTCGGCGCGCGCGTTCAGCACGTCGCCCATGCGCTCGAACTGGGCGGCGGTGCGGTCCGCGAGCTGGCGTGGCGTAATCCCGTCGCGGGCCGCAGTCTGCTGCATCTTCTGCCCATGCTCGTCCATGCCGGTGACGAAGAGCACGTCGCGCCCGTCGAGCCGCATGAAGCGCTGAATGGCGTCGGTGGCGATGCGCTCATAGGCGTGGCCGATATGGGGCGCGCCATTGGCGTAGGGGATGGCTGTGGTGATGTAAAAACGGCTGCTGGCCATGGAACTTCCAGATTGCGGAGCCCAGCGTCCTGCCGCTTGGCTCTGTTCAGGATCTGGCGGCGCGCACCGCGCTCGCAAGATCGGCGAAAATCGATAGGACGAGCGGGCGTTTGTCGAGGTTCAGGGCCTCGGCTTCGCGAACCGCATCTGCGACTTTCTCCCATACCTCGGCATAGGGCGCAAGGCGACCTGCCCTTTCGCCAGCCGCCGCGCCCGCGCGGACCTGCGCATTCAGCCAATCAAACAGGGCGGTGATGACCGACTCGAAATCATCGACGGCTGCGGAGCCCGCGATACGGTCGCCGAGACGATGCACACCCTGCCAGTCCACTTGCGGAAGACGCGCCAGAAGCCCTTCGACGGATTCCCCAAGCTCCATCCGATCCCGGTCAAGAAAGCGCAGGGCCTGCCGAACCGAGCCCCCTGCCCGCCTCGCAGCCGCTTCGACCTCCGGTCCAAGGCTCGACCATGGCTCGCCGAGCGCCATAACGGCCTGCGAGACCTCGTTCTCGCTCAGCGGATTGAGTTGCAGCATCCGCGCCCGCGAACGGATCGTGGGCAGGATTCGGGCGGGCCTGTGAGACACGATCAGGAACAGCGAGCGCGGCGGCGGCTCTTCCATCACCTTCAGCAGGGCGTTGGCGCCTGAGCGGTTAAGGTCCTCGGCGCAATCTACGATACAGATGCGCCAGCCACCTTCCCCGGCAGCGTGGTGAAACATCTCCAGCGCATGACGCACATCGTCCATGCGGATTTCTGTGAAGTGCTTTTTGGTCTTCTCGTTCCACTCGCGCCGCAGAAGGGCGAGGTCGCCGAGCGACATGGAATCAATGCGATGGGCGGCGGGATGGTCGGGCGAGACCGAAAGATCGCGCGCTTGCGCCACCGCCGGGCTGTCATGCCGAGGATTGGCGAAAATGAACCGCGCGAAACGCCAGGCGAGCGTCGCCTTGCCGACCCCCTCCTCGCCGCCGATAATCCAGGCCTGTTGCAGCCGGCCGGCGCGATAGGCCCCCAGCAATTCCTGTTCGGCGGCGCCATGGCCGAAAAGCAGATGGTTGTGACGGGGATGGGGCGCATCCTCGACGCAATCGCTTTCGGGCACGCCCTCGTCGGCGCTGCGTTTTTTCATGAAGTGGCTGCCTTTTGGGCGATTGGCCCGAGCCGGTCCTCGACGGCGGCCCAGATCGAAGCCGCGACCTCTTCAGGTCCCTGCGCAGCATCTACGACACGGCAGCGCCCGGGCTCAGCGCGGGCGATGGCGAGGAAGGCTGAGCGCAGGCCCTCGTGATAAGCGAGCCCCTCCGCCTCGAAGCGATCCACGGCGCCATCCGCGCGCCGGGCTGCGGCGCGGGCGAGGCCTGTCTTGGCCGGAAGATCGAGCATCAGCGTCAGGTCTGGTCCACGATCGCGGACCGCGATCTCCTCCATGGCCTCAATCAATTTCGGGTCCACCTTGCCAAGCGCGCCCTGATAGACGCGGGTCGAATCAGTGAAGCGATCGCAGACGACGAAAGCGCCGCGCGCCAGGGCGGGCATGATGGTCTGGGCCATATGAACAATGCGGGCGGCGGTGAAGAGCACCGTTTCGGCGGAAGGACCCAGAGGCGCAGCGACGCCGGAGAGAATCACTTCGCGCAAAGCCTCAGCCACAGGCGATCCGCCGGGCTCGCGCGTCACGACGCATTCATGGCCAAGGCTGCGCAGGCGTTCGGCCAGCAGCCGCGCTTGCGTTGATTTGCCCGCGCCCTCCCCGCCCTCCAGCGTGATGAACCGGCCGGGCCTTGGTGTGGTGTCGGCGCTCATTGTTTCAGTACATAGGTCCGAAACAGCGATTGGCCAAGCTCGAGAGTTGCGTCGAAGGCGCGGCGGTGGATTGCGCCGAGCGCGACGGCCTCTCCTGCGACCAGCGGCGTATCGAGCGCCAGCACGCTGCCGCGATAGACTTTGAGGCGGGCGAGCTCGGTCCCTTCGCTGACGGGGGCTGCGACGGGCCCCTGATAGACGACCTTGGCGTTGAGCCGCTCCGTCGAGCCGCGCGGCACTAACACTCTCACCGCGCCATTCGTCACAAGGGAGACGTTCATCTGCTCGCCGCCATAAAGCCGCGCAGAGCCTACGTTCTCCCTTGCTCCGTAAAGGTTCTTGACCTCAAAGGCGCGAAATCCCCATTGCAGGATCTTGCGTGCTTCTTCCGAACGGTCCTTGGCGTTGCGCAAGCCGTAGATTGCGAGGATCAGACGCTGGTCGTTCTGAATGGCGGAGCCAACCAGACCATAGCCGCTGGCGTCGTCGATATTGCCGGTCTTCAGGCCATCCGCGCCCAAACCCATTCCAAGCAAGGGATTGCGGTTCTGCTGCTTGATCTTGCTCCAGACGAATTCGCGCTCACCGAAATAGCTGTAATATTCGGGGTAAGTCTTGATGAGATGAGCCGCCAGAAGCGACATCTGTCGCGCCGTGACCTTCTGGCCGGGATCATCCTTGCCCCATGCATTGCGGAACGTGAGCTGAGAGAGGCCCAACTCGGCGGCGCGCTTCGTCATGCGGTCGGCGAAAGCCTGTTCCGTCCCCGCAATCCCCTCCGCCAGAACGATCGCGGCGTCATTGCCGGAGACCACCACGAGGCCCCGGATGAGATCTTCGACGCGCACCCGGCTGTTGAGCGCAGCGAACATGCTCGATCCGCGCGCCATGGCGCCGCCGGTCCGCCAGGCGTTTTCACTCACCGTAAATTCATCGTCTAGCCGCAGGCGGCCCTCCTTTAGCTCGCGAAACACCAGCTCTGCAGTCATGATCTTGGCGGTCGAAGCGGGTGTAACCGGCGTATCGGGGCTTTTTTCGAAAAGAATCGAACCAGTGTCTGCGTCCATGAGCAGTGCGTATGGCGCGGACGTTTGAAACGGCGCTTGCGCAAGGCAAAGCGCGAAAGCCAGAGGGGCCAGAAGGGCCTGAATCACAAGAACACGCAAGAATGACCGCACGCAGCACCTCCGGCGCGCCGCCTCGGAAATACATGTGGGCGACCGTTGCAATGTGCCCGGTCGGCAGCCTCAAATCAACGACGCAATGGAAGTATCACTTAGGTCGACGTGGGGGGAGCATCAGCACTTCGGTGATGGGGTCCTTGCGCAGCGCGAGCAGTGGAGATTGCTGCTGAGGGGCTAGAGGCGAAGGCTGAGATGTCGAACGAGGTGAATTGTCGAACAAGGAGGCTTGCCGGGGAAGCAATGAGGAGCCGGAGGGAGGAAGCCCCAGATCGAAGGGCCTGCTGGGGGGCAGCGGAACATTCGAAGGCATGGCGGCGATGCGCGGTGCGGTCGCTGCGACGGGTTGCTGCGACGGTGGCGTTTCAGGCGACGACTGCTCGCGCGTTTCGTCAAGCAAAGCCAACTTCTGCGGCGCAGGCTGAGCGGGCGCTGGCGTATTCTGGGCGATCAGGGTGGCGGGCAAGGACGGCGAACCATCAAGCTGTGCGGGGCGTCCGTCAGTACGCAACGACGCCATCAGCTTATTGTCGTCGGAGCCCTGAAGCCCGGCCTTTCCGACATATTCAACCTTGATCTGCGCGGTACCGATCGACTTGAACGAGAGAGCTTCGGCGACGCGTGACGACACGTCCATGACGCGGCCAGAGTGATAGGGGCCGCGATCATTGACGCGCACGATGATGGAGCGACCGTTGCGGGTATTGGTCACGCGCGCATAGCTCGGCAGCGGCATTGTCGGATGGGCAGCCGAAACAGAGTTCATGTCGTAGACTTCGCCATTGGCGGTCCGTCGACCATGGAAGGCGCCGCCGTAATAGGAAGCCATGCCGACCTGAGCCTCCCTGGGTAGGGTCTGCGGAACATAACGCTTGCCCGCGATCGTATAGGGACGGCCGACAAGGTACTGCCCGCCGCCGCGCGGCACAGCCTCGCCCTCCCCCACGACCCGCTCACTGGCGCGACCATAGATAGACGAGGGGAAATATTCTTTCGAACGGACCCCAGATTTCGGATCTTGGGCGCACCCGGCAAGCAACCCGGCCCCGACGATGCAAAGAATCACACGCGCGGCGAATCGCGCCGCCGGATTCACGGAGCTGAACATCTCTGAAGACACTGATTCAGCCATAACGCGATACGCTTCACTCGAAAGCCTGCAACTGCGCATCGGTGCTACCCCTCGCTACACTGGGCTTTTGAGGGCCAGAGCGCGCTAGCGGAACACCGCGAACACGCTCACTCTGCAGCTTTTTGGTTTCAAAAGCCTTAACCCAAATCGTCGGCCAAGCTTCCGTAGTTATCCCTTTTGGCCCTCTGACTGTGACCAAATTGCGGCGAAGGCTCAGCTCTACCGCTCTCGCGTCTGCAGTGCAACCGCAAGGGGTACCGGCTCGTTGGCGACGCAGAAGAGCGTTTCTGAAGGGAGTGAAACATGGAAGTAGCGATCGACAAGGCGATCACGGTGGGTAGTTCAAACGTTGAAATTGGGGAGGCCCTAGCCGAGCGTGCACGTAGCGCGCTCTCCGATTTGGCGTCCCGTTATTTCGGGCGCATCACGACCGGCTCAGTTCATTTCGGCCGGGAGGGCGTTGATTATCGCTGCTCGGTCAATATGCAATGCGGCGGCGTGCCTATGATGAGCGCCGAGGCCAGCAACAAGGACCCCTACGTCGCCCTTACCGTCGCGATCGACAAACTCGGCAAGCAATTGCGCCGGGCCAAACGGAGCCTCAGGGACGCAAAGACGGTGCACGGGACAAAGGGCATTCCCGAGGTTTCAGGCGAGGTACTAAGGCTTGACGGCCGCGGCGTTCAATCCAAGGTCTGAATGAAGCGGTATGGTCGCCTCAAACCGCAGCCCCGGCGACGCCGTCTCAAAATGGCAGACGCCGCCAAGCTGCCTTTCGACGCAGATGCGGACGATCGTCGTTCCTAGGCCTTTCAAGGCCTCGATCGTCGGGGGCTCGCTGGACGTCTCGATCCATACAAAGTGGATCTTGCCCTCCTCCAGTCGCCAGGTCAGCGTCACACGTCCGTCGGGGCGTGACAGGCTGCCGTGCTTCTCTGCATTCACCAACAATTCATGAAAAATCTGGGCGAATGCGACGACAACGCGCGGCTCAAGACTGACTCTGTCTCCTTCGAAATAGATTCGTTCGCTCTCCCGGGCGAGGACTGCAGCCGCAACGCTCGCGAGTTCCGGGTCTTTCCAGTTCGCGGCGCTCAGCACTTCATGGGAACGCGCAAGCGCCATGACGCGCCCGATGATGGCGTCCCGGAAATGGGCGGGCGTGACCGAGCCGCGAAAACTCTGGGTCACGAGCGATTGTATGATCGCTAGCGTATTTTTCACGCGATGGTCGAGTTCGTGCAGCAGAGTGCGCTGGTGGACGTCCTTGCGTTTCAGGTCGGCGTCAGCGAGGCTAAGAAGCTTACTCACCTCATCAATTTCGACGACGGCGGTTGGACCAGCCGGAACGAAATCTTCTCGCCCGACGCAGCGGGCCGACTGGGCGAGCATGCTGAGACCCCGGCGAAGAATGCGCCCGGAGAGATAAGCGCCCAGCAGTGATACGGCGATGGCGAGCAGGCCCATCATCACCAGCGTCCGCCACAGATCCCTGAGCGGCGCATTGAGTATATCTTCGGGTATTGCGAAGGACACGACCCAGCGGGACAGCGCCGAGCGTTGAAATGCGCTGAAGACCGGGGCCCCCTCAAGGGATCTTCCACCATGGAAGTTGCCGCTTTCCCCTTCAAACATGAAGCGCGCCGGTTGGTTCGGGAACTGGCCGACGAACCGCTCCTGATCGCGCGATCGTGCGATGATGCGTAAATTGCGGTCGAAAATGCCGCCTATCCAGCCCTCGGGTACATTCGCCAGAAGCTGCTGGCTGAGGGCCGCCGGGGCGAGTGCGATGGCCAGTACAAAACGCACTTCATTATCGCGGATCACCGGTACGCCCACATTCACGAACAGTAACTTGGTGGCGGCGCCTACATATATATTGGATACAGCAGGCGCTTTCGTACGGAAGATCTCCGCATCATTCGCCAACAGTTCAGGATCCGTGCTGACAAGGGCCTCAGCTCCTGCGGGCTGAAGCGTATTTATGACGTGGTGGCCGTTTCGGTCGCGCATGACCACCGCAGTTCCGCGGAAATTCAGGAGCTCGAAAGCCTGACCGCGAAGGTGTTCATAATCCTTAACGTCGATCAGCGGCGAGGTCGCCAGCGCCTGCAGAGCGCCTATGACGCCCTCAAGCTCACGGTCGAGGGAAGCCGTGCGCTCACGCACCATGACCGTGGCTGCCTGTTCTAGCGAAACCTTCTGCCCATTGGTGTAGCGCCAGTCGATAACTGCCGAGAGAAACACCTGCGGCAAGAGCACATGCAGGCTCAAGATAAGCAGATGCTGGACGAGCGTGAACTGGGGGAACCGAAAGGCGGACCCTGGCTTCATGGTTTTGAAATCCATCCTGCGATCACGTCCCTGCCCGATTGTAACAGCACCGCGTTCCATCGGTTCCGGCCCTGTTGACAGGAGCCCTACGCGACGAGAACATCGGGACTGACAAAGGAAAAACGGGGGAAACGCGCATGGCGATCTCGGTGACGCCCATAAATGACGCTTTTGTGGCGCGGATGGATGGAATTGACCTGCGCGCCGATCACAGCGCCGCCGTGCTAGACGCTATCGAGGGAGCGCTCGACCAATTCGCCGTCGTGATCCTGCCAGCGCA
>CANBVC010000005.1 GCA_947372795.1 Beijerinckiaceae bacterium
CACGCTCATGCGTCTCCCCCTCCTGCCTTCGCACAGATGCCGCAGAACCGCGCCCCTGTCTATCGGCGCCCCGCTTGCGCGAAGAGCTGCAAAGCTCCATCATGTACGCAACAAGAACGGCAAGATCCGTAAAAAAGGGAGGAGCGTCATGGTCATAGCCCGCCGCAGCCTGTTGCAGGGAGGCGCCGCCTTCCTAACGTCGCCCGCCATATCATCTCCCGCACTGGCGCAGCAACGCGGCCGCGCGCGCATCGGCGTATTGCCCACCTCGGGCGCTGGCCCCATGTATCTGGCGCTGGAGCGAGGCTATTTCGCAGCCGAAGGGCTCGACGCGAAGATCATCAAATTCGATAGCGCCCAGCCTCTGGCTGTGTCGCTGGCGGCAGGCGATCTCGACTTTGGCGCGACAAGCCTCGCGGTTGGTTTCTACAATCTCGCTGCGCAGGGGGTCATGCGCATCATCGCCGCGCAGGGGCGCGACAATGCGGGCTTTCCTAACAATGGTTTCGTAGTTTCGAACAAGGCGTGGGAGAGCGGCTTTCGCAGCTACAAGGATATGGCGGGGCGTTCGGTCGGGATCTCGACGCTCGGCTCCGCGCCGCATTATTGCGTTGGTCTGCTCGCCGATAAATACGGCGTACCCATGTCCAAAATCGATGTGCAAAGCCTGAAGACCAATCCCAACATCGTCGCCACCATCGCGGGTGAGCGGATTGATGCAGGCGTCATGCCCTCCACCTTCGCCCTCTCCCTGACGCGCAACAATCAGGGCAAGTTGCTTGGCTGGGTCGGCGATGAAAGCCCATGGCAGCTTGGCGCAGCCTATACGACGACGAAGGTCGCAAACGAGCGTGGCGAGGATGTCCGCAAATTCCTGCGCGCCTATAAAAAAGGCATGGTCGATTTCGCAGACGCGTTCATCACTGCAGATGACAAACGCAAGGATGGCCCAACCTCTGAAATGGTTCTCGCCATCTTGTCGAAACATCTCGACCAGCCCGTGGAGTTGCTGCGCGCAGGCATCAGCTATGTCGACAGGGAGGCGCGGCTCGACGGGCCGGACATCGCGCGGCAGGTGGCGTGGTACAAGGCCCAGGGGCTGCTTGAAGGCAATGTCGATGTGGAGACGCTGATTGATAAGCGATATGCGGGGCTGTTGCCGTGAGGCTCACAATTCCCGCAACCTCGGGAACAGCACCAACGCATTCTCCCGATCAATAGCGGCGCGCATGGCGACGCTAAGGGGATATGCGTCGAGCTCCTCGATGCTGTGCGATCCCTCGACGAAGGGATAGTCGCTGCCAAAGAGGATATGCGTGGACGGGAAGAAGTTCAGCATGGCCGCGAGCTGCGGCCCGCTCCCCGCTGAGGCCGTGTCGCAATAAAGTCGCTTCAGCATGGTCTCGATGCCGTCCGGATTATTATCTGCGAAGTGCTTGTAGCGCCCGCCCACGTGATCGATGCGCGCGGCAAGGAACGGCAGCACGCCGCCGCCATGGGCGAAGATGAATTTAATGTCTGGGCAGCGCGCCAATACGCCATTCAGCACGAGGCTGGTGATGGTGCGCGTGGTGTCGAGAGGGAACTCGATACCCTGCGGCGCGAGCCCGGGGATGAGCCCCGCCGTGCAGGGATGAGCGGTCGGGTGAACATAGACCACCGCCTTGCGTCGATTGAGCTCTTCGAAGACCGGCATGAAGGAGGGATCGCCAAGCGCCTTGCCTTCATAGTTCGAGAGCAGGCCGATCCCCTCCGCCTTTAGCGTGTCGAGCGCATATTCAATTTCCTTCAGCGCGCCCTCTGTGTCGGGCGGGGCGACCACGGCGAAGAAGCCGAAACGGCCGGGATAATCCTGCACCGCACGCGCTGCGCATTCGTTCCAGTCGCGAGACAGGCGACGCGCCGCCCTAATGTCGCCGAACCAGACGCCGGGCGTCGAGACCGAACCGATGGCGCAGGCGATGCAATGCTCATCCATCATCTCGATCGCTTGCGCAGGCGTCCAGCTCAGCAACCGCTCGGGCGTAGCGCCGGTATGTTTGTATCCGGCGTTGCGCTCCTGCTCTTCCTGCATATAGGCGCGCGGCAGGAAGTGGTGGTGCATGTCGATGCGGCGCGGCGTCATTCTGGCCATGGCTGTTTCATCCCTGAGAGCGTCAGTCTGGTATGATCTTCGCGGTCTTGATGACCTTGCTCCATTTTTCGTACTCGGCGGCGAAGAGCTTCTCAAGCTCCGCCGGAGACAGGGACATGGGCGAGGCGTTCGAGACAGCGATGCTTTTCTGCATCGCGGGATCGGTGAAACCGACTGCGATGGCGCTGTTCAATGCCTGGATGATTTCATTGGGCGTATCCTTGCGCGCCACATAGGCGTACCAGGCCCCGACTTCATAGCCCGGCACGGTGACTGAGATCGGGGTGATGTCGGGGAATTCCTTGCTGGGCCCGAGCGAAGTCACGCCAAGCGCGATCAACTGTCCCGTGCGGATATATTCGGCCACGGGCAGATTGCTGAACATGACCTGCACATGGCCTGCGATGAGATCGGTCATGGCAAGCGCGCCGCCGCGATAGGGCACATGGGTCATCTCAATGCCGGTCATCATCTTGAGCAGTTCGGCGCAAAGATGCGGATCGGTGGCGTTGCCCGGCGTGCCATAATTGATCTTGGTTGGATTGGCCTTCGCATAGGCGATGAACTCGGGCAGGGTCCGCGCGGGCACGGAGGGATGCAGCAGCATGACGAGACTGCCATTGGCGATGCCCGCCACGGGCTTGAAGTCGCGCTGAAAATCAAAATCCAGCTTGTCGTAGATGAGATTGGCGAAGATGTTGCCCTTGGGGATCGACAGCAGCGTGTAGCCATCGGCGGGCGCGCTGAATGCGGCGTTAGCAGCGAGGTTGCCGCCTGCGCCCGGCCTGTTGTCGATCACGAAGGGCTGGCCCAGCCGCTCCTGCCAATAACGCGCGGTCAGGCGCGTCAGAACGTCGGAAGTACCGCCCGCCGCAACTGGAATCAGCACCTTCACCGGGCGTGTGGGATAATCGAGCGCGCGCGCCGCGCCCGAGAACAGAGACGTCGCAGCCGTAGCCGAGACGCCGCGCATGATTTGACGGCGTGTAAACATAACTTCCTCCCGATGTCGCCCCTTGTGGGGTCTCTTGGAGGACAGTCTGGCCCGGGCGAGGGAGGTTTGGCAAGCAGGCGGTAGGGAGGGCTACTCCCCCGACAGAACCATGTCGTCGCGATGGATCATTTCGGCGCGTCCGGGCACGCCGAGCACCGCCTCGATATCGCGGGAGTTACGACCCACAAGCTGGCCCGCCTCGCCCGCATCATAAGCCACGAGGCCACGGCCAATTTCAGCACCCGAGGGGTCGCGCAGCACGACGCAATCCCCGCGGTCGAAATTGCCTTCGACGCGGGTCACGCCCGCTGACAAAAGACTCTTGCCAGAGAAGAGCGCCTTAGCGGCGCCAGCGTCCACGTGCACCGTGCCGCGCGGCTCCAGCGAACCGGCGATCCATTTCTTGCGCGCGGTGACGGGGGTCGAGGGCGTGAGAAACCAGGTGCAGGGCGCGCCTTCGGCGATGCGGCGGATCGGGTTGCGCACCCGTCCGTCAGCGATGACCATATGGGCGCCGCCAGTCGTGGCGATCTTGCCAGCCTCGATCTTGGTGCGCATGCCCCCGCGCGAAAGTTCGGAAGCCGCGCCGCCCGCCATGGCCTCAATATCAAAAGTGATGCGCGGGACGACGGGGATGAGCTGCGCGCTAGGATCGTCTTTCGGGGGCGCGGTATAAAGGCCTTCGATATCCGAGAGCAGGATCAGAAGATCGGCGCTCGCCATGGTGGCGACGCGCGCCGCAAGCCGATCATTGTCGCCATAGCGAATCTCGGTGGTGGCGACTGTGTCGTTTTCGTTGATGACAGGCACGGCCCGCATCTCAAGCAGGCGCCCGATGGTCTCGCGCGCGTTCAGATAACGACGACGCTCTTCGGTGTCGTGCAGGGTGACGAGAATCTGGCCCGCCGTCATGCCGCGCTGGCCCAAAGCCTCCGCCCATGTGCGCGCAAGCTCGATCTGACCCACAGCCGCCGCCGCCTGACTGTCTTCCAGCTTCAGCGGCCCCTTGGGGAGTTTCAGAACCGTGCGACCCAGCGCGATGGAGCCAGAGGAGACGGCCATCACATCCGCGCCGCGCTGATGAAGCTCTGCAAGATCGTCCGCCAGCGCCTCCAGCCAGTCGCGCTTGAGAAGGCCCGCGCTCTGGTCGACGAGCAGCGACGAGCCGACCTTGACGACGATGCGACGAAACGAGGCGAGGGAAGGCGTGGCGCTCAATCGATCTTCCTTCAGGGCTGCCAGGCCTCATCTCCGGTCGCGCCTTCCTCAGCTTTGGCGCCGTCAATGACGGCGGCGAGCGAGCGCAGAGCGTCCGTCACGCCCGTATGGGCGGCGGCGGAAATGAGCATGGGCGCACGACGCTTCTCGCCTTCGGGCACGGGAGGCCCGTAGGTGCGCGCAGCGCGCTTCAGGCGCTCAAGCTGTTGCTTGAGCGTATCGGGGTCGACCGTATCGACCTTCGACAGGGCGATGATCTCGGGCTTTTCGCAAATGCCCCCACCATAGGCTTCCAGCTCATGGCGCACCACGCGATAGGCGGCGCCAGCATGTTCGCAGCCAGCGTCAATCAGATGCAGCAGCACCCGGCAGCGCTCCACATGGCCAAGGAAGCGATCGCCAAGACCGTATCCTTCATGCGCGCCTTCGATGAGCCCGGGAATATCGGCGAGGACGAATTCCCGTTCATCGACCCGCACAACGCCGAGGTTGGGGTGCAGGGTCGTGAAAGGATAGTCCGCGATCTTTGGCTTTGCGGCGGAGACGCTGGCGAGAAATGTCGATTTGCCCGCATTGGGCAGACCGACGAGGCCAGCGTCAGCGATGAGCTTGAGACGCAGCCAAACCGTGCGTTCGATCCCGACCAACCCGGGATTGGCCCGCTTGGGCGCACGATTGGTCGAGGTGGTGAAATGCAGATTACCGAAGCCGCCATTGCCGCCATGCGCGAGCACATAGCGTTGCCCGACTTCCGTTAGGTCAGTGATGAGGGTCTCGTTGTCTTCGGCGAAGATCTGGGTGCCGACCGGCACTTTCATGATGACGTCCGCGCCGCGTCCGCCCGCACGATTGCGGCCCATGCCATGGATGCCCGTCTTGGCCTTGAAATGCTGCTGGTAACGGTAGTCGATCAGCGTATTGAGGCCATCGACGCATTCAACGATCACATCGCCGCCGCGTCCGCCGTCGCCCCCGTCGGGTCCGCCGAATTCGATGAATTTCTCTCGGCGGAAAGACACAGCTCCGCCACCTCCGTCACCGGAGCGCACATAGACCTTGGCCTGATCGAGAAACTTCATGGTACTGCCTTTACCCCAGCCGAAGCCCCGCTTCAATCGCGGAGCCGGCTGGATCGAATTCGATCAGGCGGTCAGCATCTGGGCGGACCCCAGATGATCGGCCGCTCCCACGCCTTGGCCCGCCGCCATGGACGCTCGCCTCAGCAGATATTGCGCAACGGGAACCGCCCCGCCGCGCGTGGGCGCTTGTTGAATTCCCGCTCCTGCGGCGATGAAACCGCAGTCGCCGAGCAGGCGAGAGGATCTCTCGTCAGCAAGCCGCACGCTGGCGCTGATGGCGTCAAAATCGCAGATACGGAAAGCCAATCCGGTCAGCGCGTCAATCGCTTCGCGCATCAGCCCATGCCCCGCATGCGCCTTGCCGAGCCAGAAACCCAGCTCCGCCACGCCCGTGTCTTGCGGCCGCAGGCTGATCGCGCCGATCGGCTCGCCGTGGCGCGGCTTGTGGGTGAGGACAAGGCTTAGCGCCTCGCCAGAAAGATTGCTCTGCCGAGCGCGCAACACATATTCGGCGCCAGCGCCCTGCGGATAGGGATGAGGAAGATCTGTCGTCATCCGCGCCACCTCGGGGTCGGCGGCGAGAGACGTTATGGTTGCGGCGTCAGCGGCGCGCGGCCAGCGCAGCCAGAGCCGCGAGGTTTCGAGCCGGAAGACATCATCGAGCAACAAATCGGGGAACATATCCGGGTTCTCCATTGAGAACGCGCTTGCACGAAGCTTTAGCGCGCGAAAAAGGGGCTGAGCGACTCAACCCCTTTTGCTCTTCTGGAGCCTGGACTAGCGGACCTTTGTGACAGGACCTCGTCCACCGGGGTTGAAAACCGGTGGAGGAGATTTGTCCTCCACCTTATTCGGCGGCCATTTTGGCGGCCGTAGCCACCATTACGTAGGAGCGGTCGCCCTTCTTCTTGAACTCCACCTTGCCCTCTGTCAGGGCGAACAAGGTGTGGTCCACGCCAATGCCGACATTGGCGCCAGGATGCCACTTGGTGCCGCGCTGGCGTATGATGATGTTGCCAGGAACGACACTCTCGCCGCCGAACTTCTTGACGCCAAGACGGCGACCGTCGGAATCGCGGCCGTTGCGGGATGAACCGCCTGCCTTTTTATGAGCCATGGATCTGCTCCAAACCTCGTGCCCGCAGCGCATTGCGCAAGACCGGGCTGATGAACTTGATTAGGGCATTATACCCTGTTTGCGATGACCACGGAACCTGTTCAGGCCGCCGAGATCCCCGTGATGCGCACGATCGTCAGATCCTGACGATGGCCGCGCTTGCGCTTCGAATTCTTGCGACGACGCTTCTTGAAAGCGATGACCTTGGGGCCACGCGCCTGCTCGACGATCTCGGCCGCAACCGAAGCGCCAGCCACGAAGGGCGCGCCCACGGTGGTGGCGTCGCCATTGACGAGCATCATGACATTGTCGAACGTGATCTTGTCGCCGGGCTCGCCAGCGAGAGTCATGACGGTAATCGTATCTTCAGCGGCAACCTTGTACTGTTTGCCGCCGGTTTTGATGACTGCGAACATCTTTCATCCTCGTGTTCGATTCCAGCCTGTCGGTTTCCCGGCGGCCGGCTTCTTTGCAGTTGTGACCAGCGATGCCTCCAATTCGCCGCCGGAAGACCGGCGCAAACGAAAACACGCGGCCGGAGCCGCGCGGGAGACGGTGTGTAATGACCGAAGGCGCCCCGCATGTCAACCAAAACAGCATCGCCGCCGCTTGCTACAGATTCGCCTCACGCTTAAGCTTCACCTTGATGAGGTGGAGCGATGGGCTTGCTTGGCGCAGGAGCTTCAAATTTCCGGAACGCCCTTTCGGCCTTGAGCCGTCTGGGGCTGAACCTGCTCTATCCACCCTGCTGCATGGCCTGCCATGGCGCAGCAAGCGCGCTAGACGCCCTGTGCCCCACCTGCTGGCGACAGGTGCGCTTCATCGAACGGCCCTATTGCGAGCGCCTCGGCACCCCCTTCGCGCAGGATCTGGGGCCAGGGCTCCTATCGCCAGAAGCCATGGCCGACCCGCCCGTCTGGGCGCGCTCGCGGGCAGTGGCAAGTTTCGATGAAGGCCCAGTGCGACAGCTGGTCTACCGGCTGAAATATTACGACCGGATGGAGATAGCCCGGCCGCTCGGGCGCTGGATGGCGCGCGCAGGGGCGGAATTGCTGGAAGAGGCGGACCTGCTGGTTCCCGTTCCGCTGCACCGCTGGCGCCTCGCGAACCGCCAGTTCAACCAGTCCATGGCGCTTACGAGCTCGATCTCGGAGCGCTGCGGCGTGCCGGTGGAGGCCTTCGCGCTGGAACGGGTGAAGCGCTCGGCGCCGCAGGTGGGGCTTTCGCGCATCCAGCGGGCCGCAAATATGCAGGGCGCATTCAAGGTTCCAGCGGAAAAGCGCCACCTGATTGCAGGGCGGCGCATCGTGCTCGTCGATGATGTGCTCACCTCCGGGGCGACGAGCAACGCCGCCGCTCGCATATTGCTGCGAGCCGGGGCGGCGCAAGTGGATCTGCTGGTTTTCGCCCGGGTGATCATTGGAGATGGGGCATTGTGACGTAGGCGTGACTGACCATATAAAGAGAGCAAGCCTTGCAAAGCCTCAGGAACGACAATGCCCTCCGTCACGATCTACACGAAACTCTGGTGCCCCTATTGCGACGCCGCCAAGGCCTTGCTGCAAAGGAAAAGCGTGACCTTTGACGAGATCTCCGTCGACGGCGACGCTGCGGCGCAGAACGCCATGGCCGAGCGCGCCAATGGCCGCCGCACCGTTCCGCAGATCTTCATCGGCGACCATCACGTGGGCGGCTGTGATGATCTTCATGCGCTGGAAAGCGCCGGCAAGCTCGACCCCTTGCTGGCCTGAGGCCATGCGATGATCAAATACGCGCTCATCTGCGATCAGGGCCATACATTCGAGAGCTGGTTTTCGAATGCGGAAGGCTATGAGACGCAGGTCAAGCGCGGATTTGTGGAATGTCCGACCTGCCAGTCCAAGCAGGTGACCAAGGCGCTGATGGCGCCTTCCGTTTCGACATCGCGGCAAAAAGAGAGGATCAAGGCGCAGACGGCATCGATCATGGCGGCGGAAATGAACGCTCCCCCGGCTCCCGCCCCTGCCCCCGATCCCCAGCCCATGGCCCTGCTGGACGAGGGCCAGCAAGCCATGCGCGCCATGGTGCGCGAACTCCATCGGAAGATGACGGAAAACTCCACCGACGTGGGCGACCGCTTCGCGAGCGAGGCGCGCGACATGCAGAGTGGCGATGCCCCCACGCGCCCCATCCATGGGCGAGCCTCGCTTGAGGACGCCAAGGCGCTGCTCGAGGAAGGCATTGCGTTGATGCCGCTGCCGACCTTGCCGGATGAGCAGAACTAGGCGGCTCTATCGCGAGACGATGAGCGGCGCGCTGGTCGGCTCGCCAATCTGTTCCCAGACATTGGGATCGCTCTGGGACTGGCGCTTGACGAAGCGATAGGGCAGTTGATTCCAAGCCTTCACTTCATCGCGCATATTGTCGAGGACGAAATCGCCCCGGTCAGTCTTGATGGTCAGAATGGCATGGCCATCGCCGTTCTCATCCTTCACAACGGTGATAAGCAAGGCCTGCCGAGGAAGACCTTCGGCCATCAGAAGTTTGCGCTTCAGGAGCGCATAGTCCTCGCAATCACCATAGCCGTCGGTTGGAATGTCCCAGCGGTCGAGGACATTCCAGTGGTCTGTGTCGGAGAGCGGCTGGATCATGGCGTTGACGAGCATATTGACGCGCGACAGGGCGCTCCAGCTGCTGGCCGTGAGCTTGGCGTCCTCAGGGGGAAGTGCGCCGGGTGGACATTCTTCAGCATTGCGATTGCAGAAATCCGCCCAGCCCCAGGGGGTCAAGGTCTGTTCGCCCACGCTGATGGAGGTCGCTTGCGGCACGCGCCCAGCAAGGCGTTCCTGACGCGAGCCAGCTTGAGCGCCCGCGCAAAGCAAAAGCGCGGAAAGCGCCAGAACGCTCCCCGCCAATACGGGGCGACACAGCAGCACACGCATGTACTTAACCCGCTCCAACCTCGCCTGATGGTTCAGGCTCCCAGCCAAGCCGCGCAACCGCGAAGCCTTGGTTAAGGAACCGTAAACGAGGGAAGCTTGGGCGTCACTCCGGTTTCCACGGAAATCCGGGAGCGTGGTTAATCCGCCTCACGTCATTCGACCACAAGCAGGTCAAATACGACGGGCGGACATCATGTAGTTGACATCGGTGTCCGCTGAGACCGACCAGCGGTTACGCAGGGGCTGGAAGATGACGCCCGCACGGCCTTGCGCCATGAGCCCGGCGTCTTCAATCGCGTCCTCCAGCTCAATGGGGGTGATGAATTTCTCCCATTGGTGCGTCCCCTTCGGCACCCAGCCCAGCACATATTCCGCGCCGACGATGGCGAGCGCGAAGCTCTTCAGGGTTCGGTTGAGGGTGGCGGCGAAGAACCAGCCACCCGGCTTCACCATGCTGCAGGCCGTCGCCACGAAGCTAGGCATGTCGACCACATGCTCCAGCACCTCCATGGCGCAGACGACATCGAATTTCGCTCCGCTTTTGGCCAGATCCTCGGCGGTCTGGGCGCGGTAATCGATGTTGAGGCCGCCTTCGGCCGCATGTTTCGTGGCGATGCCGATGACGCCGGACGAGGGATCGACGCCGGTCACATGAGCGCCCGCCTTGGCCATAGCCTCGCTGAAAAGCCCCCCGCCGCAGCCAATGTCCAGCACGCTTAGGCCTTCGAGGCCCGCGCCCCCCAGCCTGACGATCTCATCCTCGACGAAGCGCAGACGCAAGGGGTTGATCTTATGCAGGGGCCGCATGGGTCCGCGCGGATCCCACCAGCTCACGCTCAGACGTTCAAACCGTTCGACGTCGGCGGGGTCGATGGAGGCTGAATGTTGGGACATGGGGAGGCTCCGAAGGATCGGGTGCTATTACCCCGTTTCTCGGGCGCCGCCAAACAGGCAGGTTGTCTGATGCTTTCAGCCGTTATATTGTATGAAATGTTTTCTGATCTGTATTGCTGGCGGGATTTCAATTTTTCCTTTCAGGTTTGCGAATGGTCGGAACGTGGCGAATCCAGCAAACAGCTTTGGAACGCAGAGGAACCATGAAGCGTCCAATCAAGTCCTTCGTCGTCGAAGTGCGCAAAGGTCAGAAAAGCCAGAGGAAAACCGCTTCTATGCCGGAAGCGCCCTCGTTTGGCCTGTTCGAGGAGCAGCCGCGGGAGAGCGATGCGCTTCGGCGCGCCGAGGCCGCCCTGTTCGGGGGCGCACCAAAGCCTGACCCTTTCGCTTCCTCAAGCCGGTCGGGGCGGATTCTGGAAACGATTCCTGATGAGGCGATCCCTGCCGAGGCGCTCCCGGTCGAGGGAAAACGGCGCGGCCGCCCACCCGGGTCACGTAATAAGCCAAAGGATGAGAGCGAAGCTTTCGTTATGGCTACCGTTGAGGCGCCTTCAGCTCCCAAGCGGCGCGGCAGGCCGCCGCGGATGGCCGAAGGGACGGTGCGCAAGGTCGAACTCACCCCGGAACTCGCCAACGCCGCGCTCGAAAGCATCGCCCGCGCAGGCGTGACGCGCGCACCCATCCCGACAAGACCCGGGCAGGGCGCGCCGATTTCTCCTGTCAAACAGCCGCGCGGCCCAAAGCGTGTGAAAGTCGCCCGAGAAAAGCCGGTCGGAGACGATGCTGCGGCTTTCGCCCGGTCCAGCTGGTCCGTGCTGGAGACCCCGACGACCTTCGCCCCTGCGCCCGTCGCGCAGCCCCGAGGCCCGCTCGACACCCTGCCCCGACTTGTGCGCATCGCAACAGAACTGGCTAAGGGCGATCCCGCCGCCTTGCTCAGCGCCCTGCGGCGCCCGCGCGCTGGGGAACGCTGGAAACGGCGTCTGCGCGGCGCGGCGCTGGTCGGTTATGAGCGTCGCTTGAAAAAAAGCATCGCCGCCCCGCGTTGACAGGCGCGAACGCGACCGTCATAGAACCGGCTCATCCAGAGCCGGGCTCAAGCCGGGCTCGCATGCGCGCCTCACGGCGCCTCAGATAATCGCTCGGGATCAATGGCTCGTCTCGTCATGAAATTCGGCGGCACGTCTGTCGCCAACATCGAACGGATCCGCAACGTCGCGCAGCATGTGAAGCGCGAGGTGGAGGCTGGCCATGAGGTCGCCGTCGTGGTCTCGGCCATGTCGGGCAAGACCAATGAGCTGGTCGCCTGGTGCGCCGACGCCTCGAAGCTCTATGACAAGCGCGAATATGACGCGGTCGTGGCTTCGGGCGAACAGGTGACATCCGGCCTCCTCGCCATCGCCCTGCAGGAAATCGGCATCTCCGCCCGCTCATGGCAGGGCTGGCAGATCCCGATCCTCACGTCCGACGCCCATGGCTCAGCCCGCATCGAATCAATCGACGGCGCGGGTCTGGCGGAGGGTTTCGCCCGCAAGGAAGTGGCGGTCGTGGCGGGCTTTCAGGGAATTCATGAGACCAGCGGCCGACTGACGACGCTGGGACGAGGCGGCTCAGACACGAGCGCCGTCGCTATCGCAGCCGCCATCAAGGCAGATCGCTGCGATATCTACACCGATGTGGACGGCGTCTATACGACGGATCCGCGCATCGTGCCCAAGGCCCGCCGGCTCGACCGCGTGGCCTTTGAAGAAATGCTTGAAATGGCGTCGCTCGGCGCCAAGGTGCTGCAGGTTCGCTCGGTCGAGGTGGCGATGGTGCACAAGGTGAAAACCTTCGTGCGCTCGTCTTTCGATGACCCGGCCAACCCAATGCCCGGCACACTTATTTGTGACGAGGAGGATATCGTGGAACAGCAGGTCGTCACCGGAATCGCTTTTTCCCGCGATGAGGCTCAGCTGACCCTGCGCCGCGTATCGGACAAGCCAGGCGTCGCGGCGGCGATCTTCGTGCCGCTCGCCGAAGCCAATATCAATGTCGACATGATCATTCAGGTCGTCTCCGACGATGCGAAGACGACTGACATCACCTTCACCGTGCCGCAGGCAGATTTCGAGCGCGCGCGCGCTATGCTCGAAGGCATGCGCGGTGAAATCGGCTTCGCCTCCCTGCAGGGTGCCAATGATGTAGTGAAGATCTCCGCTATCGGCATCGGCATGCGCAGCCATGCCGGCGTTGCGGCCCGCGCTTTCAAGGCGCTGGCGGACAAGGGGATCAATATCCGCGCCATCACCACCAGCGAGATCAAGTTCTCCGTGCTGATCGACGCGGAATATACCGAACTGGCGGTGCGCACCCTGCACACGCTCTACGGTCTCGACAAGGCCTGATCGCTTTCGCGGGGGCGGTCAGAAGTCGACCGCCCGCCCATCGATCTCCCAATCCCCAAAACGCGACGGGTCGAGCCCGCCGCGGCCGTTGACCTCACGAGGGGCAGCCGCACGGGCCTCTTCCGCGAGCCTGCGCCGTTCGGCCGCCTCCGCAAGGGCGCGCTGGGCGGCTGGCGAAAGCTGCTTTTTCGGGGTCTCATCCTGTGACGGTTCGGGCGCTTGATCTATCGGCGCATCGGTCTGCATCGCTCTATCCCATCTGCTCATGCCGGTCCCCGCAAGGACTGGCGTCTATATAAGTCATCGCTTCGAAAAGTTCAGCCTTTCGGCGATGCTGCGCCACACTTGCAAGCTTTCCTTGCCTCTCATCCACTCCGACCCTATGAAATGGGGACAGGCTTTCCGGATACGGACAAGTGATTCCGTATGTGCCGTCGCCTTTCCCGATCCGCATCAGAAAAGTCGCCTCGTGACGAAACCGCCCCGCTCTTTTCATCAACGGCCCGCCCCCTCGCCTGCGCCCCCACCCCCGGGATTGAACGCGCGGCTGGTGGCGGCGAGCGTGCTCGCGGATGTGGCCGGGCAAGGATCAACCCTCGACGAGCGGCTGGGGGCTGACACCTCGACGCGCATGAGCGACCTGGATCTGCGCGACCGGGCGCTCGCCCGCTCCATCGCCACGGTCGCCCTGCGCAGGCTCGGCACAATCCGGGCGGCGCTCGCGCGGTTCCTTGACAAGGGACTGCCGAAGAAAGCCGCCGCAGTCGAATGGACGCTGATCACCGCCACGGCCCAGATTCTCTTTCTCGATGTGCCCGATCATGCGGCCGTCGACCTTGCGGTCCACGCCATCCGCCGCGACCCCCGCACCGCCGCTTTCGCGGCTCTGGTGAACGCCGTTCTGCGTAATGTGATTCGCGCACGCGACGAACTCCTTGCCCCGGCTGATCCCTTCATCGATACGCCCGCCTGGCTCGCCGCCC
The DNA here is from genome assembly GCA_947372795.1 of Beijerinckiaceae bacterium. Taxonomy (GTDB): domain Bacteria; phylum Pseudomonadota; class Alphaproteobacteria; order Rhizobiales; family Beijerinckiaceae; genus Terripilifer. Next base: position 13,728 of record CANBVC010000005.1, read on the forward strand.
GCTGGCGCAAGACCTATGGGGAAGAAGGCGCCACCGCCATCGTGCGCGCGCATCAGTTCGAGCCGACCCTTGACCTCACCGTAAAAAATGATTCGCAACTCTGGGCGGAGAAGCTCGACGGCTTTGTTCTGCCCATGGGGTCGGTGCGCCTTCTCAACCATGCCCCGGTCGCAGAATTGCCGGGCTACGACGAAGGCGCATGGTGGGTGCAGGATGCGGCCGCGAGCCTGCCCGCAAGGCTCCTTCGCGCCCAGCCGGGCATGCGCATCGCCGATCTCTGCGCGGCGCCGGGGGGCAAGACCGCGCAACTCGCCCATGCGGGCGCGGAAGTGACCGCGCTCGACCGTTCCGCCGAACGCATGAAGCGCGTCAGCGCCAATCTTGAACGCCTGCATCTGTCGGCGGATCTCACGGTGGGCGACGCACTGTCCTATGAAGCACAAGCCTTCGACGCCATTTTGCTCGATGCGCCCTGCTCCTCAACTGGCACCATTCGCCGTCACCCCGATGTCGCCTGGACCAAGCGCGCCAGCGATATCGCCAGCCTGTCGAAAATTCAGGCGCGCATGATCGACCATGCGATTGATCTTCTGAAGCCCGGCGGCAGGCTGGTTTATTGCACCTGCTCGATCGAACCCGAGGAGGGCGAGCTGCAGATCAATGCGCTGTTGCGGCGCAATCCCGATGTCGTTCGCGTTCCTGTCACAGCGGAAGAACTCGGCGTCCCAAACATGTGCATATCAGCGCAAGGGGACTTGCGGACGCTTCCCTTCCATCTCTACGATGATGACGCGCGGCGTAGCGGCCTTGACGGATTCTTCGCGGCGCGCGTTGAGCGTCTCATTTAAGGCGTTGGTGCTGCGGAGGCAGATTTAGCGTGACCCAATCAGTCGCTGGACGGGGCCAGTTCGCCCGGTTGCTGGCTGGCGACGGCTTCGGCTGGATTCGCCGCTGCATAGCCTGGCCAATGCGTTACGCGGACCTTCTGGGTTTTGGCGGCCCCAAGCGGTTGCTGATCGCGCCGCAGGACATCCGCACGGCTGATCCTACCATGGCGGCTGATTTTTATGCCGGCTACTTCGCCTTTGCGGGCAAGATGGCGAACACCCATGGCCTTTCGCCCTTTGATGTGGCCCCGCCCTCCGCCGCATGGGCCGCCAATCTTGCAGGTTTTGGCTGGCTCCGCCATCTGCGCGCCGCCGACACGGCCTTGTCACGCGCAAATGCCCGGGCGCTGGTCGAGGATTGGATCAAGCAGAACGCCCGCAAATCGAAGCCTGAAGACTGGGAGCCGCGGGTGGCGACCCGGCGCCTGCTGTCTTGGATGAGCCAGTCGCCGCTGATTCTCGAAGGGGCGGACAGCCCGTTCTATCGGCTTTTCATGAAGAGCATCGGCCGACAGGCGATGCTTTTGCAACGACGCCTGAACGACGACATCGAAGGTGAAACGCGTCTCTTCGGATTGATCGCACTCGCGGAATTCGGCCTTTGCGGGGAGGGCCTCGACAATTTGCAGGAACGCATGAGCCTCTTGCTCGGCGAGGAGCTGGGGCGTCAGGTTCTGGCCGATGGCGGCCATATCGGACGCAATCCTCAGACGGTCATCGACCTGTTGCTTGATCTTCTGCCGCTGCGTCAGGCCTATTCGGCGCGCGGCGTGAGCGCCCCGCCGCAACTGCTGAACGCCATTGATCGCATGATGCCGATGCTGCGGCTGTTTCGACTTGGCGACGGGTCGCTCGCCCTGTTCAACGGCATGGGACAAACCGCCCCCCATGACCTCGCCACCATCCTCGCCCATGACGACGCGCGCGCAGCGCCGCTCATAAATGCGCCCTACAGCGGCTACCAGCGCATGGAGGGCGGGTCCGCAATAGTCATCATGGACACCGGCGCCGCGCCGCCCACCGCCTTTTCCGACCGCGCCCACGCAGGCTGCCTTTCTTTCGAATTTTCCTCCGAGAACCAGAGGCTTATCGTCAACTGCGGGAGCCCGAACGACAGCCGCGCCAATATGCGCGATGCGGCGCGCTCGACGGCGGCTCACTCGAGCCTGACGCTCGCCGACACCTCCTCCTGCCATTTCGGCGCGGAGGGCAAGAAACGTTCGCTCGAAGGCAAGATCGTCAGCGGCCCGACCAAGGTCCAGGTCAAAAGGCAATCAGCGGAGGATTGCATCGCGCTTGAGGCCAGCCACAACGGCTATGAGCGTCAGTTCGGGCTGATCCACACCCGCAGCCTCTATCTCTCCACCGAGGGCGACCAGCTTGAAGGCGAAGACAAGCTCACGCCAGTAGGCGGCAAGAAGGCGAGCGTCCTCACCGCCGATTATGCGGTGCGCTTCCATCTTCATTCGAGCTTGCGGACAAAAGTTCTGGGAGACCGTCAATCGGTCGAAATACTGACCCCATCAGGCCAAGTCTGGCTATTTCACGCCGAAGGGCACAGGCTCGCTGTGGAAGAGAGCATCTCCTTCGCGACGGCTGAGGGCGTTCGTGGCGCGGACCAGATCGTGGTCCACACCAATTATCAGGATTATCCAAGCGTCAGCTGGACGCTCTACAAGACCACGGGCGACTGAGCCGCAGCTGACCCGCCCTTGCCTCAGCGACCGCCGAGGCGGATGAGGGTGCGCGGCGCCCCTGCCACACCCAGGCCCCTGAAGGGCGTGCGCTCGACGGTCACGCCCTCGCTGCGCTCAAAACGGGGTGCAAAGCCCCCGCTCTTGCGCTCAACCACCACCGAAGGCTTGCGCTCGACCACGACGGCCCTATGAGCGCCAGCGCGATTGCTGGTGAAGGCGACCTCGGGAGCCGGCGCACGCCTGGTAGCAGCCGCGCGAACCGCCATCTTGGCGATCAGCTCGCGCGCCTCCTCAATCGGGGCGCCCATCAGCTCGGCAGCGAATTCAGCCTGATGCTCGGCGTCATCCATGAAGCCCTGAGCGGCGAGGACCGCCTCTTCAAGGGTCGGGGGATCGTAGCGCACACGGACGGGGGGACGGTTTTTCGCCTTTGGGGAGGTGGGGCGCATCTCGGTTTTCCGGTTTTATAAGTTGGCCACGCTTGTCGCAGTGCAGCAGGTTTGTTGTGCGGTGCACAATATGCCTATCCGGGTCTGAATGCAAGTTGGCGCATGTCCGGATTAAGGAATCGTGGACGCATGCCACGTCGGGTCGCGATTGGCCAGCCTTGGGGCACCATTTTTTCGATATTGATCACAATCTTCGGCCAGCTCACTGCCGCGCCCTGCTTTTGTCTTGCGCCGCATCGTGGTAAGCGCCCGCAAGCTCTTCTCAGCAAGCCCACAACAGATTGCAGGTTTCCATGGCCTCCGACCTTCGCCGCGTCTCCCGCGCGCTCCTTTCCGTTTCCGACAAGACCGGCCTGGTCGATTTCGCCCGCGCCCTCAGCGCAAGGGGCGTGGAGCTCGTCTCGACCGGCGGCACGCGCAAGGCCCTGGCTGACGCTGGCCTGCCCGTGAAGGACGTTTCCGACCTCACCGGCTTTCCCGAAATGATGGACGGCCGGGTAAAGACCCTGCATCCCATCGTACATGGCGGATTGCTCGCCATTCGCGAAAATCCCGAGCACGAGGCGGCCATGCTCGCACACGGCATCGGCCCCATCGATCTGCTCGTGGTGAATCTCTATCCTTTCGAAGCCACGGTCCTGAAGGGCGCGGGCTACGACGATTGCATCGAGAACATCGACATCGGCGGCCCCGCGATGATCCGCGGCGCGGCCAAGAACCATGGCGATGTGACGGTGGTCGTTGAAGTAAGCGATTATAAAGCCGTCCTCGATACGCTTGAGGCCAATGGGGGTGCGACCACGCTCGCCCTTCGCAAACAGCTCGCCCAGAAGGCCTATGCGCGCACCGCCGCCTATGACGCGGCTATCTCCAACTGGTTCGCGGCGCAATTGGGCGAGGCGACACCGGACTATCGCGCGGTGGGCGGTCACCTCGCCGAGAAGATGCGTTACGGCGAAAACCCGCATCAGTCAGCTGGCTTCTATAAAACGCCCGAGCAACGCTTTGGCGTCTCGACGGCTCGTCAGGTTCAGGGCAAGACTTTGTCCTATAACAACGTAAACGACACAGACGCCGCTTTCGAATGCGTCGCCGAATTCGATCCCGCGCGCACCGCCGCCGTCGCCATCATCAAGCACGCCAATCCCTGCGGCGTGGCAGAAGGCGCCAGCCTGCGTGAAGCCTATGAGAAGGCGCTACGCTGCGACCCCGTTTCCGCCTTCGGTGGAATCGTGGCCCTGAACCGCAAGCTCGACGCCGAGGCGGCGCTAGAAATCGTCAAGATCTTCACCGAGGTCATCATCGCGCCTGACGCCGACGAAGAGGCGATCCGCATCGTCGGCGCCAAGAAGAACCTGCGCCTGCTGCTGACTGGCGGCCTGCCTGATCCGCGCGCCCAGGGCCTCGTGCTGCGCACTGTCGCTGGCGGCATGCTCGTGCAGGGCCGCGACAATGCGGTGGTGGACGATATGGATCTTCGCGTCGTCACCAAGCGCGCCCCTACGGCGCAGGAACTGGCGGATCTGAAATTCGCCTTCCGCGTCGCCAAGCACGTCAAGTCAAACGCCATCGTCTATGCGCGTGGGGGCGGGACTGTGGGCGTGGGCGCCGGCCAGATGAGCCGCGTCGACTCCTCGCGCATCGCCGCCTGGAAAGCCTCTGAGGCCGCCAAGGCCGCAGGCCTCGCCGAAACGCTCGCCAAGGGTTCGGTCGTCGCCTCGGACGCTTTCTTCCCCTTCGCGGATGGCTTGCTGGCGGCGGCCGAAGCTGGCGCAACCGCCGTCATCCAGCCCGGCGGCTCAATGCGCGACGATGAGGTCATCAAGGCGGCCGACGAAGCGGGGCTCGCCATGGTGATGACAGGGCATCGCCATTTCCGCCATTGAAATCAGAACCATCCTGTTCATCGGGCGTTCACCAATAAGGCATATTCGAGGGCCTCAGCCTTCAAAGCGGCCAAGCTTCTCCTTGTTCGGGGCGAAGCTTGGCCATTATGCCGCGCGAGAAATGAACCCACGCGGATGAACCGCAAGAGCGAACAGGATTTGAAATCAATGCAGATCAGCTTCACCAATGACGTCGAAAGCGGGCGGGTTCTCTATCCGCTCGGCCGCGTTCAGGCCGCTGCTTCATGGCATGGGACAGCGCAGGCGGGAGACGGCGAGGATTGCCGCAAGGCCGCGCTCCAGGCCCTGATCGAAAAGGCGCAGGAATTCGACGCCGACGCCATCATCGGCGTGAACTACAGCTATGACGAAGCGACCCTTGCCGAACTCTGCGCGGTCGAGCTGCGCCGCGTCTCGGCCTCCGGTGTCGCGGTCAAGCTGGCGCGCGCCGCCTGACCTTTTAAACCTTCTCAAGCGGGCGGTGAGGCTCCGGCGGCAGTTCGACTTTGATCACGTCGCCGGGGGCTATGTCCCCGCCCGCAAGCACCACGCCCATGACGCCGGACTTCATGAGCACCCGGCCATCGCTGCGCTCGACGAGCTGCGCCATCAACCCCTGCTGAAACTTGTCGATCTGGGTGCAGGGATTGCGCAGCCCCGTGATCTCGACCACCGCCGCCCCGATGCGCAGCCGCGCGCCTGTTGGCAAATCGAGCAGGGCGAGGCCGCGCGTCGTGACATTCTCACCAAGCTCGCCCGGCTTCACATCAAAGCCCGCCTGCGCCAGCTCATCAAACAGTTCGGCATGGATCAGATGCACCTGCCGCAGGTTGGGCGCCTGGGGATTTTTGCGCATGTGATAGCTGTGCTGCACCGTGACGCCCATATGCGCATCGCCTTCGACGCCAAGGCCTTCCAGCAACCGGATCGACATCTCGTTCGGCTTGCTGAATCTATGGCTGCGCGCCCGGCTCACGGCGACGACGCTTGCGGGCCTTGCATCTTCGCTCATCGCCTCGTCTCCCGCGCTCACGCCTCACTCGCCGCCAGCTGCGCCGCCTGATGTTCGGTGATCAGAGGATCGATCACATCGTCGAGCGCTTCGCCGGTGATGATTTTGTCGAGCTTGTAGAGAGTGAGATTGATCCGATGATCGGTCAAGCGTCCCTGCGGAAAATTATAGGTGCGGATGCGCTCGGAACGATCGCCTGAACCAACCTGCGATTTACGATCGGCGGCGCGTTCCGAATCGAGCTTCTGGCGCTGCATGTCATAGAGCCGCGCCTTCAGGAGGCCCATGGCGCGGGCGCGGTTCTTGTGCTGTGAACGCTCATCCTGCACGAAGACGATGGTGTTGGTTGGCACATGGGTGATGCGGATCGCTGATTCCGTTTTATTCACATGCTGGCCGCCGGCGCCCTGCGCGCGCATGGTGTCGACCTTGAGATCGGCCTCGTTGATTTCGATATCCACATCCTGCGCTTCGGGCAACACGGCGACCGTCGCGGCGGACGTATGAATGCGCCCCTGCGTTTCGGTATCGGGCACGCGCTGTACGCGATGCACGCCTGACTCGAATTTCAGCTTTGCGAAGACGCCGCGTCCTGCGACGCTGGCGATGACTTCCTTGAAACCGCCAGCGGTTCCCTCGCTCGCAGAGAGGAGTTCGACCTTCCAGCCCTTGGTCTGCGCATAGCGTTCGTACATGCGGTAAAGATCGCCCGCGAAGATCGCCGCCTCATCGCCGCCTGTGCCCGCGCGCAGTTCCAGAATGGCGCCGCCCTCATCAGCCGCATCTTTCGGCAGAAGGGCGATGCGGATCTCTTGCTCGAGCTCTTCGAGCCGCTTTTGCGCGTCGTGCTTTTCCGCCTCGGCGAGTTCGCGCATCTCGGCGTCAAGCGCAGGGTCCGCAAGCATGGCTTCAACGCTCGCCTGATCGTCCTGCGCTTGCCGCAAGGCGCGGATGGCGGCGACGATGTCGTTCAGATCGGAGAGCTCGCGCGAGAGTGTGGCGAACTCCGGCCCGTTCACGCCTTCAGCTAGGCGCGCCGACAGCTCCTCGTGGCGACGCAGGATGAGATTGAGTTTGTCTTCTGGCAGCATGGATGGCTCGACGGGTGGGCGAGGGGAGCAGGCGAAGGCGCTTCAATTGCCGTAACTAAAGCGGCACGCCCTTCCCCTCCGCATAGGCCCGCAGCTCTTCGCGGATAGAGGCGGCGCCATCCTTTCGCGCAAGCATCTCTTCCATAAGGGAGCGCAGCTCGCCTGCATGGACCGCCATCACCATGGCCTTTACGGGACCGATGGAGGAGGGCGTCATCGAGAGGCCGCGATAGCCGACGCCAATGAGCGCCATGGCCTCGAGTGGATGACCGCCAATTTCACCGCAGAGCGTAACCGGCGTTTTAGTGATGGCGGCTTTGTCTGTGATCGACTTCAAGGCGCGAAGGACCGGGGCCGTGAGCGGGTCAAACCTGTTTGACACGCGTTTATTGTCGCGATCAGCGGCGAAGAGATATTGCACGAGATCGTTTGAGCCAACGGAGACAAAATCGACGCGCGCCAGAATCTCGTCGAGCTGCCACAGGATCGAAGGCACTTCGATCATCACGCCGAGTTTCAACTCACGCGGCAATTCGTAGGAATGGCGCGTAAGATGTTCGATCTCGCGCTGCACGAGCTCCTTCGCTGCATCGAATTCCGCCGCATGGGCGACCATGGGGAACATGATGCGCAATTCGCGGCCCGCGCCCGCGCGCAGCATGGCGCGCAATTGCGATCGCAAGAGGCCGGGACGATCGAGGCCGATGCGGATCGCCCGCCAGCCCAGCGCAGGGTTCTCCTCCTCGAGGGTCTGCATATACGGCAGGATCTTGTCGCCGCCGATGTCGAGCGTGCGGAAAGTCACGGAGCGTTCGCCCGCCGCATCCATCACCGCGCGGTAAAGCGCAAGCTGCGCGTTCATGCGAGGGAATTGCGAGGCGACCATGAACTGAAGTTCGGTGCGGAAGAGCCCGATGGAGGCCGCCCCCGCCTCTTCAACATGCGGCAGATCGACGAGCAGGCCCGCATTCATATGCAGACCAATCATCACGCCGTCGAGCGTGACCGAAGGGGCCTCGCGCAGGTTGCGATATTGCTCTTGCCGGCGTGCGCGCAGGCGCGCCTTCTCGCCATAGGCGGCTTCGACATCGGCAGAGGGGCGCAGTTGCACCTCGCCGCTTGAGCCGTCGATGATGATGGCGTCGCCCTGTTCGACGAGGTCTGTGACATTGGCGATCTCGCCGACGGTCGGAATGCCAAGCGCCCGCGCCACAATGGCCACATGGCTGGAAGGCCCGCCCTCTTCCAGCACAAGGCCGCGCAACTTCTTGCGATCGTAATCGAGCAGCGCCGCGGGGCCCATGGTGCGCGCGACGAGAATGGCGTTGTCGGGCAGATCTTCGTTTGCGGTGACGAAGGGCTGGCCGGTGAGCTGATGCAAAAGGCGGTTCGCAAGATCATCGAGATCATGCAGGCGCTCGCGCATATAAGGATCGGTGCGGCGTTGCAGCTTGGCGCGCGCATCGTTCTGCACACGCTCGACGGCGGCCTCCGCCGTGAGGCCGGTCATGACAGCCTCGCGCAGGCGCCGCAACCAGCCCTGGTCATGAGCGAACATACGGAAGGTTTCGAGCACTTCGCGATGTTCGCCAGGCCCAGCCTGATCGCCCCTGTCGATCAACTTGTCGATACTATCGCGCACCGCACTGATGGCGTCGGCGAGGCGCCCCTCTTCTTTCTTGAGGTCTTCGGCGACGATGTGCTTCACCACCACGCGCGGCTCATGCAAGATCACATGGCCAAGGCCCACGCCTTCAGAGATGGCGGCGCCCTTGAGCGCGATGGGACGACGCAGCGCGATGTCGGAGCCCGGCCGCACGATGGATTGCAGCTCGCCAGAGGCGATCATCTCCGCGATCAGCATCGCGGTGGTCTGGAGAACCTCGACCTCTTCCTCGGAATAGGTGCGGCGGGCGCGGTTCTGCACCACGAGCACGCCCAGCGTGTTGCCGCCGCGCAAGATCGGCACGCCAAGGAAGGAATGATAAATCTCTTCGCCCGTCTCCGGCTTGTAGGAGAAGGCGGGATGGGACTGGGCGTCAGCAAGCGCCAGTGGTTCAGCGCTCTCGGCGATGAGGCCGACGAGGCCCTCGCCGGCGCGCATGGTGGTCAGATGGACCGCCTCACGGTTGAGGCCTTCGGTGGCGAAGAGCTCCAGCCGCCCGTCCGAGCGCAGCACATAGACCGAGCACACCTCGGCGACCATGTTGGACGCGATGTGCACGACGATCTTGTCCAGACGCGCCTGTGGGCTGACCGGCTCCGCCATGACTTCGCGGAGTCGGCGCAACAGCAGCCGTGGTCCGGCGAGTGCGCCACGCAATGGCATCAATCCCTCTCAGCGCCGCAGAACATGGGCGTTTGCGGCGCGGCCGCCTCAATCAGACGGAGCGCTCACGCGCAACCGTCCCCATGAGAGCCGTATAGGCAAGGGCCGACCGCCCGGCAAGCGTGACGGGAGCCTTATAGCGGCTATGGCGAGAAGAATTCGGACGGGTGAGGCGACGCCGCCTCTCCCGCCCCCGGCCAGCCCTTGCAGTCTCAGCGCACGGCGACCACCGCCGTCCCTACGGACACGCGATCGAAAAGGTCGACAACATCCTCATTATACATGCGAATACAGCCAAAAGAGGCGGCTGTGCCGATTGAGGCCCGCATGGAATTCGTTGTGCCGTGGATGGCGATTTCGTCACGATCGAGGGTCAGGGCCCGGGCCCCCATGGGATTGCCGGGCGACCCGCCCCGGATAAGGTTCGGCAGGCGAGGATTGGCCTGCTTGACCATGGCTGGCGGCATCCAGTCAGGCTGGACATGCTTGCCATTGATTCGCGCCCAGCCCGACCAGGCCTTGCCGGCCTTGCCAACAGCGATCGGATAGGAGAGCGCCATGCCATCGCCCTGCAGCAGAAAGATCCTGCGCTGGCTTTGGCTGATGACGAGCGTGCCTGCGGGCAGGCGAGCCTCGGCGAAGGGCGCCGGCATCATGGCGGGCCGCGCCTCCCCCGCCTGCGGCATGGCGCAGGACAGGCACAGGACGGCGGCGAGGAGGGCAGGCGTAACAAGGTGTTGCGATGAGAATGAGCGGGGTGACGTCATGGCGGGGATCCCGGCTGGTTGGCTTGACTGGAAATCAATGGTCAAGCCAGACGCCGGTTCCGGCGGACGGAGCCTTCCGCCCGCAAGCATGAGATGCGGGGAACGCCGAGGATCGGAAGTGGCGCCCCATGCCCCGATAGAGGAACATCGCCGCTCGGGCGTTGAGGGCCGCGCCCCGTGATGCTACAAGGCGCGGCGCGGTTCCGTAGCTCAGCAGGATAGAGCAGCGGTTTCCTAAAGCATGATATTTTCTCTAAGTAATTGATTTATTTCAACTTTTATGTGAGTCAAAAAGTATAGACAGGTATAGACTTTTTTTTGCAAATTTCTCATGGTATCTAGCTGCTCGCACTCCGCGTAGCTCATCAGGATAGAGCGTAGGTTTCCTAAACCTGAGGTAGTAGGTTCGAGTCCTACCGCGGAGGCGACCTCATTCATTGCTCAGTCTCGCTAGACGGTTGCAGCGTGAAAATGACGCACCGGACGGGCTGAGATATTTCGGTGGAAATCTGAACAAGCCTGCAATTAGGTTCAGATTATGTATGCTCGTTGGTCGCGAAAGGGCGTTCGTTGCGGTTACTCAATGCCTTCTTCAAACAAAGCCCCGATGGGATTGCGACAAAGCGCCTGACCAGAACTTAAAACTTGAAGATACGCCGCTGGTCTGTACCGCAGCGACATCCGCTTGGCTTTAACGACGCTTCGAATCATAGTGGTCGCAGGACAGCAATCACTGGCTGGGCGAGAAAAATCTCTACGGTTGGCGGTTCGCTCAGGGACGTGCAGCTTCTGGCTGGGCACTCAGCGCTGGGGAGTACTCAGCGGTACATCGAGGGTTCAGAGGAATCGAAGCGGCGCGTGGTGGAGATGGTGTGAATAAATTCCCCAGCCCATCTGTAGCCGATCATTTTATATTTCAAAATTAGGGCAAGATGCTTTTCAAAAATTCAAGCGAGATTACACCCTGCTACATTGATGCCTTGATCAACTGAAGTACCATCTGTGGCATTTGGTTCGCTTGAGCGAGCATTGCCATGGATGCCTTCTGGATGATTTGGCTTTTTGTTAAAGCAGTGATTGCTTCGGAGTGATCGGTGTCTTCAATGCGACTGCGTGATTGCTGAAGGTTCATAGACATGCTGGTGAGGTAATCGACGGTGTAGTTCAGACTGCTGACGGCTGCTCCAAATCCTGCTCGTGCTTGGCTAACGGTCGTTAGGTAGCCGTCGATTTGATCCATCGTAGGATTGTCAGCCCAAAAAGTATAGGGACTGGAGTTTAAGGCAACTGAAACTTGTGATGACAAATAGTTAGCCACCGCTATATCGGGCTTGTGGTCGTTATTAAAGTCCGCAGTCACGACTGCGATGGGCTGGTTACCTGCAGCGAATATTGTTGGTGCCTTAAAAGTGCCGTCACCATTTCCTTGCAGAACAGTGACCCCTGCTGAAGCTGTATTAGCTGCAATAACATCAACTTTTCCATCATTGTTGAGATCTACAGTAGTTATTGCCTGAGCTTGAACCCCGATATTGTAGGCGACCGAATTTGTAAAAGAACCATCGCCATTCCCAACTAAAACTGAAATACTTCTGGAACCATAATTTGAAACCAAGATATCAGGGGTTCCATCACCATTTAGATCAGCTGTTGTAATCCCGTAGGGCGACGAGCCAACAGTATAAGTCACTTGAGGTTTGTAAGTTCCATCTCCATTCGCAATTAAAACGGAAATGTTATTGTTAAACGCATTAGAGACGACTATATCATTTTTCCCGTTCTTGTTTAGGTCTGCGACTGCGGCAAAACATGGAGCTCCGCCTGTGGGGAGTGCAATTGACGGGTCAAAAGTCCCGTCCCCCTTATTTAAGGCGATAAAAATCGAGCTACCACTATTACCAATAATAAGATCCGGTTTTCCGTCACTATTTAAGTCAGAACTTGACAGTGATTGCGCTGAGCTTGGATACGAACTGAAGCGAGGTTGCTCGAAGGTGCCATCGCCATATCCAAAATAGCTTGAGATGCTACCATCTTGATTGGTGGTGATAATATCCATTTTCTCATCTCCATTAAAATCACCTGCAACTACAGATGCCGGAGTTCTTGAAGAAGTAGAAAAAGTTTCGGTTTGGAATACCCCATCACCATTTCCAAGCAGAACAGAAATACTCCGTGATACGGTCTCGGCTGTAACGAGATCTGCATTTCCATCGCCATTGAAATCAGCGGTAGCAACAGTTTGATCGAAAAATCCTGTTGTTGAAGTGGTTGGAGCTGAAAATGAGACTGTTTCAGAGTGAGGATTTATACCAATCGTTTGAAGCAAATTTGGTGTTTGAACCGACAGCTGACTTTGAACAGATCTATCTCCATTGATATTCAAGTTGAAGTTTCTGGCGTCGTTGCTTCCACCACCGTCAAACAAACTGATTCCGTTCCATGCTGCGTTTGTCACAACATTGCTAATCTCAGCCTTGAGGCTTTTTATCTCAGATAGGATAGAAGTTTTATCTGCCGGATTGTTAGTGTCGTTATCATACTGAACACGCAATTCACGCATTCGTTGAAAAAGACTGACCATACTGCCTGCCGCAGCATCAGCAGTCTGTATCAAAGCGATGCCATCATTAGCATTGCGTATAGCTTGTGCGACTCCCCTGATCTGTGAAGTCAGTCGCGTGCTGATCGCCAGTCCTGCGGCATCGTCAGCGGCAGAGTTGATGCGCTTGCCCGTCGCCAACTGCTGCATGCCCCGTGCTGCTTCACGGGTTGAGACTTGATTGGCTGCTTGAGCAATAAGGGCGGCTGTGTTGGTGTTCAATGAGAGCATAAAAATGCCCCCGTACCGATGGGCGCAGGAGTGCGTTCCCGCATAGCAGGCACTCCAATCGCCGAATGAGCGACTTGGCGCAGCACTCTTCCGAAACTCCACACAACAGCAACTCACGCCAACAGCGTTGAGAGCCAACCGACCACTTCAAGTCGTCAGTAACGGTGGATTGGGATTGGTTTGTAGGCGCTTTAAGCTATTATTAAATTAGAGTTAACTTCGGGGGTGAATAGCTGTGATCACTGGACATCGTTAACTATGTGTATTGACGTTATGATCCAATCTACTGCCTTCATCTCCTTATTCCCCTTGAATTTCCCGCCCTTCGTCAATTCAGCTGCACTAGCAACATTGCTCGTATGACCGTAATGTTTTTCGAGCATAGCCACGCTGGTTCCCATATTGCGCGCGAGAATGAATTGATGAACGCCCTTTTGTAGACGGAATGTCGCGCAGGTATGGCGCAGTGAACAGATGGGGCGCGGTACCCTTAGTTTCCTCATCTACCTCTCAACCCACCACACGTCTCATAGCGTCTTCTGAAACCTCAATATACCGCTGCGTCATTGCTAAGCTGCTGTGTCGAGCCAGACTCTGTACATCACGCATCGAACCACCGGCTGCTGAAATCTTCCTAGCCCAGCGAGTGATTGCTGTCCGACGCCCACTGTGACTGCTGCAACCGAAGAAGCCAAGTTCAAGATAGAGCTTGAAGAACCAGTTCACGACCGTCTGAGCACCCATTCCACGCCCGCCCTGAGCCTTCATCACAGGACCCTTCAGAGCCTCACCAGCAGCAAGGGCTTCCAGAGCCTGCCTCAGCCTCTTGCTCATGAAGACCACACCACCAGACCTCCCCTTTGACGCCCTGTCCTGAAGTCTAATCTCATCTGTCAGCGCACCCTGAGCGTCTGTCACCATCGCCCATTCCAACGCTGCGATCTCTTTTGCTCTGAGCCCTGCATCGACCGAGAGCAGGAACATCACCGTATTGCGTTGAGCCAGCCGACGCCCTGCAAGATAGGACAACACCACCTTTTGCTGAGCTTCTGTCAAAATCTTTGCTTGTTTGCCGAGAGCCATCGCTTGCCCCTCAAAATGTTAGAATATTAGCGATGGAAGCACTTTCCTACTCGATGGCAACCAGACGCGAAAAATGCATTCCGGGATTGCCGTTGGAAATCAGCTGGTTGGTGGAAAGAGTTAGGAAATGGAACTTTCATAATAACTTTTTTCACTCAGCCTACCTTATCCGCAACTGTCTCCACGGAGCGGCACTGTAGCTTGTCAATGATGCCGACCCGATCCCGAAACTTGACAGATAGCCCAGCAGCTTGCGACTTTTCCGATCTTGATGATTTTCACCGGTGAAAAATGCCAAAGCGCAGCCCAACCCATAATTCATTGTCCTTGAGGCAAGGTGTCATCGATAAATATCTCAAGGAGATATCAGCTGGCTGGTATGAAACTACCAGAAGCATCCTTGCTGTCGCCAAGACATGCGCTGACGCCAATGCTCAATTAGACGCGGAGGAAAAGCGGGAGCTACTGCATGAGCTGCCATTCGGCGCTTCCGTCTTTAGCAAGTTAGCCAAGATCGGCGCTGACCCCCGGCTAAAGAAACAGGCTGTTGCCAAGCTCTTGCCGCCCAACTACTCGACCATTTATGAGGTGAGCCACCTGTCTGACACACGACTAGCAGATGCTGTGCGAGGAAAGGTTTTGACCCCCCAAGCTTCGCGGGCTCAAATCGTCTCCTTTGTACAGAACAAGAATGGGGGTGAGGAGCGGCAAGACACGGGCGCTGATTCACACAAAGCCCTTCTTGCCGAGATCCGCCTCCCTAAGGATATCAATAAGGCTCAACTCGCCAAAATCGTCAGGTGGCTTCAGAATCTCAATGAGGAAAGCCCGGGCTCGGTTGTGTTTGGATCAGACCTCCCAGCCTATGAACGGCTATTGAACCGGCATCAGACGCTATTGGGAAAGCGGGAAACGATGGTCCTGCGGAAAATGCGATCTTTAATTCGAAAGCGCATCTCAAGGATGAAAAACGACAAGACACGAGGGGACAAGTGGGGCTTCCTTCCCGATGAGACTGATCTCAATGTCTTAGATAACGAGTTACGGGAACGCATCGTACAGGTACTTTGTACACTCGGGTTCGAGAGCGACTTCGATCAACTTTACCAAGAGGCTGATAAAAGCGTTGACTACTCAGCGATCAAAGCTGCTGAAGAGAAGTTAGCCCAGCTGTTCCCATTCGAAATCACAAGTGTCGAGCCGTTGAAACTTGATCGCCCAAATCAGGCTGAATTGAAGGCATCACGCAAGCCAAAATTAGCGAAGCTCAAGGTGTAAAACTGACAATCTGCAAAGTCCACAAGCTAAGCAATAGAAATGCAAGGTTTGCAGTGCTTTAAGCAGCCATTCCAGCCCATAGTATCAAACGCACACACCATCCCCCAATCAATATATTCCAACAACAAGACCACGATGGCTATCCACACCACCAATCTCATTATGAGCAGACACCAACAGTCTTATGTCCGTCTTAGATAGCTGTTCATCAAACGTATGGTCATTCACCTCTTCAGCAAAACCTATAATTCCAGAACAACCATTGACCTCTTCACCACTTTGAAAAACCACCTTCCCAGCACCCCAATTTCTTGCATATTGAAGGCGACTATTACTGCCAGTAAAGCAATACCGAGACATACCAAGCAATCCATTATCTAATGTCTGCTTGATAGCTTTCCTCATTCCTTTCAGTTTAATGAGAGAGCATGTGCGCTGAATGTGAAGCTGCTTTTCTGTCAATGACCAATGATTTGCGAACAGGTCCTTGAAATCACGATCACTCATTCCACCAGTATCAGCCAATGCATGGAAATGAACGAGAAAATACCGATCCACCACCTTTCCTGGTGGCAAAGCAGCATCAATGAAACCAGATAGCGTATTCTGTTTCGTCGTCTTCTTCCCAGCCAGATGTGCAAATTGGAACATTTCATAATCAATCAATTCAGCATGAACACCACCACGCAGCCAAATATCAGTTCCATGTTTGCGCCTAGCTGTACGCCCCACATTCGAAATATACCCCTTCATCTTTTCCACGTCACTCTTGATCTGATTTACGCACTCATTGGAAATCTCACTTGATTCATAACTCACCGGAACCAGCGAATGTAGAACAGTCACCCATCTGAGCCTTTCCCTTGCCACAACCTCATCATTCCCAAAAGCTTTCTCACAATGACGCTTATAAGCCTGATACATATTCATTGATTTCCGATGCTTACAACGATCACAAAAAACGCTACCACAAGCTGAGCCACCATTATCACATTCATTCATTGCAGCTTCATATTGCGTTCCTTTAATCGAAGAGAATATGCGAGATTTGTAGCTACTATTTTTTGCAAATGTTTCCGATGAGCCCCTTACGGACTTTGCAGCCACCAAAACTCTTTCGCTTCCTGCTTCCTGTTTCTTCCTGAAGTCGCTCATAGGTGCCTCTAATTTGTATTATAAATATATATATCCAACAAAGCTCACCTTTACCAGAACGGAGGGAAAAATGCTTACAAAAGAAGAAGAACTTGAGCTGACAATTCGAGCTATCTTAGCAGAGCCAGACTCTGATATCTGCCGACACATACTCAATTTGAATGCAGAAATTGTACGCGACAAGAAACTGATGCAGCCAGCCACGGCAACTGAATTACAGCCTACATACAAAAAGAAAGGAAATTCATGAGATACAAGAAAGACAAGACCCACATCACCAGCTTCAGAATGTCTCAAGACCTACGAGAACAAGCTGAGAAATCTGCGCGATCATTGCGAATGAATTTCAGCGATTTTCTCCGCCAATCCATAATCAGAAATATTCATGTTTCCTACAATGTGGAACAAGAGCTACTTAGACAAATTTCAGAACTAGCGAAAGGAAAATCCATATGAGCGACAATGAAATTAAGACAATAATGTCCTTAGGTTCCAGTAAGATTTTCACCGTAGACCCAAGCCATAAAGATATCATTTCCAAGGCTACAATTGATGCTCTTATCCGAGAAGCAAAACGGCATTTAGCAACGAAGAAAAAAGTTCATTTAGTCCTTGTCAAAGAATGAATTTATTAGCCAGAAACAATACAATTATCTTGCCATTTAAGCGTCCTTACTGTATAATCTATACAACATAAAAATTGCATTGGTTCCCTTATGGAATCTTTTTGATGCCAATCTTTTTGCAGCAATAAAAGCCCAAAAGAAAGTGTCATTCTAAGGATGGAACGCTCAGTTCCTATCAATACAATTTCAAAGCAATTGCTTGTGATCCTGTGTCATCAAATCACAACGATATCAAGCAGAATGAATCTGACTGAGTGTCAGATATCGAGAGAAATATTTCTCCTATATTAAAGAAAGGGTTATCACTATGGACTACATCACTAAAAAGAAAATCGAACTTGGTTGTGATCTTGAGAATATAACGACATTGGAAACACGTTTAAGAAGAATCTTGAAACCTGATGATTTAGAACTCTGGGTAGCTAAGGCATTTGCTGAAGATCACAAAATGTTCTTGGAAACTTTTTTCTTTAATGAATCTAATTATTGGACTCAAAATTTTACTTTATGGGGAGAGATTATGGAGATAGCATTGCATACAGGCTATAGCGTATATAACAAGAGTGGTCATCCGTGTAGTAATTCGTGGACAATTAAACCTATCCACTATAAGGAGTCCAAACAATCTCGTGTCAATGCGCGGAAACTTTTCATTGGCGAATAACTGAACTTTTCCTAGTAGAATGGGTACCTGCAAAGTACCCATTCTTATTTATCTAAATATCCACAACAGAAAGAGACATAAATTACATACAAGAAAGACCTCACCATTCTCATCACATTCCGTCTATCACCAAATCTTAAAGATGATGCAGAGCATGAAGCGAAGAGATTGAATATCTCGTTCAGTGACTTCATCCGTCAATCCATACTCCGAAACATTCAATCCACAATCACTAATAAGTCTTCCACTTGCACATTCAACGAGCTTCAGAATGACCTCAGATAAAGATATCAAGTCAGTTCTATCACTCGGTCAGAAGTCAGTCTTCTCCATCGATCCAGCACACAAAGATGCAATCTCCAAAACAACGCTTGAACTTATTAACAAAGAAGCCAAGCGTCATCTATCTGCAAGAAAGAAAGTCCACGTCATTCTCATCAAAGAATGACCTATTCAATCCATCTCCTCGATCTCATCTTTGTTGATTTCAAATTTAAGATAATAATCATCTGAAGAGAGAACATCATAGAATTCCATTGATGGTCCCTCTTCTCGCCGCTTTATGAATTCCCGAAACCAGTTCAATTGCTCTTTGTTCCCATAACTGACGCACTGCCAGCCTTCAGATTTCCAAAATGCTTTCTTCTCAAGCTGCTGCATTGAGTTTTGCCTTTCTTCCCGCTCTTGCTTCTTCCATTCGTTCTTTTCGTGCATTGAAGACCTTCTTGATTGCATCTCTTTCCGTCGGTGATATCGAGCCAGACTTCAAAGCCTCTGCATAAGCAACAACCTGTTCGTTCGCATCGCTCAACGTCTTTGCAACACCTTCCAGACAATATGCTTCCATCGTTCCATACTTGATCCGCAAATAGACCTTGCCTTTCTCTGCATTGAACGAGAACACCTTCCCAGTTCGCCCCTTGCCTTTGCCTTCATTCTGAACAGCAACAATCAGCCCATCAGCAATCTTCTCCATGACGCCTTCGATTGTCATTGTGCGTGGTGTCAGACGAACGAACTCGTCCTGCACTGCTTCAAATTTCACGATTTTCATGAGTTTCCCTTTCAACATTCAAATCCACGATCAGACTGTTCCTGTCGTGTTATTGATAAGGGTAGAGGTCCACCTATAGGTGGCAACCATGCTGGTGAAATGAATTTGTAGAATTTTCTGCAATGTCTGCGTTAGAAGAAGCCACGTGGGAGCAGGTGGCTTGCTACTGGTTCTACGCCCCACCATCTCCGAATGATTGGAGATTACGCGCCAACTCTCTCGTCATTGGCAAATACTTCAAATAAAACTGCGTCAACATATCAAGAGACGTTCCAGCGTTTCGAGCCAGGACTTCCATATTCACTGTTCCATCACTCAGCACCAGTCGCATACATAAAGCCGTGTGCCGCAAAGAGTACATAGAATGCGATAGGTTTGTGTATGGATCGACCTCCAGCCCACACTGTTTCAGCAGGTAAGCGAATTGCCTCATGATGATAGTTCTAGCGGTTGTGCGGTTTTTATATGCTGGTAAAAAGACAAAATCTGTAGGCTTTGGTTTTTGATCCAACCGCTCAACCATTCTCTTGTACAAATCTACAGCTGCTGGCATCGTGTTCGAAACACGATACCCCGTCTTTCCTTTTTTGACGGTCAGCAAAAGTCTCTGAGGGTTTGCTTCTATTGTCACGTCCTGATGCGTGAGCGCATAAAGCTCAGATACCGTTGGTCGTAAAAATGTGTGAGTAGTAAATATGATTATGTCACCAAGCTCACTCGTAATTGGGATTCCTCTAACAATGTGGCTCTCTGTCTCGATCTTTCGTGCGGTTTGGATAAGGTTCTTGTATTGATCTTCGTCTTTCGCGACGAGAGGATGAAACCTGAAGAATGGTCTTGGTGAGTGTTTTCCCTCATTCAGTTTTGGTGGTGCTGGTACTTGCGAGATAACTCCATCATACAGAGCTACCTTCATCACGTTTCTGAATGCTGATCGCAACGCGCCATGCACTGAGGGCGAAAGATTGGGATGGGTTTCCATGAGCTTGCGGGAGAAGTCGGCATAGTCTTTTACCGAAATTTGTCGCACATCCATCTGACCAAAAAATTGATCAAGCCCATACGTCTTGCTCTCTAGATTGTACTTTAGGTCCTTCGCGTATAACGGGTTTCGTGATCCTCGTTCGACATCTGATCGCGCCGTCTTCAATGCAATCTCTGCGAAGTGACGAAATTGCATGTCTCTCGGCACCACCTCCAGCTTCGACGTGCTTTGGATTTGTTGTGCGATTTCTTCTGCCACGATCCGCGCTTGGATTCGTGAGGTCTCTTTGGTGCTGCGGACGACGTACTTTGGTTTGCGTGATGGGTTTAGCACTCGCGCCATGTAGAATGGTGAAGCATGAATTTTGTAGATCGCCACACCCCGTCGTATGGGAACTATGTCACCATCGAGGCTTTGCCTGCTCTTTTTGTCGCTTTCCATCCTCTGGCTCCAAACTGGACGAAGTATTTGCTGCGCCCAAGATCGAGAATCGTATTGGTCAGCCTACATTTTTCTCAAAAAAAGTCTAGACAGATGGTATAGACTTGCATCCAAGTTGTTGATTTATATCGAAGGTTGTTGATTTCCTAAACCGAAGGTCACAGGTTCGAATCCTGTCGGAACCGCCAGTTAAATCAATGAGTTAGAAGAATTTCATGAATAACCATGAACATCTTCGATCTCCACGGTAAGCGGTGGGTAAGCAGATTTTCTAGGTTCCCGGGCACAACCTTCACCGACTCACCCTGATAGCCTTCGCGATACGCACCGAGGGCATGGCCGTGGGAGACCCCGCCATCGCCATGCCTGAGCGGGCAGTGTCCCCATACCACCTCCATCGCCGAACTCTGACGCGGACCAGAAGACACGGTGTGGGGACCTGAAAATTAGTGCTTTGACTTGGAGGGTGGAGTTTGAGCCATCAGAGCACGGCGTGCCAGCCCATCAGCGACAGCTTGCTTAGCTGCTTTGGCATAAGCCTCGAACGCCGCAGGATCCAGCAGACGTGCCGCGGTCGACGGCATGCTAGATCCGGGTTGCTCATCCTGACGGGAGGTCTGGCTCATGGTCGTATAAATTTTCGAAGAGC
>CANBVC010000006.1 GCA_947372795.1 Beijerinckiaceae bacterium
TGCGATCCCAAGCACGACTCCACCTTCACCCTCACCAAGCGCCTCGCCCCCACCGTCATCGACGCGCTGGAGGCCGTGCAGTTTCACTCCGAGGAACTGCGCATCGAGGACTTCGTAGCGGAGGGCTACAATGGCGTCATGTGCGTGGAGGCGGGCGGACCGCCTGCTGGGACGGGCTGCGGCGGCTATGTGGTCGGCCAGACGGTAAAGCTGCTCAAGGAGCATCACCTGCTGGAAGACACCGATGTGGTGATCTTCGACGTGCTCGGCGACGTGGTCTGCGGCGGCTTCGCCTCGCCCCTGCAACATGCGGGTCGCGCGCTCATCGTCACCGCAAATGACTTCGACTCCATCTTCGCCATGAACCGCATCGTTGCAGCCATCCACGCGAAGGCGAAGAACTACAATGTGCGGCTCGGCGGCGTCATCGCCAACCGCAGCGCTCACACCGACGAGATCGACCGCTACAACGAGGCGGTGGGCCTCAAGCGCGTCGCTCATTTCCCAGACCTCGACATCGTGCGCCGCAGCCGCCTTAAGAAGTCGACCCTATTCGAGATGGAGCCTTCCCCGGAACTGGAGGCGATTCAGAACGAATATCTGCGCCTCGCCGATCAGCTCTGGCACGGGTTCGAGCCGCTGGAAGCTGCCCCCATGAAGGACCGCGACCTCTTCGAATTCCTGGGCTTCGACTGATGACCAGCGCCACCCGCAACACCCGCCGCAGCGAGCTGGAGCTCTATTTCGACCGCACTGCGGTCGAAGCCTGGAAGCGCCTGACCTCCGACGCGCCCGTGGGCCGCATCCGCGCCCAGGTGCGCGCGGGCCGCGATACAATGCGGGACACGCTGCTGTCCTGGCTGCCTCAAGACATGCGGGGATTGCGCGTGCTTGATGCGGGATGCGGCACCGGCGCGCTGGCGGTTGAGGCGGCCCGGCGCGGCGCTGATGTGCTGGCCATCGACATCTCCCCATCGCTCATCGATATGGCGCGCGAGCGGACGCCGAAAAATCTGGGCGAAGGCAGCATCACCTTCGCAGTCGGCGACATGCTCGATCCCTCGCTTGGAACCTTCGACCATGTGGTCGCCATGGATTCCCTGATCCATTATGTGGGCGAGGACATCGCGCAGACACTGGGCTCGCTGGCGCAGCGCACGCGCGGCTCCATGGTATTCACCGTGGCGCCCCGCACACCTGCCCTGACCCTTCTATGGGTCATGGGGCGTATGTTTCCGCGCAGCGACCGGGCGCCGGCCATCGAGCCCATAGCCAAACCGACGCTGGAGCGGCACATGGGCAAGCTCCCGCAACTCAAGGGCTGGACCATCCACCGTAGCCAGCGCGTCTCGCGCAGTTTTTACATTTCGGAAGCGCTGGAGGTGAAGCGGTCATGAATCGCGCCAGCGCAGCCATGATCAAGGGACTGATGCGTTTCGGTCCCGGCCTTCTGCCCTTCGCGGACGCCGCGACGGTGGAATTGCCCATGGGTCGGCTGCTGCGCCTGTCGCTGTTTCAAGTGACCGTCGGCATGGCCGCCGTGCTGCTGATCGGCACGCTCAACCGGGTGATGATTGTTGAGCTGAACGTGCCCTCCTGGATCGTTGCGATCATGCTGGCCCTGCCGCTGCTCTTCGCCCCCTTCCGCGCGCTGGTGGGCTTTCGCTCGGACAACCACCGCTCCTTCCTGGGCTGGCGCCGGGTGCCCTACATCTGGCTCGGAACCATGCTGCAATTCGGCGGTCTCGCCATCATGCCATTCGCCCTGCTGATCCTGTCGGGCGACACAACCGGGCCGATCTTCGTGGGCCATGTGGCGGCCGCCCTCGCCTTCCTTATGGTGGGTGCGGGGCTACATACGGTGCAGACCGTGGGCCTCGCTTTGGCGACCGACCTCGCCCCCGAACACGCACGCCCCAGGGTTGTCGCCCTGCTCTGCGCCATGCTGCTGCTGGGCATGGCGGTGAGCGCCCTCCTCTTTGGCCTCGCCCTCTCCCATTTCACTCAGATCCGCCTCATTCAAGTGGTGCAGGGATCGGCGGTCATCACGATCGCGCTGAACGGCGTCGCCCTTTGGAAGCAGGAGCCGCGCTCCACCCTGATCGCTCCGAGCGGCGCCGGCCGCGCGCCCTTCCGCAGCGCATGGGCCTCCTTTGCCGATGAAGGCCGCACACGCCGCCGTCTCGTCGCCACGGCCTTGGGCACGGCGGCTTTCAGCATGCAGGATATTCTGCTGGAGCCTTACGGCGGCAAGATCCTGCAACTGCCGGTTTCCGCCACCACTGTCATGACCGCCATGCTGGCGATCGGTGGCGGCGCGGGGCTGATGCTCGCGGCCCGCTGGCTGACGCGCGGCGCTGACGCCCACCGGGTTGCGGCCCTGGGCGCGGTGGTCGGAGTCTTCGCCTTCGCCGCGGTCATTCTAGCCGCCCCAATGGATTCCATCGGCCTCTTCGGTTTTGGCGTCACGCTGATTGGCGCCGGCGCGGGCATGTTCGCCCACGGCACGCTCACCGCCACCATGGGCCTTGCGAAGCCCCAGGACCGGGGTCTGGCGCTAGGGGCTTGGGGAGCCGCCCAGGCCACCGCAGCAGGCCTCGCCATCGCCGTCAGCGGCGCCATAAATGATCTGGGAACCGCGCTCGCCACCTCTGGCGCGCTGGGCGAGGCGCTCGTCACGCCTGCGACCGGCTTCGCCATGGTCTACGCCCTCGAAATCGTCCTGCTGCTGGCGACGGTCGTCGCCATTGGCCCGCTCGTGCGCTCGCCCCGCATGGCCGGACATGACGGGGGCAGCGGTTTCAATCTTGTCACAGCCAACACATTCATTCCGGGAGGCGTCAGATGATGCGAGGATCTCTCACCAGTTACATAGATGTCGCGCAGATCGTGCTCTATGCATTTTTCATATTCTTCTCGGGGCTGATCTTCTATCTCCGCCGGGAAGATCGCCGTGAGGGCTATCCGCTTGAGAACGAAGCGGCAGGCTACCAAAAGGCGCGCGGCTTCCTGCTGATCCCCACACCCAAGCGCTTCCGTCTGCATACGGGCGAGGTTGTGGAGGCTCCTAATTTCACCGCCGATCCCCGCACGCTGAAGGCGGAGAAGGTCGAGCCTTGGCCCGGCGCCCCGCTGCAGCCGGTGGGCGATCCCATGCTGGCGGAGGTCGGCCCCGGGTCCTATGCGCTGCGCGCTGACGTGACCGAGAAAACCCATGATGGTCGCGACCTGATCGCCCCCATGCGGGTGGCGACGAACTTTACCGTCGCGAAGGAGAACGGCAACCCAATGGGTATGCGCGTGTTCGGCGCCGACAGGGTCGTGGCCGGCGTGATCGTCGATCTGTGGGTGGATCGCGGCGAAGCCACGCTGCGCTACTACGAAGTCGAGACAGGCTCGCAGGGCGCCTCCCATCGAGTGCTGCTGCCCGTCAATTTCTGCAAGGTGAATTTCACCGGCAAGTCCATCGCGGTGCAGGCGATCCTCGGCCACCAGTTCGCCGATGTGCCCACCACGCGCCATCCCGACAAGGTGACCAAGCTCGAGGAAGAGAAGATCACCGCCTATTACGGCGCCGGCACCCTCTACGCCACGCCCGAGCGTTCGGAGCCGCTGATATGAAAATCATCGACCTCGACAAGCTCCTGCCCGCCGACATTCCAGAGGGCGAGCGCGTGCTCTGGTATGGGCGTCCCGAATGGGTGAGCCTGCTGCGCCATGCCTACCGCGCGGATCTTGTCGCCGCCTATTTCGGCGCCCTCGCGATCTGGAACGCGGTGATGGACAACGAGGCGGGCGCCATAGCCGCAGGGATCGCCATGGCCAAGACCCTTGCGCTCGGCGCTGTTTGCTTGGGCATGCTGGGCCTGCTGGCCGGGCTGAGCGCCCGCACGACGCTCTATGTCGTCACATCGCGCCGCATCGTAATGAAGGTGGGCGTCGCGCTGCCGATCTTCTTCAACATTCCCTATTCGCAGATCGCCTCCGCCGCCCTGCGCGCATTCAATGACGGGACCGGCGAAATCCCGCTGGCGCTCGGGCCAGGACGCCGCATCGCCCTGCTGCATCTGTGGCCCCATGCGCGACCCTTCCATATCGCCAATCCCCAACCAGCCTTGCGCTCCATCGCGGACGTTGGCGAGGTGGCCGAAATCCTGCGGCAGGCCATGATCGCCGAGGCCCAGACCCGTCTGCTCAAAGCCAATGTGAGCGCCCCAGTCATGGGGACTGCAAGCGCACAGCAAGAGACATTCCCTTCAGGCGCTGTGGCGGCCTGACGCGAAGAGGAACCAGAGAATGAGCGAGTTGTCAGTCAAGGGAAACGCCGACCAGACGGGAGTGCCGCGCGCGCTGCTGATGGGCGCCCTGGCGCTGGTCATAGTCACGATCATGGGCTCGGGCTTCGCCCGCGTCACTGATGTCGGCGTCTCGCGCATGCCCACCTCCTCAGCCGTCGCGACCCTTTTGCTGCGCTTCGACGACCTCGATGATGGCGGAGTGGCCGTGCTCAACGCCGCTGACGAAAGCCTGCTCTACAAAGTCGAGCCAGGCACGAACGGCTTCATCCGCGCGACCATGCGGGGCCTCGCCCGTGAGCGCATGCGCTCTGGGGTCGGCGCCGCAGCGCCCTTCAAGCTTACGCGCTGGAGCGACGGCACCATCTCCCTGCACGACGAGCCCACCGGCCGCCGTCTTGATCTCGACGCTTTCGGCCCCGCCAACGCCGGCGCCTTCGCCCAGTTCTTCGCAACAAAGGAGCCGCTGAAATGACTATGCTCGGCCTCATCAGACGGCAGGTGTTCGAAGCGCCCTGCACGGTCACCATCGAGCATTCCGCCGACAGCCTGCACGCCCATGTGGACATCGCCTCTGATCTCGACATCCAGCCAGGCGACGAAGTTCTCGTACATGACGCGCCCACCGACATCGCATTTGGCGAAACTCTGGTGGTGACGCGCATGGCCACCATCATCCGCGCCAGCCTGATCGAGCGGCTCTGGACCAAATTCGCTGGTCACTTCGAAATGACCGAACTTTTTGAAGTCAGCTTTACCGAGAGGAGGATCCTGTGAACGCTCCCCTACGCCCCGGCATTTCTGCGGAGTCGACCAAGGTCGCGCAGGAAAACACCATGCTCAGCCCTAGGTTCTACACAACCGATTTCGACGAGCTCGACAAGACCGACGTCAGTTCCGTGCGCGCCCAGTGGGATGAGCTAATCGAAGAGCTCAAGTCGGACCCGAACAAGCGACATTTCGTCCGCAACGACGAGTTTGACGCGGATTTCTCCAATCTGCCGCCTGAGCTCGACAAGGAGTTCCGCGACTTCCTCATCAGCTCCATCACCGCCGAGTTCTCAGGCTGCGTGCTCTATGCGGAAATGCGCAAGCGTGCCAAGAACCCCGACATGCGCGATCTCTTCGGCCTAATGAGCCGCGACGAGGCGCGCCACGCAGGCTTCATCAATGACACGCTGAAGGACTTCGGCATAGGCATTGACTTAGGCTTCCTGACCAAGGCGAAGAAATACACCTTCTTCAAGCCCAAGTTCATCTTCTACGCCACCTATCTGTCGGAGAAGATCGGCTACGCCCGCTACATCATGATCTACCGCCACCTTGAGCGCCACCCGGATCGGCGCTTCCACCCGATCTTCAAATGGTTCGAAAAATGGTGCAACGACGAGTTCCGCCATGGGGAGGCCTTCGCCCTGCTCATGCGCTCGAACCCGAAGCTGACCTCCGGGATCAACGTCTACTGGATCAAGTTCTTCCTCCTGGCGGTCTACGCCACCATGTATGTGCGCGATCATTTCCGTCCGGCCTTCCACAAGGCCGTCGGCGTTGACCCCTCCGCCTATGATTTCGATGTGTTCCGGATCACCTCGGAGATCTCCCGCCAGACCTTCCCGCTGGTGCTGGACATCGACCACCCGAAGTTCAAGCCGGGCCTTGACCGCCTCGTGCGCATAGCCAACGACACCGCTGCGGCCAAGGCCCAGGGCGGGCTCATTGGCGGCGTCAAAAAGTTGCTGTGCAATCTGGATGCAGGCATCACCTTCGCCCGTCTCTATTTCCTGCCGGCCACGCCCAACGAGATGCCAGCTGAAATCCGCATGGCGCCGGTCTGGTAAGGAGCGCGCAATGGCGACCTATGGACTGCCGATCCTCTTCACACTGGTGTTGTGGTGGGTCAGCACAGTTGTGATCCTCTATCTCGACGGCCTGCACAAGCGCACCTTTATCTGGTCGCTCGCTGGGGCCAGCGTGCTTATGGCGGTATCGCTTTGGGGCCTCCACGCATCGGCTGCGGACACCAGCGTGAATGGGGTCTATTGCGCCTTCGCCTGCGGCCTCACCGCCTGGGGCTGGCAGATCACCACCTTCTACATGGGCGCTATCACCGGGCCTCGCAGGACCGCCTGCGAGCCTGATTGCAAGGGCTTCGCAAAATTCGTCGAGGCCGTGCGCACCTGCATCCATCATGAACTGGCGATCATCGTTATGGCAGCCGTGATGGTGATGATTTGCTGGAACAAGGCGAACCACTTTGGCCTCTGGACCTTCATCGTGCTGTGGTGGATGCACACCAGCGCCAAGCTCAATGTCTTTTTCGGTGTACCGAACCTGAGCGAAGAGTTGGTGCCCCACCACATGCGTTATCTCGTGAGCTTCATGGGGCGCAGGCCCATGAACATGTTTTTTCCACTGTCGGTGACAGCTTCCACCATCTGCGCGGTGAACCTCACCACCAAGGCGATAGCGCCCGAAGCGACACCCTTCGAGGCGACCGGCCACGCCATGCTCGCGACCCTGATGGTTCTGGCCATTGTGGAACATTGGTTCCTGGTGACTCCATTCGACGCCAATGCGCTTTGGAAATGGGGCGTTAAAGCAGCGCAGGAGACGCCCCTCACACGTGAGGAGGCAGCGAACGGCGATAGCGATTATCTGCCTCCAACGAGCGGCGAGGCCGCTATCATGGACACCTGGAGCGCAGCGCCGCCCACCATCTGCGACGACGCCATCCTGACGCGCTTACTCGACGCCATTCGGGCTGGCGCCTTTGGCGATATCCGGAGCGTCAAAGGCGTGGTGCAGACGAGGGCTGACTGGGTTCAGTTCGAAGTCGATCATCACCGTGCGAGAATTTCGCCATTCGCTCCCAAACAAAAGGTCGATCCCCTGGTGATCGCTTTAGGGCGCCGAATGGACAGGGTGCGTTTGCAAGCCGCCTTCGAAGCGTGCGCGGCGGCGGGATAGACACCATGAACCATAACAAAATCAACTTGAATTGCGTGCAGGAGGTTGGAATGGGGGAGCCATCGATGAATTATCAGGCACATTTCGAAGGCGCTATCGCACGTTTGAGGGCTGAGAGCCGGTATCGGGTATTCGCCAATCTCGAACGCGACGCGTCACGTTTTCCCACCGCCCTTTGGCGCCCGGAAAGCAGCCCAAACGAGCCCCGGGAAGTGACGATCTGGTGCTCTAACGACTATCTGGGCATGGGCGGGCACGAGGTCGTTCGCGACGCCGCGAAGGACGCTATCGAGCGTCACGGCGTAGGCGCTGGAGGCACACGCAACATCTCGGGCACGCACCATCCCATCGTGCAGCTTGAGGAAGAGCTGGCGGGCCTCCACGGCAAGGAGGCTGCGCTGGTCTTCACCTCTGGCTGGATCTCCAATCTCGCCAGCCTCTCGACCATCGCAGAACTGCTTCCCGATTGCCTGATCCTTTCGGACGCCCTCAATCATAACTCCATGATTGAAGGCATCCGCCGTTCAGGTTGCGAGAAAACGCTGTGGCGCCACAACGATGTGGAGCATCTGGAGGAATTGCTGATCGCGGCGGGCCCCGACCGCGCCAAGCTGATCGCTTTCGAAAGTCTCTATTCCATGGACGGCGATATCGCTCCGGTGGCCAAGATCGTCGAGCTCGCGAAGAAATATAACGCGCTCACATATGTGGACGAAGTCCACGCGGTCGGGATGTATGGCGACCACGGCGGCGGCATCTGCGAACGCGAAGGTTTGATGGATTCAATCGACATCATAGAAGGCACGCTCGCCAAGGGCTTCGGAGGCCTCGGCGGCTACATCGCCGCGAACGCTGCGATCATCGACGCGGTCCGCAGCTATGCGCCATCCTTCATCTTCACCACTTCCCTGCCCCCAGCGGTGGTTGCAGGCGCAAGGGCGGCGGTGCGTCATCTCAAGTCGTCCGGCATCGAGCGCGCCCGTCATCAGCATATGGCGGCCATGACCAAACATGCGCTACGCGCCGCAGGCTTGCCGATCATGCACAACGTCTCACATATCGTGCCGCTGATGGTGGGCGATGCGGAACTGTGCAAGGCGGCGAGCGATCTGCTGCTGCAGCGCCACGACATCTATATTCAACCCATCAATTATCCGACGGTCGACATCGGAACAGAGCGCCTGCGCATCACCCCGACACCGCGCCATACGGAAGTTCATGTGGCCGACCTTGTCGAGGCGCTGGTCGATGTGTGGAAGACCCTTGGCCTTACCTTCGTCGAGCCAAAGGTTATTCCGCTACGTCCCCTGCGCACGGCCGCTCTCGATGCGGACGCACAATGCGGCTATGTGGAAATCAAGAAAGCGGCTGAGTAATCAGATAGCCGGGTTCGCAGTCATGCGAATCTGGCGCGTTCAACCGGAGCAGTCATGACGGATGATGCAGCGACAAGGGCGCCACCGCTGACGCCGCATCCTCTGCGCGCCGCCGTACTCGGCGAAGTGCATGCGCGCCCGTTCCACCCGGTTGGCACGCCGCTACGCATTCTGCATTTCGCCTTTTCCACAAACGCGGTCCAGGCTGTGGAAGCGCACAAGGCGCTTGTTGTCTATTGCAACGGGCGCGGCGCTGAACCGCCACACGAGGGTGTGAAACATTTCCGCGTTTCGCTCGGTGGCGCCGTCTTGCGCTGGGAGAGTCATGCGGAGTTCACTACCTATACCTGGGAGTTCCCGGCGCAGGGGCGCGCGCCCTTTGATCCGCCCTCGGCGTCGCTGGCCTCAGCCATGGCGGGCCTTCCCCAGCCAGGCCCGCATCTTGTGTCAGTTGATCTGCATCTGATGTCGGCGACTGACAATGTGCCGCTGGAGAGCATCTTTGATTCCGCGAGCCTGACTTCCGCGAAAGTTGATGGCGGAGGCGCTATTGTGGCGACAGATTTCCGCCCCGATCCCGCAGGCTTTGTGCGAATTCTGCTTCGTGATTTCGGTTTGACGCCATCGCGCGCAGGCGCATTGGTGCAACGACTTCTTGAGATCGAAACCTATCGCTTGCTGGCGCTGCTGGGATTGCCAGAGGCGCAAAAGTTGTTACCCCGCGTTCAGTCAATCGAAACGCGCGTGTCGGAGGTCGCAAGCCAGATGACGCAGTCATCCGGTCTTGAGGTCGATCATAAATTACTGGATGTCCTAACCAGCCTTCTTGCAGATCTCGAAGCACAGTCGGCATCGTGGATGTTCCGAATCGGGGCCACGCGCGCATACGAAACGCTTGTGCAACAAAGGCTCGTAGCGATTGGCGAGGAGGCCCATGACG
Organism: Beijerinckiaceae bacterium; assembly: GCA_947372795.1. Lineage (GTDB taxonomy): Bacteria > Pseudomonadota > Alphaproteobacteria > Rhizobiales > Beijerinckiaceae > Terripilifer. The sequence continues at coordinate 9,579 of CANBVC010000006.1, forward strand.
GCTGGCCCACCATCGGCGCCTTTTTATCACGACGAATGGCGCCCGCGATGCGCACGGTCGAGATGCTGGAGACGCGCCAATCTGAACTGGCGCGCAAACTTGTCCGCGCGGCGAATCTCTTGCGCACACGCGTCGATGTTGAAATTGAGCAGCAAAACCGGGACCTTTTGCGCTCCATGAATGAGCGCACACGCATGCAATTGCGCCTTCAGCAAACCGTTGAAGGCCTGTCGGTCGCAGCCATCACCTACTATACCGTGGGGCTCGCCGCCTATGTCATCAAAGGTCTGAAGGACGGTGGATTAATCTCGGTCGACGCCTCTCTGGCGACTGCGGTGGTCGTCCCATTCGTGCTGCTTGGTGTTGCGTTAGTTCTTCGTCGCATTCGCGGTGGAGCCCTTAAGGAAAATATTTAAGTCTCGTACGGCTTCATTTTTTAACGCAGAGGCGTCAACGCGCTTCTGCGTGCGCGTTATATTTTGATGCATCAAAACGGGTTAGCGTCGCCTCAACAGTTTTTGTCGTAAATAGCGTTTAATATGTCAAAATTTGTTGACAACTGAAGTTGTCAGAATAAGACTACAACTGTCGTAGTACGACAGCGACAATGGGGCCAGGCGTGCAACCGCTCGACATGGCCGCCTGGCGCAACCCACGTGCTGGGTGAGCACGAGACTGATCGCATTTCTCTATGGAGGTAGCGATATGACAGACGACCCAAACCGTGTTTGGCCAACGGGATTAACCGCCGGGGAATCTGAGGAACTGCACAAGCACCTGATCGATGGAACCCGAGTTTTTGGGGCCATCGCTCTGTTCGCGCATTTCCTCGCCTATGTTTATTCACCCTGGCTTCACTAAGGGAGAACGAACATGAACCAAGGCAGACTCTGGACAGTGGTCCGGCCCACCGTTGGGCTTCCCATGTTCCTCGGCGCTGTGGCGATCACTTCATTGATCGTCCACTTTGCCGTCTTGACGCACACCACCTGGTTCCCGGCTTTCTTGCAGGGCGGCCAGAAGAAGGTTGCGATCGAAACCCAGACGACCGCTACGGCCGCTCTGGCTCTGAACGACGTGGCGACCGTCAAGTAACGGCTTCAACTTCGTTTAAGGAACAAGGGGTCGGGATCCTGCGATTCCGGCCCTTTTAAAATACGGCGATCAACGCCGAGATCGCGTGCGGCTGAGGGTGCACGCCCACAAAAAGGATCAAAGGCGCGCTGTCTCCACTTGATCCACGTGGCCACAAAAGGACTGGCTCACATCATGAATCGCGTCAGCCTGAAACTCATGCACACTTGGTTAGGCCTTGGCTCACGGTTTCTTCCTTTCGCCGACGCAGCGACGCCTGACCTGCCGCTGGGACGCCTCATGCGTCTTTCCATGTTTCAGGTGACGGTCGGGATGGCGCTTGTCCTGCTGGTGGGCACGCTCAACCGTGTGATGATCGTCGAGCTGGAAGTGCCTGCATCGTTGGTGGGCGTGATGATTTCACTGCCGCTTCTGTTCGCGCCTTTCCGCGCGCTGATCGGGTTCAAATCAGACACACATCAATCCGCCCTTGGCTGGCGGCGCGTACCCTTCATCTTTCGCGGCACCATGGTGCAATTCGGCGGCCTCGCCATCATGCCATTCGCCTTGCTGGTCTTATCGGGCGGTGGCGAATCCGCGCGCTACCCGATCTGGGTCGGGCACATTGGCGCGGGCATAGCGTTTCTGCTCGTAGGAGCGGGTCTTCATACGGTGCAGACCATAGGCTTGGCGCTGGCCACTGATCTTGCGCCCCCCGAATCTCAACCCAAGGTCGTTGGCCTTATGTATGTCATGCTGCTTCTTGGCATGATCGTCAGCGCAGTATGCTTTGGCGCGGCGCTGGCTGACTTCAGCCCGCTGCGGCTCATTCAGGTGATTCAGGCCTGCGCGGTGATCACCATCGTTCTCAATGGGGTCGCCGCCTGGAAGCAGGAGGGCCGCCACGCGGCGCGACGAAATCCTGCACGCAGCCAGCCGTCCTTTCGTGAGTCCTGGGACTCTTTCGCGCAAGGCGGTCATGCGGTAAGGCGCCTTCTGGCGGTCGGATTCGGCACCATGGGTTTCAGCATGGCGGATGTGCTGCTGGAACCCTATGGCGGGCAGATTCTGCATCTGAGCGTGGGCGCGACGACAAGCCTGACGGCTACGCTCGCTGGCGGGGGCCTGATCGGCCTCGCCATTGCCTCGCGCGTGCTGAGCCGCGGCGCGGATCCTTTCCGTATGGCGAGTTATGGCGTGATGACGGGCGTACCCGCCTTCGTGGCGGTCATGGCGGCTTCGCCATATCAAGCTCCCGAATTCTTCGCCGTGGGCACCTTGATGGTCGGCTTCGGCGCTGGGTTGTTCGGCCACGGCACCCTGACGGCGACGATGAATTTGGCGCCACGCACACAGGTTGGACTTGCGCTCGGCGCCTGGGGCGCGGCGCAGGCGATCGCCGCGGGTCTTGCGATCGCCGTTGGCGGCATCATACGTGATCTCGTCACAAGCGCGCCGATTGAGAGCCAGCTTGGGCCGGCGGCCGGCTATATGTGCGTTTACGCACTGGAAATAATACTGCTGATCTGGACACTGGTCACAATGGCGCCCTTGATGCGCCAAAGCATCGGCGTCTCCGCCAGGAGCAGAGGCCCATCTGTTTAGAGGCTCGAGGCCCAGGCGATGCAGAGCAGCACTCCCGCTACGCCTGCGCTTCCATGGGCGACCAGCATGGCGTTGGCGATTAGGCGTGAGCGTTTGCCAAAGATCGGGGTCAGCAACCCGATGAAAGCCGCCAGCGCCAGAAGGCCGGCGGCGACATTGCCGAAGTCGCCTGCGGGCAGGCCATCGGCGCTGGGCGTCCCTTTCAGGAGAACGACCAGAATTTCAAGAGCGCCTAGACCCAGCAGAAGGTGCAATCCAATCAGAACTGGCTTTCGTATGCCGCGCAGATGAAGACCAACTAGAACAACACCAAGCGCCATGGCGGCGAGCGGAAGAATCAGGAACGGAAACATCGGCATGTCAGAACCCGGGCGCAATTGAGAGCGGCGAAACGGCTTGCAGAATAATCATCAAGGCGTGGTCTGGGCAATGGCGTTAGTAGCTTAGCATGCTTTGCGGCTCGCACCTCTCAGCCTAACGAAAATCGTTTCGTAGCAGCCTGTAGCGGACTTGCCAGAAAGCTGTTTCTGTCGCAAATTTAAAACAAAGTATGGTCAGCGCGAAAGCAAACTAAAGCGGAATTTGCGGCGCTCGAATTTAACCCCCAACTACAGGCGCGGACGTCATGAGCACACTCATTACCCGATTCTATCAAGCCTACGGCGACGCCTTGAGCGCGGTGAACGAACTCAGGGGCAACAAGTTCGGCGGCGGCTCGCTCCACCTGATCTCGCTTGCCCCGAATGATCCAGCCCAGATTGGAGTCGCTCTCGAGGATCGCATCATCCAGGCAGGCATTCCCGCGGCTGACGCCGCAGCCTTCGCCTCAGCCGTGCAGCAGGGCTATTCGCTTGTCGCCGTCAACGCCGTGATGGGCGTCGGGCTCAAGGCCACGGCCATTCTCAACGCCCACAATCCAATGAAGGATATGGTCGAGAGTAAAGACTATTACGTTTCTACGGTCGATAAAGGCGCGCCCTTGTCCTCGGTCCTGGGTATTCCTGTCGTGCTGCGCGATCCGACGCCGTTCGCCACCTTCTGGAACATGCCGTCACTGGTTAAATCCTCGACGCCCCTTTCCAACTTTTTCAGCATTCCCTCCCTGTGGCGCCAGCCCTCGAGCGAGACCACCCTCTTCGGGTTCCCGAAGCTGCTGCGCAGCAAGCAGACCCTCTCCTCTTGGTACAACCTTCCGCTGCTGATCAAGAGCGGGCGGCCCTTCAACGAATTCTTCCGCATGCCGGAGCTCACGAGCATCTCATCGCCCTTCTCGTCCTTCTTCCGCATCCCCTCGCTCATCAACGAGCCCGGCTGGGACGCGCAGGTGCAGGGCGTGCCCAAGCTGGTGGACAGTTCTGCGTCCCTGTCTAGGTTCTTTGGCTGGCGAATATTGACGGAGAAGAGCGACCCCATCTTCCCGTCATCTGGAGTGAACAATCTCAGCGGAACGCCAGCGCCACTTTCCGCGATGTTGAGCATTCCCACGTTGTTAAAGAACGGCGGGTCGCTCTCGGGGATGTTCGGCATCCCGCTGTTGCTGAACAAGCGTAAAGTGGGCGGCTGATCCCGTCGAGCATCGATCAGGGGGCCTTGGGCAAAAGGCCCCCCATGGCTGGCCCTCAGACCGCAAGACCTGGGGCCTCTGCCCGCCAGCACGCCATCCAGGTCTCGAAATCCGAGAAGGTGCGGACCGCGCCTGCAACAACCGCAAGCTCGTCGGCCTCGTCGCCAGCAAACGCGTCGAGTTGCTCAAGAAACCCCCGCCACATAGCGCCATGCCGGGAGCCATAACCCAGAAAGAATCGGCGCCCCTCGCCCTCGGCGCCGCCAAACAAGCCAGACAGGGCCCTGGCGATGTGGAGCCCGCCAAGGGTTGACCCTTCAACCACATAGAGGGCGCCGAAGAATTCCGCCCCATTTCGCGGCCGAAAGATATGGTCGCAGCGAGGCAACGCGGCGATCTCTCCCGCGCTGAGCCCCATCGAGCGAAGATCTTCTTCGAGCATTGGTGCCCGGGCGCGTGCGGCCATATCCATATCGAGGCGAAGGCTGCCGACAGCCGTCTCTAAGACGATCTCGAAAGCCTTGTGGAAGCCCCATAGACGGATCAGAAGCTGGCGGTAGTCCTCACGCGCCATGACGCCGGAGGCCGCTGCGCCAAGGCCGGGATGCCCATGTAGACGCTCATGAATATCCGATGTGGCCTGGCGCAGCCGCGCACGTAACTCAGGCGCCGCCGTCATGCCCTATCCCCGCCGCCACCCGCCTCGGGGGATCCCAGCGACAGCTGTTCAAGCACCTCGACCGTGCGGGCGACGGAGGCCCGGACACTTTCAAGCAGATTTGGCATGCGGCCAGTGTCGATCCCATCGGTGATTTCGAGCGCAGCCAATTGCGCGTTTTCGATAATGGTCGAAAGCAGCGACTGCGCCATGAGATCGTTCTGGGATTGGAGCGGGCCCTTGGACTTGCGGTGGCTTTGCAGGATTCCCTCCTGAAAGCGCCGCCGCGCCGCGTCAGCCGCTTTGCGCTCGGTAAGATCCATGAAGAGCAGAACGAAGCCAAGCGCGCGGTCAGGGGAGGATATGACGGGATCGGCCCGCAGCAGCAGCGGCTTGCGCTCGCCTTTGGCGTTTTCCAGCTCGACTTCGCCGCGCCAGGGCTGGCGCGATCGCCGCAGAATCTGCAGTCGGCGCTGAAACTCCGCCGGATCCGTGAAATAATAGGGTAGATCGTCCAATGTCTTTACGGGCCGATTACCTGAGCCCAGCAGGGAGGCGAAGGCGGGATTGGCTTCCAGAATCTGCCCACCCGCATCGGCCACGATGACATGCTGATCCGAGGATCGAACCTCCCGCAGCACCTGCTCCAGCTGATCCTGGGCGATCAGGATCCGCACGGATCTAAATTGCACGATCACATCCGTAACGCTCGCGCCGATCAGTCGCGCGGCGGTCAGATCTGGGGCGGTCCAGGGATCGGATGTGCCTTCCACCACCTGATGCCATTGGGCGAAGGAACGACGGGGGGACAGTTCCAGAGGGTCGTCGGAGGTGGACACTTTCTGAAAGGGATTGCCGCCCCAGGTCACGGTGCGCACCCGCTCACTACGGAACCAGATAAGCATGTCGCTGGCATCGCCCGAAATGCGGGTGGCGACCACGCCGCTGGCGACGCCGATCAGGGGCGCGAAAGCGGCGTCCTCGGCCGCCAGACTCGCCGTGGCGTAAACGCCTTGCGTGATCTGCGGCTCCAGCCAACGACCGATGTCGCGGATCTTCTCGGTGGCGGGAACCTCGCCGGTAGTGAGAACCTGACCCTCGAAGAGGAGCGCCGCCCCGGTGGCGTTGAGGGGCAGCAACAGGGAGCGCGCGCTGTCGAAGAGCGCGCTGCGCCAGTCGCCATCTCTGGAGATGCTCTCCACCATCCGTTGCTCGAGACGGCGCACGGATAGCTCCGCCTGGCCTTGGGTGAAGCTTTCCAGCGCTGTGATCCGCGTGCCCATGACCTCGGCCAGCAATTCACAGACGGCGCGCATTTCAAAGGGCAGAAAGCGGGTGGAATAGTGGTGGCAGGAAATCAGCCCCCACAATTTACCGCCCACCATGAGCGAAACCACCAGGGTCGCACCCACGCCCATGTTCTTTAGATATTGCGTATGGATCGGCGATACGCTGCGCAGGAAGCACAGGGACATGTCCAAATCCTCGCCGGTGAAGGGCGAGAGGCGCGGCTCAAGAGGCTCGGGCTGATAATTGATGTCCGACAGCAGGCGCACGCGGTTCTGCTCATAAAGGCGCCGCGCGATCTGCGGTATGTCGGTGGAGGGATAGCGGTTGCCCAGAAAGGCTTCGAGGTCCGACTTCTTCGTTTCCGAAAATACCTGACCATGGCCCGCTTCGTCGAATCGATAGACCATGACACGGTCATAGCCAGTCAGATCCTCGAAGACGCGCGCAGCCTCGTCGCAAAGCACCTGCAAAGTGGTGGCGCCGAGAAAGACCTGAATCGCCTGCTCGATTTGCGACGAAGCACCGAATGGTGGCCCCGGCCGTTCGAGTTCAATCACCAGACCGCCGCCACGCGGATGGTGCAGAAGGGCGGTGAACGACTGCGCCGGATCACCCAGATGGCAGCGCAGCGCAACAGGGATCGCGTCGATGCTTGCGCCAAGGTACGGCCGCACAAGAGCCCAGAGGTCGCCGCCAAGCGCCTTGAGGGGAGTACCCAGAAGATCGCCGGAAAGGCCCAGAAAGACGCTGGCCTGCGCGCTGCATTGAACGATTACGCCGTCGGGCGCTCGGAGAAGCAGAAGCGCGCCATGGGGCTGAATCGACGCGGCGAGGTGGATCTGCTCCCGCTCACAATTGGAAAGATTGGCCGTACCGAAGGCGGGAGAAGTACCCTGACCTGAGCCCAAATCGCGCGCCTCCATCGATCCGCTCTTATGGCACGATCGATCATTTCACTTCTAGAACATACTTTTTCAACTTCGAATGCAAGCTCTGTCTGCTCAGGCTGAGACGTTTTGCGGCGTTGGTGATGTTGCCCTTGCAAAGGTTGAGAACAGCGATGATCGTCTTGCGCTCAATGGCTTCGGTCGACGCGCTCACCAATTGCTCGAGCGAGAAGCCCTCCGCATAGGCCTCGACCGCGCCGGAACCCGCCGCCGCGTGTCCCTCCGAAAGCCGAGTCGTCACATCCCTCAGCAAGAGACCGAAATAGGCAGGCTGGTCCGGCCTGTCGCCAACGGCCGAAATCTCGACCTGCGTGTTGGAGCCCAGGTCCCCATAAATCATGGTCGTCAACAGGCGCACGCCACCATGACGATGCACCAGATTCAGAATGAGCGAGGCGTCTGCCCCCGGATGGGAGAGCCAGCGTTCGATTTTCTCGCCCAGAACCGCGTTTTCTGCGCCAATCTGAATGAGATCGAGGAAGGTGTGGTTGGCGCGCTGGACGACCCCATCCCGGTCCACGATCGCAAAGCCATCGGGTAAGCGCTGGAGGATGTTGTCGCTGGACAGATTGTCCAGCGCCTCCAGCGGAACCTGCGCCGCACCCATTGGCGTCATCTGAAACAGATAAAAGGCGCCGGCGTCGGTGGTCATGAGCGAGGCGCGCAGGCTCCACAACGCATCGGTCGGCGACAAGCGAAGAGCAATGCTGGGCGCACGGCCCTGCTCGCGCACCTTGCCCAGCATCGCGTCGAAAGACCTACGGTCGCGCGCGGACATGTCCTGAAAGAACTCGGGGCCAGGAAGAAGGCCCAGACGCTTGGTTGCCGCCGCATTGGCCTCGACGACACGCAAATTCGTCACGCGCACCACAACTGCCGGCTCAGTCGAAGCGTCGAAGAGCATCTTGTAGCGGGTTTCGATTTCCCGGAACCGCCAATGATCTCGCTCGCGCTCCTGCTGCGCCTGTTGAAGGCGCGCCTGCAAATCGGAAATGGCCTGAAGATTCTTGCCAACCGCGATGAAGCCCAATTCCTTGCCCAGGCTAACGGCCGTATATTCGAAGGGCAGTTCACGGCCGCTGGGCAGCCGTTGGCTCACTTGAAAACAGGACGCAGCGCCCTTCAGGCGCATATCCTCGATCATTTTTAGAATTTGCGGATTGATCTCAGCATTGATCGTATCGGCCCAGGAGCAACCCCGCCAAGCGTCGATCCCCTCATCCGCAAGAGCTTCGGAAGGCACAGCATTGCGAATGACGCCCTCCGCATCAAGCGTCAATGTGATGTCCGGCTTTGCGAAACTGCTAACGATCATAGGAGGTCCAGACGCGGATGTGCGCACTGCAACACAGGTCGTGCCACAGAGGCCGAATGTCAACAAAAATTTACAAATAAATATGGAAAACTATGATTACGATAGCGGCAAGCAATTATAAGGCCCCAGCACTTGGAAAAGAGCGGGCACGCCGCTGAAATATTAGAACTTTTAAAAAAGCCTATTAAAAATATAAAATATTTTTATAACGAATTGAGAAACAATTATCCTAACAAAATATTTTTAAATAACATTTTTAAGAATACAAAATATCTTATTTAATGTAATTAAACACTATAAATGATTTTTTTAAAAATTTATAAGTATTTATATTACGTTTATCAATAAAATTATCTTCGATTAGGCCCGCCAAAACATGCACCCGGCAATGGGTATACTGCGCCTGAAACAGCGAACAGGAAAGGCCAAACTCCCCCGGCAGACGGCGTAAAGCAGCCGCGTCAGTCGCTTCGCCGGGTGGGGGATGGGACCAGCCGGCGTTGGTCAAAAGCCCGCCGAATGGCCATATTCAAGAGGGCCGTTCATGCATTTTATGAAAGTTACAGCTTGCACCCTGCAAAAGGGGATACAACCGACCGGGACCGACGTATCCACTTCAGGCCGAAACGGCGAAGACCCGCGCCGCACAGGCGCTCGCCATCATGCCCAGCACGAAGAGCGGCACGCCAAAGCCGCTGTACCAGAGCGCCTTCTCCACGGGGGCTTTCAGGAATTTCGCCATCATCAGCAATTGCCCGATCAGCAGCAGCACGATGAAGGCGCCCTGGATCGGCTGGCCCCAGGAGAAGACCAAGCCAATGACGATCACCTGAGGCGCAGCCATGATGGCGCAGGCGACCTTTGCGGCGCCATCAGCGCCCAGCTGAACGGGAAGCGAATGGACGCCCATCTGGCTGTCGCCATTGATCGACTTGAAATCATTAAGGGTCATGATGCCATGGGCGCCGATGCTGTAGAGAATGGCGAGGCCGATGGAAGCATTGGTCGGCAGGGCGCCGCCCAGCATAACCGCCCCGCCAGTGATCCAGGCGAGGCCCTCATAAGAGAAGCCGCAGGCCGCATTACCCCACCAGCCGTTTTCCTTGAGCCGGAAGGGAGGCGCGCTATAGGCCCATGCGAGAGATGCGCCGATGATGGCCGAGATAAGCACCCATTGCCCCAGCAAAGCAGCCACCGCCAATGAAAGCCCGGTCCAGGCGACGCCGATATAAAGGCCCCATGCGCCGGGGATGCGGCCCGAGGGGATCGGGCGGTTGGGCTCGTTGATTGCGTCCACATGGCGGTCATACCAGTCGTTAACCGCCTGACTCATGGCGCAGACCAAGGGCCCCGCCAGAATGATCCCCACAATGGCGACCAAGCCATTCTGGATAATGGGCGCGCCGGAGGCCAGAACTCCGCAGGCGAATGCCCACATGGGCGGAAACCAGGTGATGGGCTTCAGCAATTCCAGAACGGCCGCTGGGGCGGGATAGGTTTTGCCCTGCATGAAATGATCCGCCCCCTGATGCGCCTGATTGCCTCAACCAAACAATAAGTGTCTATTCAACTTTACGCAAAAATCCAGAGGTTGGATGACTAAGAATTTTTGGACCTCGCTCGGCGGACGCGGCGGATCGTCCTCTGCAGCCTTTGAAAATGGGGTATCAATATGTTCTTTTCGGCCGCCTCACTATGATGAGAATTGTCGGCAATACCCTTCAATACGATTGCTTCAATTCTGGGCAGATGTCAGGGCTACGGCTTAAAACTACCTCCTCCTGCGACGATCAAACCCATCAGATCAGCTATCGCGCTGGCGACGTCATTGCGATTCGCATCGGCGGCCTGCGGCTCCAGCGTAACTTCGCCAGCCGCCCGGATCTGGTGACCGAAGCCATGCCAAGCGTTTCAGGCACAACGGCTGCGCCCTCGACAGTTGAAGTGCTCGTGGTACCTTTGCGCTCTCCCTCATTCCCATCGCTTCCACAAATGGCGCGCGGGTCGTCAAAAGGGACGCATCAGGCCGCGAAATGAGTTCAGACATATCCCTTTACACCGAAGCGCGGCTGCTTGCGCTTGGCATAAAAGTTATGTCCGGAGGCGGGCGACGACGACTGGCTTCAAACAAATTCAATTACGTAGTCTACCAAAATGACCAGCGAACGAACGGTTGGGGAAATGCGACGGGGCTTTCGAATTTCCTTGCAGGAACGGCTTCACGCCATTCATTAACGGTAGACAAAATCATGTTCTGGAATTGCCGACCTGTAGTCAGCTTTCCATAACAAATGATTGAACGGTGCAACCTGTGTTGTCTTGCCTACCGTCGAACCCGGTCCGCGTAATTATAATGGTTTAATCAAGAACTCAATTTTACCCGTTAAGTCCTCTACACGACCACGTCATACGCGTTAATCCGGAAGACTCATCCGACTGTTGGTGTAGCCGCACCCAAAACATGCATCAAACCGCCCTCTTCAGTTGGCTCTAAATCACCTAAACGGATTACATAAAAAGGCTTACGCGTTCGTCTCCCAGATCGGTTGGAACACCATTGGGCAACGATCATCATCTGCGCGCGTCCTCATCTGCGCAGGCCGAGAAAAGCTGGGGGAACATACAAGAGGCTTCCGGGTTTGAGATTTGTTGGCGAACGCTAGGGTTACTCGTTCGTCGCCGCTTACCGCAACTTGCGGAAACAAAGTCTCTCAACATATGGAGGCAATCAGCATGCAAAGCCGAATGGCGAACTATTGCCCTGCCGATAAAGCCAACATCCGTCGAACACCGCTTGGCGCCCTAACAAAAAGCATCATGGATATTGTTGTGGCTAGTCTGGCCCTGCTGGTCCTTTCTCCCTTGTTCGTGCTGATCGCAATCCTTGTCGCCACCAATGGGGGCTCGGTTCTTTATCGCCACCCGAGGGTGGGCAAGAATGGCAAGATGTTCAATTGCCTCAAGTTCAGCACCATGATCATGGGGGCGACGGAATGTCTTGAGGAATATCTCTCCTATCATCCCGACGCCCGCGATGAATGGGAAAGCTCAAGAAAGCTGACCTTCGATCCGCGAACCACCGCCATCGGCCGCCTTCTCCGGCGCACGAGCCTTGATGAACTGCCTCAGCTATTCAATGTCCTCGCTGGAGACATGAGCCTGGTGGGCCCTCGTCCTGTCACCCAGCCCGAGCTAGCCTATTACGGGGACAAGGCTGATCTTTATCGCTCGGTGCGCCCCGGCATCACGGGCCTGTGGCAGGTCAGCGGTCGCAATGATGTCTCCTATGACCAGCGCGTGGCGCTCGACGCTCGATATGTCAGGGAACAGAGCTTCTGGCGCGATGTCGCCATTCTCCTTCGAACGCCTCGCGTTGTTTTGGCGAGAACCGGCGCCCATTAACTCATCAAAAGCCATCAAAGTGAGGTCCGAAGTGTCGACCGTTAGCACGCTGATGTCCACCTACGCCGCAGAGAAGGCGTCCAATCTAGCGGAATCGCTTGAAAGCGTTTTCGCCCAGACGCGGCCACCTGAGCAGGTCGTGATTGTCATAGACGGCCCAATTCCACCTGCGCAGGAAACGGTCATCAGAAGCTATTGCAACGATCAGCGCGTCGGCGAGATCACAGTATTGTATCTGCCGGAGCAATCGGGTCTGGCGGCCGCAATGAATGCAGGGCTCAAGGCCTGCAAGGGCGATTACATCATGCGGATGGATTCCGATGACATTTGTACGCCAGACCGACTCGAAATTCAGATGCGATATGCTCTCGACAACCCCGATGTCGACATCGTCTCCTCATGGAGCGAGGAGTTTTTCGAAGACGGAGCCGCCCCCCAGATCAAGGTTTCGCCAGTCGCTCACGAACATGTCACGGCGGCCCTGCGCTGGCGCAACGTCCTCGTTCACCCAACCATTCTCGCCAAATCAAAAGCTCTTCGCGAGGTCGACGGCTATCGCAGCAAATTCGGCCAGCTTGAGGATTACGACCTATTCGTGCGCCTCGCTCTTGAGGGCTTTCGCTTTCACGTCATTCCCAAGACTTTGGTGCGGGTGCGCTCCAGCGTTGCGCAAAAAGAGCGTCGGGGTGGATGGCGCTACAGTCTGAAGGAAGTCGCTTTCCGTTGGGAGTGTAAAAGACTGGGCTTTCTTCGACTCCACCAATTTGCAGCTACCACAAGTCTCTACCTCCTCTTCAGGTTGGCGTCAGGCGCCATGCGCAAGCGGCTCTACGCTCTGGCCAGAGCTTGATCGGCAATGGTCATGAAAGGAAGCATCGTGAACGATCCTGCTAAAATATCCGCTGTTAAATGGGCCTTCTGGGCCACGCCGGGGGACGCGCCGCACGCAAGCCAAAGCAGTCTGGCGAGGCGCGAACGCATAATACGTTTCATGGCTGGCTTTGGCGCTGTAGTTGCGACATCCGTTGTCGTCTGGCCGCTACTGCCAAGGCGTTATGAAGCCTCAGCTTCTGTGATCCTCCACGCCTCAGAACAGGATGACGCCCAAACTGGCATCAAGCAGGGCATACTGGACGACGGCGCCATCCAGTCAGAGATGGATCGCATGTCCTCGCCGCTGCTGATCGATCAGGCGATGTCGCGCATCGACATCGCCAAAGATCCGGCCTTCAGCAGTCAGGGCTTTATATCACGATATCTATCAGGCTTGGTTCCTGGCTGGCGCACCAACGAGCCCGATCTGGCGAAGATACGAAACACGCTCCGCGAGCGGATCTCGATTGCGCGCGAACGACGGTCATACACGCTGAAATTGTCGATATGGGATCGCGACGCTCACCGCGCCGCCAACCTCGCCAACGCGCTCGTCGACGTCTACATCGACGATCAGATCAATCGCAAGCGCGACGCTATGGAAGCGCAAAAGCTTCGGCTTGAGCAAAGGGCGTCCATGCTGCGCGCCAGCCATCAAAGCGCGCTTGAGGCGGTTCGCGCATTTATGCAGCAGACCGGCATTAGCGACCGGGGCGACGGCGCTGAACTGCAAAATCAGTTAACCACGCTAAGCGCTGAACTCGCCCAGTCCCGCGCGAGGGCCATCGAGGCTAAGGTGCGGTTTGAGGCGCTCGAGCGGATGCAGCGCCTCGGCGTTTTGCTCAACGCCCCCGAAGTTCTTTCGGCGCCATCGGTGCAAAAAGCTCGCGACCTTTATGCCGCAGCAAGAGCAAAGCCAGCCAATCTCGCCGTCGAAACCTCCAATCTTCTGGCGCAGGTGGACGAGGAAGCGCAGCGCGTCGTGCATGCCGCCGAGCAGGAAGCTGCGACCTGGCGCGCCCGTGAAGACATGTTGCGCAACGAAGTCGCCAGCATACGCGGCGAAATGGTGCGCCGCCGTCTTGATGAACTGCGCCTTGACGAATTGCGTCGCGACGCAGTCTCCGACGAAACCGCCCTGACGGATGCGCTAGCAAAACTTAAGGCGCAGCTTGGGCGCACAAAGGCGATCCAGCCCGACGCCGACCTCGTTGGGCGCGCCGAGGCTGCGCGTAATGCGGCTTTCCCCAGCCTCGTACTAACAGCCATAGGAACTTTGTTGCTGGCGGGTCTCGCCGGCGCCTTCGCATCAGCACGGCCCGGCTTCCTTAGGCGCATGGTCAATGCAATCCGCCGCCTATGGGCAGACGCCTACAGCAGCTTGACGCCTGGAGCACATTCATGACGGATTTGACTCTCATGCCTGCCCCAACGGTAGAACGCGACGCGGTCTCCACTGAGGAGACGCCGTTGCGAGTGCTTTTTTGGCACTGGGGCCGTGGCGGCGCTGGATCAAAATATACATTCGAACTGGTGCGCGCAGCCGGGTCTTGCAACGGAGTCCAGCCCTTCGTCTCCGCCGTCGAAAATTGCGAGCTCGCCGGCTTGGTTCAGGGCCTGCCCATAGCTCCGCCCATATGCCAGGTTCAAACCTTCGCAGGCCGCAAGGACACGATGGCTGGAAAGCTCGCAGCCATTCGCGGCCTCACAGGACTGATGCGCATCGGTCGGCAGTTCGAGGCCTATGTGAAAGACAATCGGATCGACGTCGTCATATGCACCATGCTGTCGATCTGGGATGTCGCTGTCCTGCCAGCTCTGCGCAGATTGGGGGCGCCCTTCGTCCTCGTAATGCATGACGCCAATCCACATCCCGGCGACAGCTATCCCTTCCGCCGCCTCGCCATGAGCCACGAAATCGCCGCCGCGGATGGCGTGGTGGTTCTGACCGATCATGTGCGCCAGCAAGCTGTCGAATGCCACGACGTGCCTGACGACCGGATGTGGATCATTCCGCACGGGTCCTTCGACTTTGGCGCTGACGGCCTGCGTAATCTTCCACAGCACCGCCCCCCACGCCTGCTCTTCTTCGGGCGCATTCTCGCCTACAAGGGCCTCGGCTTGCTGCTTGACGCCTATCGCCAGCTCAGGCGCGACGGCGTGAGAATTGAACTCGACATCATGGGATCGGGCGATATGGCCCCCTATGCGGCCAAGCTGACTGGCCTTGATGGCATACGCCTCACCAACCGCTGGCTCGACGATGGTGAGATCGGCCCGGCGCTAGCCGATACCGACATCATGGTTTTGCCTTATGTGGAGGCGAGCCAATCGGGCGTGGCGGCGGCGGCAGCGGCGGCAGGCATGCCGACAGTCGCCACCCCCGTCGGTGGTCTTGCAGAACAAGTCCGGCACGAGCAGACAGGACTCATATGCGATGAGGTGACAGCTTCCAGCCTCGCCGGTTCGATTCGTCGCCTTCTAGAGTCCCCTGCCCTTTATGAAAAATGCTCCGCGGGCGCCCTCGCCCATGCGCGCGACGACCTTGGCTGGGACTCGATCGCCACCCGCATGATGGAAGTTGCGCGCGAGGTCGTTCGGCGCGCGCGCATTGAGGGGAAGGCTTGATGGTGACGCAAGAACGGCTTGATCTGCATCCGGGGCCGTTGCGTCATCGCGCTATCGCATGGATGGAAAGCCCACTCGCCTTCAGCGCGCTCGTTCCAATTCTCACGCTTGCGGGCGCGGGCACGACCCTGCTCGCCCCGATGCTGCTTGACCCCGCGGCCTTCGGCGCCTTCGCCCTGCTCTCCATACTCTTTCAATATACGGCTGCGACCGATTTGGGCCTGTCGCAACTGGCCGATCGCTCCGCGGCCAAAGATGCTGGCAATTCTGCGGCGATCTTGAGCGCGCGCTGGCGCATGGCGATCTTGGTGGCCAGCCTGGGCGTTCCGGCGGCTGCAGCATTCGCATGGTGGTCAGGGTCGCTTCCCATCCTTGCCACGGGACTTGCCGTGCTTGCAGGCGCCGCGTTCATGGCCGGCAATGGCCCCGTATCCATTCACCGCGCAGCGGCACGTATTGGCCATTTCACTTTAGCCGCACTCGTTCTCCAATTCGGCTTGACGTTGCCACGTCTCGCAGGGCTCGAACTGGGCGGCGTCACCGGCTGCTTCGCCGCGCTCGCGATCTGGTATGTGGGCGTCGCGCTGCTGATCGCGCGGCCCCCGCAGGGTAACAAGGGAAACATAACCGCCCTGCTCTCGCAATCCTTACCGCTCTTCGCCTTCTATGGCGCATGGCTGCTTTTTATATCCGCCAATCGCTGGATCTCATGGGCGGTGTCATCGAGCGAGGCGGAGTTCGGCCTTTTCGCTTTTGGCGCTGGCTTTTTGATGGTGGGAGTTGGTGTCGTTTCAAACATCAGCCAGGTCCGCTATCCCCGCATCATCGCGAAGGTTGCGGCGTCAGGAGGCGCTGGCGCAAAAATGCTCGCGGGAGATCTAACGAGACTGGCTTTGGCCACTGCAATCTGTGTCGCTTTGGCGATCCCATCTGCCCACGCAATTATTGTTAGCCTGTTTCCACAGTATGAGGCAGCGACCCCTTCAGCCATAGCGCTCGCGACAGGCGCGATCCCGCTTGCCATGGTTGCCTGGAGCCTGCCCGTATCGATCAGCCTGTCGCATCGTCCATGGCGGGACGCTTTGGTAGTCTTCGCCACTCCCATGCTTATGCTCGCTCCAGCGATGTGGCTCGGCCAACGCTCGGCGGGATTATCGGGACAGGCATGGGCCTGCACCTTGGTAGCCGCGCTGCTCGCCAGCCTTCAACTTGATCTGCTTCGTCGAGCGGGCGCTCTAACCCTTGCGGGCGCAGGCCGTTGCCTTGCGCTTATGGCGAGCCTTGTCGTCGTGCTGGGAGGAACGATCAAAATGGCGAGCGCCGATGACAGGCCCATGTATAAAAAGCCACCAGCCGAGAATTTAGCTTTCGAAGATAATTTCGAAAAGCTACGTCTATGGAATGGCGTCTCTGGCGTATGGCAGCCCATCCTGCCATGGGGTGGCCGCACGATACCGACAAATCGAGAACGTGAGTTCTACGTCGACGCGCGCATCGATCCCCCTGCCATCGCCAGCCTCGCGCCCTTCTCGATCGACAACGGCCTTGTCATCACGGCCCGCCAAATCCCTACCGACGCCCGTGCCGCATCTGCTGGTCTGCCCTATGCCTCCGGCCTGCTGACGACCGCACATGCGTTTTCGCAAACCTATGGCTATTTCGAAATGCGGGCGAAAATGCCGAAAGGCCGTGGCTTGTGGCCCGCCTTCTGGCTGCTTCCAATCGATCGCACGTGGCCACCAGAAATCGACGTTATGGAAGCTCATGGACATATGCTGAGCGGCTATTGGGCCACGATCCATTGGCGCGAGGCCGGTGGCGCTCCGCAAGAAAAAGGATTCCGGATCACCACGCCGGATCTCAGCGAGGACTTTCACGACTATGGCGTGGAATGGGGCCCGGAACATATCATCTGGACTTTCGACGGACGCGTGACGGCTCAAGCGCCAACACCCCCATCAATGCAAAAGCCCATGTACGTGGTCGTCAACCTCGCGGTCGGCGGCAAATGGCCGGGCGATCCGGACGCCGCAACGATATTCCCCGCTAGCATGCAAGTTCAACGTGTCCGCGCCTGGCGTCTCGACGCCAAGAAGGAGATTTCGGAATGACCTTGGGCCCCATTTCCTGCCTGCGTATGGCGCTTTTATGCTCGGCCCTGTCGGCGCCATGGGCGGCGACCGCCGCAGAGGCGAACTACAAGCTTGATACTGGCGATATCGTAGAAATCGACATTTTCGGCATGCCCGAATTTAAACGCCGCGCAACCGTTAATATCGACGGAGACGTGGCTATTCCCTTTGTCGGAGGCCTTCATGCTTCGGGCCTTTCGCTGGCGGAACTTCGTAGCTCAATCGGCGCCGCCCTCATTGGCGTCGGCGCAATGCAAAGCCCGCAAGTGACTGTCGAGATCGCCGAACATCGGCCATTCTTCATTAGCGGCGACGTATCGCGCCCAGGCGCGACAGCTTACCGCAAGGGACTAACCGTCCGTCACGCCATCGCTTTATCGGGCGGCTTCGACGCGCTCCGCTTCCGGTCCGAGAACCCGTTGATGGCGGCCCCTGAACTGCGCGCCAAACATCAAGCCCTGCTCCTCGATCTGGCACGGGCGGAAGCGCGGATCGCAAGCGTGCAAGCCGAGATCGGCAATCAAACCGACTTTGAGATGGAGGCTGCGAGCTCAACGCAAGGCGCCTCCGCCAAGGTGATCGAGGAAATAACGAAGGCGGAACGACACTCGCTCGCCGCGCGGATGCAAGAATGGGCGAAGCAACATGAATTTCACCGGGTGAAAATTGAACAAGCGCGGGAACAGGTGGCGGCGCTAACAGGAAGTCTTGAGCAGCAAAGCGAAGCTGCAAAATATCAAAAAGCCGCAATGGAGCGCACAACCGCCAATGTCATGAAGGGTGTCACAGCAATTAATAGGGGCGATGAGGAACGTCGCAGCCTAGCCCTCATGAAATCGACTGAAACAGACACGCGTTCGCGCCTTGCAAGCGCCAGCACGGACCTTGCGAACGCTGTTCGCGAACTCGACAGAATGTCCGCCGACCGTGCTGCAAGTCTCCAGAAGTCTTTTGAGGCAGCGACGGTCGAACGTGAGAAGCTCAAGCTAGACCTACGCGCGATGACGGAAAAGCTTCTCTATGCTGGTGCGCTGAAGGCGCAGATGGGCAAGGCGGCTGCGCCAGAAATCACAATTCACCGGAACGCTGATGGCGAAAAAACGTCGTTCTCCGCTGACCAGGACACATTGATAAAGCCGGGCGATCTCATTGAGATCGCAATCGACCCGATGGCTCTCGCAAGTCGGTAAGACAAAAGAAAGCAAGGCAATGTCATGATCGACCAGACGCTGGATAACAGCGCCCGCCAAACGCCACCAAGCCTGACCGCGCTGATCGCAGTTTCAGCGCTGATCGCGCTCTTCTGGCTTGGAAGCCTGTCGCTCATTGGCCCGGTCGGCTATTTTGCGCCGTTCGTTCTCTTATTAGCGGGCGCTGCTTTATGGGTTGTCGCTTCAGCCATACAGGGCCGCGACTGGGCGCTGGCTGGCATGCTTGGCTTTGCGATCGTGGTCCCGAATATTTATTTTCAGCCTCAGGAGTTGCATGAGGCCGCCAGCTTGAACGCACAGAACGGCCTGAAGCTGCTTCTCTGGGCTGCGATGGGCGTCGTGGGTTTGGCGCGCTTGCCCCAGTATCTGACGCTGCTGAATGATCGCGTCATCCAATCCATTGGGCTCTTTAGCATCATCGCTGTCGCTTCGACGATATGGTCGCTCACGCCCGTATATACAGCCGTCGGCGCGCTTGGGTTCCTCGCCGCCATTCTATTTTGCTGCGCCGTCGCGGCGGAAATTTCCGAACAGGCTATCTACCGCACCGTTGTCGTCTCATTTTTAATCTATGCCGCACTTAATCTTATCGCCACGATCGCTATACCTGATGTCGCATGGTTGGCGGGCTATAGCGACGGTGAAGCTCCCAGACTACAGGGGGTTTCAAGTCACCCCAACATTCTTGGCAAGGAAATGGCGTCGTTCATCTGCATATTGCTGCCGCTTGCGCTGGCCTACGGCCACAGGCGCAGGGCGCTGATGTTAGTGACGCTAGCCCTAGCAATCATGCTGGCGACGGGAAGCCGAACTTCGCTTGGAGCGATTGCGATCACACTCGCCTTGCCGATCATCGCCAGACCAAAAATCGCCAAGTCCCTCGTTTGGACCATAACAGCCCTGTGCGCCCTCGCTACGCTCTCGATCGCGCTTGGCTTCGTTCCCAATCTGCAACGGCTTCTCGACGGCGCAAGTCGCACGAGCGATGCAAGCGAAATTCTGACGCTGACCGGCAGAACGGAATTATGGGGCTTCGTTTGGGACAAGATTTTGGAAGCGCCTCTCCTCGGCCATGGCTTCGGCGCAGCCGATGCTGTGTTAAGCCGCGAATGGTGGGGAGCGCCGGACGCCAGCGTGGGCGCCCACAACACCTGGCTTCAATCACTTCTGATCGTCGGCCTCGTCGGGACGCTTCCCTTCGCCTATTTCCATTTGGAATCGATTAGACGCTGGTTCGCCAACCCTAACACTCTCACCAGACTGATTTCGCCCTATCTACTTATCTTGGGAATGACGGAAGTCGAAATCGCGGCCCATCCCGTGATGCTTACGATCACGACGTTTCTGATCGTCGCCATCGATGTAAGGCGCAACCAAAACACGGCCGAGAACAAATGAATCAATTTCTTCGTCGGAGCGCCGACAGGGCAAACATAACAGCGATCGGCGCCGCCCTCCGCCTGCTGAGCCTACCGCCAGCTCTGCGCTACGCGCGCGAGCGTCTGGAACATGCGGGTATGATCCTGATGTTTCATCATGTGGCGCCCAAGCGCGCCAATCGGCTGGGCGTCAACACCGGACTGGAAGTGACGCCAGAAACGCTTGAGGGCGTACTGACAAGCATGAAGGCGCAAAACTACGACATCATATCGATGGATGAAGTGCCGGAACGTCTTGTGCGCGCGCGATCCGACCAGCGGCGCTTTGCAGCGCTGACATTCGACGATGGAGGGCGCGACAATCTTATTCACGCAGCGCCAATCCTCCAGCGCCACGGCGCGCCCTTCACGATTTACGTCACCACGAGCTTTGCATCAGGGCTGATCGCCCCATGGTGGTATGTTATAGAGCGCGCAACCATGGCTGCGTCATCCCTCATGATCGATGATGGACATGAACCCCGCCGCTTCGACACGGCAGACCATCGTAGAAAAGCACAAGCGGCGGATGCGCTTCGCGACATCATGTGGCGCGCCAATGAGCCGCTGCGCGCACGCCAGACCGCTGACCTCGCGCGGCAGGCTGGCCTCGATCTGTGCGCATTAACCCGAGATTTATATATGGACTGGACCGAGCTTTCAGAAATCGCGGCGCTGCCGGGCTGCACCATCGGCGCACATACCGCAACTCACGCCAACCTGGCCCGGCTCGACGATAAATCAGCGATGAGGGAAATAGTCGAAGCGCGCGATATCATCCGCGAGCGTCTGAAGGTCGAGGTCAATCATTTTTCCTATCCATATGGCGCCGTCGGCTGCTGCGATACGCGGGAATATGAATTCGCTCGCCAGGCGGGCTTTGCAACAGCTGTCACGACGCGACGAGGCGTACTAGCGTCCTACGATTTCGACGGACTGGCTTGCCTGCCGCGTGTGCCGATCAATGGTCATTATCAACATCCCCAGATGATCGATGCGCTAGTGAGCGGCTTGCCGATGGTCCTGGGCGCTCGCACAAGCGCTCTTCTGGCACACATAAAACGAAGCCTTCGAGTGCCTGGCAAGCCTAACAATCACCCTCGGCGACTTTGGGAGAAGCGGACCTAGCGCGCCTCACCGAGCAAAATGCGGACTACTCAGCGCCCCTGCCAGACAGGCTCACGCTTTTCGAGAAAGGCGCGCGCGCCCTCCTTGCGGTCTTCTGAATAATAGACGTCAGGACCCGCATCGAGCCTTATGCCGGCATGCAAAGGCAATCCGTGAGACTTGCGGAAGGTCAGCTTCATGCGTTGCAGGGACAGCGGCGCCGAACGGGCGATTTCGCCGGCAAGTTCCATCGCCACGCTCATCAATTGATCCGGAGGGGCGATCCTGTTCACGAGTCCCCAGCGCTCCGCCTCATCAAGACCGATGCGCCGCCCGGTATAGAGCCATTCCATAGCGATGCCGGGAGGAACCATGGTGGGCAGCACGACAGAGGCGAAATTCGCACCCATCCCACGCCGCGCCTCAGGCACACCGAAGAACGCGTTGTCTGCGGCCACACGAAGATCGCAAGCCAGAGCCAGTTCGCAACCACCCGCGAGCGCTGGACCATTCACGATCGCGAGGAGCGGCTTGCGCGAGTCGATCATGACTTCGTAAATGCTGCGCTCTGGTTCATGCAGCGGCCCGCGATATGTCCCGGTCGATTCATCCGTGGCTCGCGCATCTTTCAAGTCAACACCCGCGCAAAAGGCGCTGCCCGCCCCGGTGATGGCCACAACCGCCACGTCGTCATCGACATCCGCCGCGATGATGGCCCGGCGCAGGGCCTGCGAGAGATCATGCGAGAGGGCGTTACGCCGGTCGGGGCGGTTGAGCGTCAAGAGCCGAATTTTGTCCTTGGTCTCGATCTTGAGAATGTCAGCATCGCTCATGTCCGCTCCCCCTTAAAACTGGCGCGCCATAATGTTCGCAGATGCCTTTAGAAGCAAAAGGTGGGATGGCCGACAGGGCTGCCCACTTGAACTTCTGCGAGCCGCCATGCAATTCTACCTGACAGGGCAATGCGGGCGCGGCGGGCAATATCTGCACCGAAAATTTCGTTCTGATGTGCGACGAGATGGGCGTGGCGACTGGCGTCGATCTCGTGCGCGCTGACACGGCGGGCAGGGATTGAACGATTTCAGCCATCGCGCCGCAATCAGCAACTAGCTTTTTGCAGGCGCGGCCCTCAAAAAACGGCTACATTCGGATCATCACGACAAAACGAGGAAACCACCCAGATGCAGTTCGGCCTTTATGCGCCCATTCCTATGGCGACCGTTGGATCCCCCGAGGTCGCCAAGTCGCATGCGGAGGCTCTCAAGGCCCTCCCCGCCGGCACTCGGGACCTGCAACTGGAACATTCCACCGATCTCCTGGTCGCCGCCGATCAATCAGGATTCGACATATGCCTCTTCGCTGAGCGGCATCTGGGCAGCGATTTATCCGCCTGGCTGCTCGCCAGCGCAGTTGGCTCGCGCCTTGAACGCATGCGCGCGCTCGTCGCCATTCATCCGGGCCTGCTAGATCCCGTGCTCGCGGCCAAGATGGCAGCCTCGCTTGATCGCATGTGCAAGGGCGGCATGGCCTTCAACATCGTCAACGGCTGGTTTGGCGAAGAATTCGAAATGTTCGGCGGAAAGATCCTGCAAGGCGCTGACCGCTACAAGCGAGCGACCGAATTCATCGAGGTGATGCGCGGCCTGTGGGAAAACGAGACCTTTTCCTACGAAGGCGAGTTCTTCCGCTACACGGACGCGCGCCTGCTTCTGAAGCCCGGTCATGGCGAATCCCCCGAAATCTACTCTGTCAGCGCGGGCGACGAGGGGCGCGACTTCATCGCCCAAAATTGCGACTGGTGGTTCATCAACTACCCCAAACAGGCCGAAAACGTCGATGACGTCATGCGCGGCGTCGAAAGCTCGGTGAGCGACATGCGCAGGCGCGCCGAGCGCGAGGGACGCAAGGTGCGCTTCGCCATGAATCCCTTCGTCGCAGTCGAAAAAGACGAGGAAACCGGCATCAACAAGACCATCGAAGAGGTCATGAAATATGATCCCGAGCCCGATGTGCGAAAGATGGAGCGGCGCATGCTGCCCGCGCTCAAGGCCGGCCTTATCGGCACGCCCAAGAATATCCACGCACAGCTGCGCCGATACCGTGACCTTGGCCTTGAACTTATCCTTTGCAAGATGATTCCCACTGTGGAAAACATCCGGCGGATTGGCGAAGAGGTCGTCATTCCCGGCCATCAGATCAACTGATCAACCGGACGAAAGGTGCGCCGACGACCCCGGCGCGCAGATCCTGCGGAGCTGGTTTCAGCCGACAAAAACCTTGAATTAAGCACAATCTTCAGTAATGGAGGACGGCTCGCTTCGTCGCCATTTGGGCAGGCTTAAGCCCGCAAGCGAGCAAGTGGAGGGAGAATCCCATGCCGAATGGGCAGACGCTCGTGGAAACGCGGGATTTGATCATGCGTTTCGGGCCGGTCACGGCGGTGAATGGAGTCTCGTTTTCCGTCAACCGGGGCGAGGTCGTGGGCTTCCTTGGTCCCAACGGGGCGGGCAAATCCACCACCATGAAGATCATCGCGGGATTTCTTGAGCCCACATCTGGCTCGGCTTTCGTCGCGGGCCATGACACGCGCAAGGACCCCATCCCCGCGCGCCAGCATCTTGGCTATCTCCCAGAGGGCGCGCCAGCCTATCCTGACATGACCGTGGCTGATTTCCTGAGCTTCGTCGCCGGACTGCGCGGACTCACCGCGCGCCAAACCAATGACCGCCTCGCCGAACTGGTTGAAAGCATTGATCTCGCCGAGGTCTGGGACCGCCGCATCGAGGCCCTGTCGAAGGGCTACAAGCGGCGCGTCGGCATCGCTATGGCGCTGGTGCACGACCCTGACGTGCTCATTCTCGATGAGCCGACCGATGGTCTTGACCCCAACCAGAAGCACGAAATGCGCTGCCTCATCCGCACGCTGGCGCCCAGCAAGGCGATCATCGTTTCGACGCATATCCTTGA
>CANBVC010000007.1 GCA_947372795.1 Beijerinckiaceae bacterium
GGCGCCTCTTCGCCGTCAAGCACCGCGACCACCGCTCGTGCGATGATCATATTGGTGCGCGCGAGGCCCTGACGGGTCGAGGCGGCGGAATGAGGCGTGCCCACGACATTGGGCAAAGCGAGCAATTCCTGCGCGACAGGCTTCAGCTCAACGTCTGATTCGCCTTCGAAAACGTCGAGCCCGGCTCCGCCGAGCCGGCCGCTGCGCAAGGCCTCCAGCAAGGCCCGATCGTCCACCAGCCCGCCGCGCGCCGTATTGATGAGTATGGCGCCGGGCTTCATGGCCGCGAGCTGCGCCGCGCCAATCAGATGGCGGGTCGCAGGCGTCAGTGGCGCGTGGATGCTGACATAGTCGCTCTCGCGCAGCAGGGTCGCCAGATCGGTGAAAGCGACACCCTGTGTTTCGCCCCATGCAAGGTTCGGCCTCGGGGTGACGGCAAGTAGTTTCGACTCGAAACCTCTGAGCCTCTGCGCCAGCGCCCGGCCCGAGCGGCCCATGCCGATGATGCCGACAGTCATGCGGTAGAGGTCCGTGCTGACCCGGATCGACCAATCCCCTGAAAGCATGGCGTCTTGCTGCTCCCGCATGCGCCGCCCCACCGCCAGCATGAGGCCGATGGCTGCGTCGGCGACTGAGGCGTCATTGCCGCCAGTGGCGATAGCCGCCACACGGCCCGCTTCGGCGATAGCATTGGTATCGAGTCGCTCATATCCCACGCCCCGCCGGGCGAAGACGCGGCAAGCGGGCAAAGCGGCTACGAGTTCGCGGGTCACATAGGGCGCGGGCCCGATGATCCAGCCATCGGCGCCCGCCAGCAGGGCGGGAAGTTCGTCCGGGGCGAATTGCGCCTCAGGCTTTTGCGGCAGCACCGGCTCACACCCGCGGGCCCGCAGAAAATCCAGCGCCGCCTCGTCGAAATTCGGCGGGGTGACGACGACGCGGCGCAGGGCCATATCAGCGCCGCAGCAGCGAAACGCCGGTCATTTCACGCGGCTTTGGCAGGCCCATCATGTCGAGCATGGTGGGGGCGAGATCAGCGAGGCGCCCATCGGCGAGCGAGGCCGCCTCTGCGCCCATCACGATCACTGGCACGGGATTGGTCGTGTGGGCCGTGTGTGGGCCGCCGGTCTCGGGGTCGCGCATCATCTCGCAATTGCCGTGGTCGGCGGTGACGAGGAGGCCGCCGCCAGCCCGGCGCAAAGCCTCGACGATCCGCCCAAGCCCCGCATCCACCGTCTCGACCGCCTTGACGGCGGCGGTGAGGACGCCGGTGTGGCCGACCATGTCGGGGTTGGCGAAGTTGAGGACGATCATGTCGTATTTGCCCGAATCAATGGCCTCGACCGCCTTCTGGGTCAGTTCGGGCGCGGACATCTCGGGCTGCAGGTCATAGGTCGCGACCTTGGGGGACGGGACCATGGTGCGATCCTCGCCCTTGTAGGGCGTCTCCTCGCCGCCATTGAGGAAATAGGTGACGTGCGGATATTTCTCGGTCTCCGCCATGCGCAACTGGGTGCGGCCAGCATCCGCCACCACCTTGCCAAGCACATTGTCGAGGCTCTGGGGGGCGAAGAGGGTGGACATGAAGCGGTCGAGATCGGTGCTGTATTGGGTCAGGCCCGCAGCGGCGGCGAAATGGACGACCTTACTGCGCTCGAATCCCCTAAAATCGGGGTCGAGCATGGCGCCGAGCAATTCGCGCACCCGGTCGGCGCGGAAGTTGAAGCACAGGACGCCGTCGCCGTCCTTCATGCCCTGATAATCGCCCACGACCGCAGGCTCGATGAATTCATCGCTCTTGTCGTGGGCATAGGCGTCGGCCACCACCGCGAGCGGATCATCAAAGCGCGGCCCCTTGGCGCTGACCAGCAGATCATAAGCGCGCGACACGCGCTCCCAGCGGTTGTCGCGGTCCATGGCGTAGTAGCGCCCGCAGACCGTGGCGACCGTGACCGAAGGCGGGAGAGCGGCCTTGAGGCGCTTCAGGTCTTCATCGCTTGACCGGGGCGGCGTGTCGCGACCATCGGTAAAGGCGTGGAGATAGGTGCGCACGCCAGCCGAGGCCACATAGGCCGCCAGCGCCGCCGCATGATCCTGATGGGAATGGACGCCGCCGGGCGAAACCAGCCCCAGCAAATGACAGGCGCCGCCCGATTGGCGCAGGCTCTCGATGAAGGCGTTGAGGGCGGGAATTTGCGCAAGGCCGCCGCTCTCCACCGTGTCGGACACGCGCGGCAGATCCTGCATCACCACCCGGCCAGCGCCAATGTTGAGGTGACCGACTTCCGAATTGCCCATCTGGCCGGACGGCAGACCGACATCCTTGCCGGATGTATCGAGGAAAGCGTGGGGACAGGTCCCCCAGAGAGAATCGAAGGTAGGCGTCTTCGCCTGCTTGACCGCATTGTCAGCAGTCTCCTCACGCCAGCCCCAACCATCGAGGACGACAAGCATAACCGGACGATGTTTCTGCATGGGTGAATCCTCTGGCGGCGTGGCGCGGGCGGGTTCTACCGGGGAAGCGGGTTTGGTTCAACAGATAGGGCGGACGGTATAGACATAAAAGCTAAGCTAGTGTATTTTGTAATCGCAGTTGGGAGGTCCGCCAATGCGGATCGCTGAGGCGTTTGACCTCACTCGGCTGCCTTTTTTATTAGCACACCATCTCCACCACATGCGCCGCGATCGCCAGCGAGGACGTCAGCCCCGGCGATTCAATCCCGAACAGATTCACCAAGCCGGAAACGCCATGATCACGCGGTCCCTCGATCATGAAATCCTGCCCCGGCGCGCCGGGCGGGACGATCTTGGGACGGATGCCTGAATAGGCGGGCTGGAGGGCGTCGTCGGGGAGATCCGGCCAATAGCGACGTATGGCGGCAGAGAATCCGTCGCCCCGGCGGGGGTCGACCTGATAATCGATCTCGTCCACCCACTCGACATCGGGGCCGAAACGGGCCTGCCCGGCGAGATCGAGGGTCAGATGCGTCCCGAGCCCGCCCGGCACAGGCACGGGATAGA
This sequence comes from Beijerinckiaceae bacterium, assembly GCA_947372795.1. Taxonomy (GTDB): domain Bacteria; phylum Pseudomonadota; class Alphaproteobacteria; order Rhizobiales; family Beijerinckiaceae; genus Terripilifer. The sequence goes on from CANBVC010000007.1 coordinate 3,022, forward strand.
TCAGTCGCGAGAAGGGCTGGCGCCCCGCGAGGGTGAAATAATTGCCCTTGGCCCACCAGGTCCCGGGGATGCGCTCGGGCGGCACGCCTTCGATGCGCCTTGCGAGCGCGGGCGCCCCAAGGCCCGCAGCATTGATGAAGAGCTTGCAGCGCAGCTGCATCGGCTCGGCGCCGCCCGTCTCGATCTCGATTCCGCCTGAGCCCACGCGCCCGCCGACCACCGGTGTATGGCAGGCGAGCATCGCCCCATGAGCCTCAGCCTCCCCCAGTAAACTTAGCATGAAGGCGTGGCTGTCGATGACGCCAGTCGAGGGCGAAAGCAGCGCGCCTGTGCAATGGAGCGCAGGCTCAAGCGCGCGCGCCTGCGCGGCGGTCAGCAACTCCATATCCTCGACGCCATTGGCGCTCGCGCGGGCGCGGATGCCTGTGAGCCGATCAAGCTCGTCCGCGTCTGTCGCGACGATCAGCTTGCCGCAGCGCCTGTGGGGCAGGCCGCGCTCCCCAAGATAGGCGTAAAGCGCCTTGCGTCCGGCGACGCAGAACCGCGCCATGAGGCTGCCGTGGGGATAGTAGATTCCCGCGTGAATGACCTCGCTGTTGCGGGCCGAGGTTTCCGTGCCGAAGCTCTCCGCCTTTTCGAGGATGATGACTTCGCGCCCGTTAAGGGCGAGCGAGCGCGCGATGGCGAGGCCCACCACGCCTGCGCCTGCGACGATGCAATCGACCTCTTCCAAGCCGATCCCCTTCGCCTCAGAGCGAACCCATTTTCCCGGCGCGATAATCCGAAATAGCCTGACGGATTTCGTCCTGTGTGTTCATCACGAAAGGACCATAGGCCGCCACCGGCTCATCGATGGGCTCGCCGCCAAGCAGGAGCAGGATGGCGTCGTCGATGGCCTCGACCTCAATCGAGGCGCCGGCAGTGCTGAACATGACGAGGCGCGAAGCCGCGACCTCGCGCTCGCCATTCAGCTTCACGCGGCCCTGCAGCACTGGCAGCAAAGCAGTGTCGCCCTCGCCGAGGGTAAGCGTGACACGGTCGCCCGCTTTCAGACGCATGTCCCAGACCTGCACGGGGGTGAAGGTGCTCGCAGGGCCGCTCTGGCCCTGAAATTCACCGGCAATCACGCGCACCACGCCACCGCCGACGCTGACTTCGGGGATGCTGTCGTTACGGATGTCCTGATAGTGAGGCGCGGCGGATTTATCGCGCTTGGGCAGATTGACCCAGAGCTGCGACATGGAAACCACGCCGCCGGTTTTCGCCGCCGCGCGCGAATGAAATTCCTCATGCACGATGCCCGAACCTGCGGTCATCCATTGCACGTCGCCCGGGCCGATGCAGCCGATGGCGCCTGTGGAATCGCGATGCTCCACCTCGCCATCATAGACGATGGTGACGGTCTCAAATCCCTTGTGCGGATGGGGCCCCACGCCCGGCGGCGTGTCGGAGGGCTTGAACCGTGCGGGCGCGGCGTAATCGAGCATCAGGAAGGGGCTGATGTCGCGCTGGAAGGCGAAATCAGCGAAGAGCGGCCGCACGAAAAACCCATCGCCCACCCAATGGGGCTGGGGCGATTCGATGATTTTCGTAATAGTCTTCAGCTGCGAGGACATGGCGAACCTTTTTCAAGCGAACGGGGCGATCATGCCCTCGCAGATGGGGATTGGATCAGACTTCGTCCACGATGGGATTGCTCAGCAGGCCGACGCTCTCGATCTCGACCTCCACAGTGTCGCCCTTCTTCATCCAGAGCTGAGGCTTGCGGCCATGGCCGACGCCGGCGGGCGTGCCCATGACGAGCAGATCGCCGGGCTCAAGGGTGATGCCCTTGGTGATATAGACGAGCGTGTCGACCACGTTGAACGACATGTTCTTCGTATTGTCGGTCTGCACGGCCTGGCCGTTCAGGCGGCATTCGATCTTGAGGCCGGCGGCGCCGGGGGGCAGCTCGTCCGAGCTGACGAAGGCCGGGCCGAAGCTGCCGGACTTGTCGAAGTTCTTGCCCATGGTCCACTGGATCGTGTGACGCTGGAAATCGCGGATCGAGCCATCGTTGAAAACCGAATAGCCGGCGACGCAATCAAGCGCATTTTCAACGGTGAGATGACGCGCGGTCTTGCCGATGATGGCGACGAGTTCGGCTTCGTAGTCGAACTGGATCGAGGTCGTGGGACGCACGAGCCCGGCGTTGGCGGGAACGAGCGAGGTCATGCCACGCATGAAGAGCGTGGGATAATCGGGACGCTGGAACGGCCCTTCGTTCACATGCTCGATATAGTTGAGGCCGAGGCAGATGATCTTGCCGGGGGTCTCGACGGGCATGCGCAGGGTTATGGCCGACAGCTTCACATGATGGGCGGCGGTGGCGCGCGCGCCAATGGCGGCGAGAGCCGAAAGGCCGGGGCCGCGCAGAATGGCGCCGAGTTCGCGCGGGGCGCTGGCGTCAACGGCGCAAAGGTCGATGACGGTCTCGCCCTGCAAAATGCCAAGGCCCGGTCCGTCCACGCGGTCGAAAGCGACGATTTTCATTTTGGTTCCCTCACTTGAATAAAGCGAGGAATAAACGCCGCGCGCGCCCGGTCAAGCCTTTCGCTGCTATTGGGCCGCCACCTGCGCCGCTTCCGGCTCGAAATCCCGCCAATCCGTGGACTTCGGGACGATGCGCTCCCAGGAGGCCAGCTTCAGGCGCTCGGCCTCCGAGAGGCCAAGAGCCGGGGGCGTTTTGCCGGTGGCGATGAAATCGCGCACGGCTTTCACCATCACGCGGCGGAACTCCACGATGGCCAGATCGCTCGCGCCGAGCCTCTCGCCCGAGCGGTCGGCGATGGCGCCCATGCTTTCCTGCATGGCGATATCCTGATTGGGAAAGCCGCGAATGCCGGTGAAGCTGCCAAGGCGCATGGCCGAACGATCCTGCCCGAAATTGGCCGCCGCATTGTCGATCTTGCGATAGGTCGGATCGAGATCGATGCCGAGCTGGCCACCGGTGAATTTGCGCCAGGATTCCTGATCGACGCCCTCGCCCACATCGGTCCAGGCGGTGAGGTAGATGATGTTATGCGTATCATCCACCGGCACGCTCATCTGGTGCACGTTATAGACGTTATTTGGCGGGATCAGCACGCTGAAAGGCGCGACGAAGAGGGTCACGCGCACATAGTCGCTGACATTGGCGTTCTGGATCGGACGACGGATCGCCGCATAGCGAAAGCCATAGTCGGTTTCCTGCGCCTGCAGCCGCGGGGATTTGTCGGTGCTGGGCCGCTGCCAGGCGACGCCGGTCGCGGTGGAGCTATTGACGCGGGCGGCGGGCATGTCGGTCGAATGAAGGCTTGAGGAATGGGCCGAATCGATCGCCCCTTCGAGGCCCTGCGCCCAATTACAGTCGATCACCACCTTGAGATGGGCGACGCGCGTCGCCTCCGTGGGCGCGAAGATGGGACGCTGGAATTCCGGCATATGTTCCGCGGCGCCCATATAGGCCCAGATCACGCCGCCGCACTCGTGCACCGGATAGGCGCGATGCTTGACCTTTTCACACAGCGAACTGCCGGCAGGCTCCGACGACATCTCGATGCAATTGCCCTCAACGTCGAATTTCCAACCGTGATAGAGGCAGCGCAGCCCGCCTTCCTCGTTGCGTCCGAAAAAGAGCGAGGCCTTGCGATGGGGGCATTGCTCGGCGACGAGACCAACGCGCCCCTCGCTATCGCGGAAGGCGACGAGATTTTCGCCCAGAAGCCGCACCCGCACCGGATCGCAATCAGGCCCCTCAACCTCTTCGGACAGACAGGCGGGCAGCCAGTAACGGCGCATCATCTGGCCCATGGGCGCATCGCCTTCGACGCGGCACAGCAGGTCATTTTCCTCGTGGGTGAGCATGGCGTCCTCCCGGGGGACAACTTAGGTATCTAATGTCATTTTATCGCTGGCGCACGTGGAAGTCGAGGGCGAGCCAGAAACGAAAAAAGCCCGGCGCGAGGCCGGGCTTTCTTGTTAGAGACGGGCCAGATCAGCGGCAGCCTTCAAGCTTGCTGTTGGCGTTCTCGACCGTGAAAGGGCCGAGCTTGGCGGCGGCCGCGTCCACATACTGATTATTCACGAGCTGCTCGACGCCCAGCTCCCGCGTGGCGAGGCCTTCGTTGATGTAATATTTCTGCATGTCGAGCAGGACCGGAATGTTGATGCGGCCGCTGACGTTACGGGCGGGCCAGGGCGTGTTGGCGAGAACCTCGGGACGCTCTTCAAGACCGGTGCGCACGATGATGTCGATGACTTCCTGACGATTCTTGCCGCCATGATAGGCTTGGCAATATTCACGCACCCCGCGCGAATAGGCGAGGTAGTAGCGATCCATCAGATCCTTGTTCTTGGCGGCCCAGTCGGTGTTCACCATGTTGACGGCAATGGTGAGGGGCTTGGGATCGGCGTAATCGTCGGGATCGGCGAAGACCTTCGCGATGCCCTTCTCGACATATTGAGAGGCCCAGGGCTGAATCACCAAAGCAGCGTCAATCGCCTTGTTGGTCAGGGCGATGCCCATGTTGACGAAGGACAGGATCTTGATGTCGACATCCTTGATGCTGACGTTGTCCTTGGCGAGGATCTTGGCGACTTCATAGGTCGTGACCGAGCCCGGCCCGTTGGAGGCGATCATCTTGCCCTTAAGATCGGCTGGGGTCTTGATCTTGTCTGCGAGATCGGGACGGACCAGCAGCTTGTGGCTGAGGGGCGTCGACACGCGGTCGGAAACGATGGTGATCGGCAGACCGCGCTCAATGGCGTTGAAATAACCGACGGAGATGCCGCCTTCGATGATCTGCAGCTGGCCCTGCGCCAGCAGCGCCATCACATTGGCCGAGGAATCGAGTTCCTCGATGACGACCTTCACGCCCGCTTCCTTGAAGTAGCCCTTCTCGACGGCGATCATCGTGCCGGCTGTGGCGAGCGCCTTGGCTATACCGACCTTAACGACAACTTCCTGCGCGGGCGCGCTGGAGATGGCGCAGGCAAGAGCGATGAGACCGGCTCCGGCTGATTTCAAAATCGACATTTGTTTTCCTCCGGGGGCGCCGCGATGGCGCTTCCACAAGTTAGTTTCGAGGGCATGAATAACGGTGAGCTTGACCGCGCACAAGACGCGTCGGTCAGCCCGCCGAAGGGGTCAGGATGTAGCGGCCTTCGGCATCGCGCGTGAGGCTCGCCGTGTTGCGCAGGCGATCGAGCTCGCGCACGATTTCGCGCCCATCGCGGCTGCCCATCGCAGTCATGAGTTGCTCGAAAACCTTCGGCCCATCGACAAGCGCAGCTTCCACCGATGGGAAGCGCGGGCCTTGATAGGTGGGCGCCGACGGCACGCGCGCGTCGAGCCTGTCGCCAGAACCGAAGGGCCAGGTGCAATCAAAGCCCGCCTTGGCGCCCTGATGGGAGCCGTTGAGCGAGGGATCGAGCGGCATGGCGCGCAGGCCATTCATGATCAAAAAGTCGCGATCGGCCTGAAAGCGCGTCGCCAGCGCCCAGTCCATCTGCTCGTCGTTGGTGATGTCGATGTCGGGATCGACCACGAAAGCGTGCTTCACATTGGCGAGCGAGCCGAGCGCCGCGGCGATGGCGTTGCGCGCCTCGCCGGGAACGCGCTGGCGTATGGCGATGCGGATATTGAGCAGGCCGCCGCTGGAAGCCGCCGCATAGACAGCAACGGGCTCGCGCACCGCTGTCTCAAGCGCGCGCCAAACGGTGATTTCCGCACGCAGCGCCGCGAGCTGTGCGGTGTCGGTCCGCGCCAGCGCCGGGCCGCTGATGCTCATGGTCTGGAACAGGGCGTCGTGGCGCTTGGTGATGGCGGTGAGGTGGAACACGGGATTGCGCTTGAGCGCGCCATAGTAGCCGAGGAACTCGCCATAGGGGCCTTCGGGCTCCACATGGCCGCGCTCATCAAGATAGCCTTCGAGCACCATTTCCGCGTCGGCAGGCACCATGATGTCGTTGGTGACGCATTTGACCACCGGCAACGGGGCGTCGCGCAGGGAGGCGACCACGCCTATTTCGTCTACAGGCAGGCGCATCATGCCCGCCACATAATCGACGGGATGAGCGCCGACGACGAAGCTGACGGGCAGGCGCTTGCCCTCGCGGGCGCAGGCCTCGTAGATCGCCTTGAGATCGCTTGGCGCGACAAGATCGGCGCCAGCCTCCTTGGTTCCGCGCAGCATCAGACGACGGATGCCCACATTGGACAGGCCTGTCTTGGGGTCGACCACATAATCGATGGACGAGGAAATATAGGGCGCGCCATCCATGCCGTGCTGCAAGTGTACAGGCAGACTGGTCAGATCAGCGTCATCGCCGGTCAGGACAACCTGCTGACAGGGCGCATCGTCGCGAGAAACCTCGACCACGCGAGGCTGGGTGCGCAGGCGCCGCAGCACCTCATTCATGAGCTGCGCCGGGGCGACGCCGAAAGCTGCGGCGATTCGCGCGCGGCTGCCGCAAACGCTGGCGACGAGCTCCTGACCCTCGGGGCCGACATCGCGAAAATGCACCGCCTTGGGATTGCCGTCCACAATGCTCGCGATATCGGCGAGATCGGTCTTGCCCGTGCGGATCTCGACTTCTTCAGCGGGCAGGCTCTCGATGAAGCGACGCAGGCGAAAACGGTCGAAATCCACACCGTCCATTGAGCTCTCAGCCTTGTTCATCTCGATCCGCCCCATAGCCGTTTCCAGTCGCCAACCAATGTTATAGAACCGACGAGCTCGCCACGGTCGCCTGAACGGCCCGACTTATACAGTCGGCGAGCACATGTGCAACACGGGGAGACGCCAGGTGGCGAGCGCGGATAACAAGAGCATGCGAAATGGCGGGCCATGGATCGGACGGCCACTGCCGCGATTCGAAGATCTTCGCCTTCTGCGCGGAGCGGGTCGCTATACCGACGACGTGTCGCTGCCGGGTGAAGTTTTCGCCGCCTTCGTACGCTCACCCCACGCCCATGCGGTCATCGAGGGCATCGACTCCAGCGCAGCGCGCGCCATGCCGGGCGTACTCGCCATATTGACCGGCGAAGACTATCTCGCCGCTGGCTTTGGCGGTTTTGCGCAGGGCGTCGTCTCGGCCGATGCGGTGGATTGGAAGCGCGGCGCCTTCATGGCGAGCATGGGCCATCTGGTGCATGACAAGCTCCATATTCCCTTCGCCATCGACAAGGTGCGTTTTCCCGGCGAGCCCATCGCCATGGTGGTGGCGCAGACCCGCGAGCAGGCGCGTGACGCCGCAGAGGCGGTGCTGGTGGATTACGAAACCCTGCCAGCCATCGTCGACGGCCTTCTGGCCCTTGAGCCCGGCGCGCCGCAACTCTGGGATGATGTGCCCGGCAACCGGGCCCTCGACGCCGATGTGAACGATCGCACGGGGGTCGCGGAGGCCTTCGCCAATGCGGCCCATGTGGTGGAAGAAAGCTTCCGCAGCCAGCGCACAGTGACCGCGCAGATGGAGCCCCGCTCGGCGCTCGGCGAATATGACGCAGCGAGCGACAAATATGTGCTGATCTCCGGCTGTCAGGGCGCGCACCGCATGCGCGCGGGCATTTGCGCCGCGATGAAGCTCCCACCTGATCGTCTGCGCGTCATCGTGCCTGACACCGGCGGTGGGTTTGGCACGCGCACCAACAGCTACGCCGAACAGCTCGGCGTGCTCTGGGCGGCGAAGGTCGTGGGACGTGCGGTGAAATGGACCGGGGACCGCAGCGAATGTTTCCTCACGGACTATCAGGGCCGCGACAGCGTCACAAAGGCGCGGCTGGCGCTCGACGCAACGGGACGCATTCTTGCCTATGACGTCGAGATCGTCAGCAACATCGGCGCCCATATGGTCACCTATACGCCGCTGCATAACGGCTGGCGCGTGGGCACGACAGTCTATGACATTCCCAAGGCGGGCGTGCGCCTGATCGGCGCCATGAGCAACACGGTTCCCATCGCGCCCTATCGCGGCGCGGGGCGTCCCGAAGCGACGCTGGTTCTTGAGCGCCTGCTCGACATGGCGGCGGCTGACATGGGCATTGACCGCGTTGAATTGCGCCGACGCAACATGATCACCCGCGCCGCCCTGCCCTATCGCACGGCCTCTGGCCTGACCTATGACAGCGGCGATTTCTTCGACAATCTCGACCGCGCGCTCGCACTTTCCGATTGGGATGGCTTCGAGACCCGCCGAAAGGATGCGCAGTCGCGTGGCAAGCTCGCTGGCATAGGCCTCGCCAATTACATCGAGACGCCAGTAGGCGCGCCCCATGAGCGGGTGGAGATCGCCATCCGACCGGAGGGTCATGTGGAGCTCGTGGTGGGCACACAGACCACAGGGCAGGGTCATGAGACGAGCTTCGCGCAAGTCGTCGCCGATCTTGTGGGCGTGACGCCCTATGATGTGAAGCTCATCTATGGCGACACCGCACTCGTTGAGTCAGGCGGCGGCAGCCATTCGGATCGCTCCATGCGTCTTGCGGGAACCTTGATGGTCGAGGCCAGCGACGCCGTGATCGCGCAGGGCAAGCTGATCGCAGGCGCATTGATGGAGGTTCCCGCCTCCGAAGTCGCCTTCGAGGATGGCTTCTTCCAATGCGTTCGCAACAATCAGCGCTTCGACATTTTCGATCTCGCCCGCGCGGCGGCGACGAACGATTCGCTGCCGGAAGAATTGCGCGCGCCGCTGGTCGCCAAGAAGGTGCTCAATGGGCGCATTCCCGCCCACCCCACGGGCTGCGCGGTCTGCGAGGTCGAAATCGACAAGGAGACCGGCGAGGTTGAGATGACGCGCTACGCCACCATCGACGATGCGGGCCAGCCGGTGAACCCGCTCATTCTGCATGGGCAGGTCTATGGCGGCGTCGTGCAGGGCGCCGGTCCCGCGCTCATGGAGGGGGTCGCCTATGATCAGAGCTCGGGGCAGGTGCTGACCGGCAGCTTCATGGATTACGCCATGCCGCGCGCCTCCATGTTCCCCACTTTCAAGGTCGACATCACCGAGGACGCCACGCGCGGCAATCCCCTGCGCATCAAGGGCGGCGGCGAGGGCGGCACGACGCCAGCCTCGGCCGTCGTGATGAACGCGGTTCTTGACGCATTGAAGGTCGTCGGAGTGCGCCATCTCGACATGCCCGCGAGCGCCGAGCGCGTCTGGGCGGCGATGCATCAGCATAAGGCCTAATAGGAGGGGCGATTGCCCACTCTATGACGCCATGGTAGCGAGTTTCATCTGATCCAACGCGGGTTTGAAAACATGAAGCGCAGTACAGATCGCATTCTCACCACCCATGTCGGCAGCCTTATCCGGCCTGAGCCGCTGCGCGCTTTCATTCGCGCCCGTCAGACGCGCCAGCCCTATGACGAGGCGGCCTACGAGGCATGCCTCGCCGCCAGCGTGAAGGAAGTGCTGGCCCAGCAGAAGGCCGCTGGCGTCGATGTGCCCAGCGATGGCGAGTTCGGCAAGTCGATCAGCTGGTCGCAATATGCGCTGACGCGCCTCAGCGGTTTCGAGCGCCGCCCCTTCAATGGCGTGAACCCCTTCGCCACCGGCGCCGACCGCACGCGCTTCGCCGGCTTCTATGCGGAGATGGATTCGCGCGATCCGCCGAACACCAACGCTGAATCAGTCTGCACCGGCCCAATCGCCTATACCGGTCAGGCGGAACTGCAGCTCGACATCCAGAACTTCAAGACCGCGCTCGCGGGCATGGATTTCAAGGACGCCTTCCTGCCGGTCGCGGCCATCTCCAGCGTGATCCCCGACCGCAGGAATGAGTTCTACAAGACCGACGAGGAATGCACCCTCGCCCTCGCCGAGGCCATCCGCACCGAATACAAGGCGATCACCGATGCGGGGATCGTGGTGCAGCTCGACGATGCGCGCGCCGCCGTCACCTATGACCGCATGGTGCCGCCCAAGAGCTTTGGCGATTACATGGCCTGGCTCGAGCGCATGGTCGAGATTATCAACCATTCGCTGGAAGGCGTGCCGCAGGACATGGTGCGTTACCATGTGTGCTGGGGCAGCTGGCCGGGCCCGCACACGACCGACATTCCGCTGCGCGAAATCGTGCACCAGATTCTCAAGATCAAGGCAGGCGCCTTTGTGATCGAGGGCGCGAATCCGCGTCACGAACATGAGTGGAAAGTCTGGAAGGACGTGAAGCTGCCGAAGGACACGATCCTGATCCCCGGCGTCATCAGCCACGCCACCAATGTGGTGGAGCATCCCGAACTCGTGGCCGAGCGCATCGTGCGTTACGCCGAACTGGTGGGCCGCGAGAATGTCATCGCCGGCACGGATTGCGGCTTTGCGCAGGGCCCGCTTCTGCAGCGCGTGCACGAGTCCATCGTGTGGGCGAAATTCGAAGCGCTGCGCGATGGCGCCGCCCTGGCGACCAAGGCGCTTTGGGGCTGATCCAAAACCTCGCCAAAGAAGCGAAACGCGGAGCGCCCCTAAAAGGGGGCGCTCTTTATTTTTGGACGAACCCTGCAGCCTCGCTGTCGAAAACCAATGTCCTTTGATCTGATTTCGTTGACCGGCATAGCCCTGCTGGGCGGAGCGCTTGGTTTCGCAGGTGGGCTGTTTGGCATTGGCGGCGGCATCGTCGCCGTTCCCGTGCTCGCCCTTCTTTTCGGGATGTCTCAACCAGTGGCGCAAGGGACTGCGCTCGTCATGATGGTCCCCAATCTGCTCATTGCGTGTTGGCGATACGCGCGCCTCAACCCCATTCCCCTTTGGGAAGGGCTCGGCGTCGCCTTTACGGCGACCCTCAGCACATGGTTGAGCGCCCAAGTCGCCAACAGCATCGATCAGGGGCTCTTGCGTTCGCTCTTCGCCGTTTTCCTGCTCATTGTCGCTGCGCGCATGTTCCTCAAGATAGAGAGCGAAGGGCGATCGGGCGCGCTCATCGACCGTCGCTTTTCACCGCTCGTGGGGATCGCAGGCGGGTTGAGCATGGGCCTGTTGGGCGTGGGTGGCGGGCTCGTCACTGCGCCGCTTTTCTCGCGCCTCTTCGATCTCCCCCAAAGGGTGTCGCAGAGTCTCGGGTTGGCAGTCGTGACGCCAAGCGCCTTGATCGCGCTCAGCGCCTATGCGGGCCATGGTAACGTCGATTGGCTGACAGGCCTGTGTCTCGCCGCGAGCGGCGCAGTGACGGTTTCGTCAGGCGTCACGCTGGCGCACAAACTGCCGGACAGGCAGCTGAAACTGGTGTTCAGCGCGATGCTGGCGGTCACGGCTGCATGGTTGCTGGTCGGGCACTGGGTAATGAAAGCTTGAGCGCACCACCATGCGCAAAATAAATCCCGCTCCCGAAATCAAACGGGAGCGGGACTGGTGACCAACACTTTTTGATCAACTTACTCCGCCAACTTCCACGCCGGCGGCTCGTCCGCGTCGATCAGCACGAAGGCGATGCGGCAGACCTTGTCGCTATTATTGACCCAGGCGTGATTGGTGCCCTGCTGCACCATGATGTCGCCGGCCTTCATATGCACTTCCGAATCGTCGAGCAGCATGTCGATCTCGCCTTCGAGAACGAAGGCGTAGTCGATGCTTTTCGTGCGATGGGTGAAGGGATGGCGCGCGGGCTTGCCGCCGTGCCCGTGGGCGATGCCCATCTCCTTCAGCATGGCGTCATTGTTGACGCCGCTTGTATCGCCTGCGGGCGGAAAATCGACCACGCGCAAGATCGAGCCTTTCGGCGGCGGCGCGACCGGGGATTCGCGGTCGGCGCGATCGACGTTGCTGGCGATATCGACCGGCGCTTCTTCCGTCACCCAAAGCAGGGTCGAGACGATGCCGGTGGCGGCGCGCAGGCGCTGGTTGGGCGCCGCGCCATCGGCGACGACGACCGCCTTGCCGGTCTCATCATGGCCGGTGACGATGCGCCTGACGGGCATGGGAGTTATCTGTGCGGTCATGGCGTCCTCACTTCAAGTCGCGCGTGGCGTCGGTGATGAGCTCGTCGACGCTCATCATGCGCGGCAGCAGCTGCTGCTCATAGGCGTATTGGATGACGAGTTCGAGGTTCTTGCGGTTGGCGTCCCAGCCGAAGGGAAAAAGATCAATGCCATCGGCAGGCGCAGGCATGGCGGCCTTGGTCTCTTTGAGCATGCGCCAGATTTCCTGCACAACATCCTTGCGCTTGGCGACCTCGTCGGAAACGACGAAGAGATGGTTCACGGTGACGGCGCCGGTGCGGGCGTGCCAGTCGAGCGCGGCCTGCTTGGCGTTGGGGATGAGCGTCTTGGCGCGGGGCTCGTTCGGGATTTCGCCGCCAACGACGATAGCGTCGAAGGCGCCCTCGAACATCATCTCTTCCATGCCCTTGCCCTGCGGATCGAAGCGCTCGAGGAAATCGGGCTCCTTGTATTCGGCGACATGGGGATCTTCGTAGGTGGACCAGGTCACCTTGTTGATGTCCACGCCATATTCATGGGCGAGGAGACCACGCACCCACACGCCGGTGGTCTGGGTATAGGCGCGCACGCCGACCCGCTTGCCCTCAAGCTGCTTTGGCGTCATGTCGCCCTTGGTGCAGTCGTAGGAGATGCAATTGTGCTGGAAGCGGCCCACCATCACGGCGGGCAAAAGCACGAGCGGCTTGCCCCAGGCGATGGCCTGCAGGAAGGTCACGATGGCGAGTTCGCCAGCGTCGAACTTGCCCTCGCGCACCATGGGCTTGAAGCTCTGGTTGGCGGTCTTGGTGCCGGCGAAATTCAAGGTGACGAGATCGGAATGAATGGCGCCGGACTTCAGCGCCTTGCTGATCGGATAATCGGCAAGATTGGTGGTCAGCGTCACCGGGCCGGTCGCAGGCATTTCCTTGAACATCTTCGCTCTCCGCAGGGCTCGCGGAGGTTCCCCGATCCGCACAAGCCGGACTTAAGATAAAAGGGGGCGACAGAGCCGCCCCCGATTGTTTGACTTAGCGACCCACGAGGGTGCGCGACTTTTCAAGCGTGCTGAAGTTGCGCGGCGCCGAGCACATGAGGAAGCGATAGCCCTCGTCGACGACGCGCTGGCCGTTAGAGACCTCAACATGGGGATGGCCGACGACGACGTTGCATTCCTTGCAGATGGCGACGATCTCGGCCATGGCCTCGAGCACGACGGGGTGCTCGACCTGACGGGGATAGCCGAGCTCCTGCGAGAGATCGCCTTCGCCAATCACGACAGCGCCAATGCCGGGCACGTTCTTGAGCATGTCGCGCAGGTTCTTGATGCCAACCGTATCTTCGATCTGGATCACGACAAGGATTTCGCCATGGGGCGCGAGCGGCCACACGTCGGCGCGATCATAATATTCCTGCTGCGAGACGCCCCAATAGCGGGTCGCCTGCATGGGGCCATCGCCGCGGATGCCCTGGGGCTCATAAAGCGGCTTGTCCTTGAGGCGCGCATAGCGGCAAGCGGCCACCGCGTTATAGGCCTCCTCGACGGTCGAGATATGTGGCCACATGATGCCGTAGCAACCAAGATCGAGCGCCTGCTTGGCGAGGAACTGGTTCTTCTCGACGCCATTGGCGGGAATGCGCGCCATGGGCGTGACGGAGGGCGCGGGCGTGCCGTTCTTCAGAATCTGGCCACGGTTGAGCAGATACTGCAGGCTGTCGCGAAGGGCGCGGATATCCCAGCCATTGTGCTCGCCTTCGAAGACGACGCCATCATATTTCGATTGCTGGAGCTCGACCGCGACGGTCGGCTCGCAAGGGGCGAAAAGCGAGAAACAATGCTGCCCGGCTTCGAGCGCGCGGATCATGCCATTCAGGCGCGGAAGAGACATGGAACCTCCATTTGAAACGAAAACCGCGCGCCCTTTTGGAGCGCGCGGCGTGAATGAAAACCTCAGAAGGTCTTGGGCAGATGACCGCGCTGGGTCAGCAGCTTGTCGAGACGCGGATAGACGCGGCGCGCGTTGCCTTCGAAGATCTTGTAGCGGGCTTCTTCGCTCAGGGTCGTGACCTGATCGAGGTAGCGCTTGGTGTCGTCGTAGTCGAAGCCGGTCTCAGGATCCATGCCCTGCACGGCGCCAACCATCTCCGAAGCGAAGAGGATGTTGTCGACGGGAATGACCTTGGTCAGCAGTTCGATGCCCGGCAGGTGATAGACGCAGGTGTCGAAGAAGACGTTCTTCATCAGATATTCGACGAGCGGGGGCTTCTTCATGTTGAGGCACAGGCCACGATAGCGACCCCAATGATAGGGAACCGCGCCGCCGCCATGGGGGATCACGAACTTCAGCGTCGGGAAATCCTTGAACAGATTGCCCTGGATGAGCTGCATGAAGGCCGTGGTGTCGGCGTTGATGTAATGGGCGCCGGTGGCGTGGAAGTTGGGGTTGCAGGACGAGGAGACGTGGATCATGGCGGGAACTTCGAGCTCCACCATCTTCTCATAGATCGGGTACCACATGCGGTCCGTCAGGGGCGCTTCGGTCCAGTAGCCGCCGGTCGGATCGGGGTTCAGGTTGACGCCGACGAAGCCGAGCTCGTTCACCATGCGCTCGAGTTCGGGCACGCAGTTCTTGGGCGAGGCGCCGGGGAACTGCGGCAACTGGCCAACGCCCACGAAATTGTTGGGCAGCAGCTTGCAGATGCGGTGGATCATGTCGTTGCTCATACGCGTCCATTCCATGGACACGGCCTCGCTGCCGATGTGATGGGCCATGCCGGAAGCGCGGGGCGAGAAGATCGTCATGTCGCTGCCGCGGCCAGACTGGAAGCCGAGCTGCTTCTGGACGCTGGCGATGAGCTGCTCGTCTGAAATGCCGAGGTCGGTCGAGGGCTTGCGGGTGGGATCAGCCAAAGCCGCAAGCTGCTTGTCGCGGAAGCTGTGCATCGCGGCCGGCTCGGTCGTGTAGTGGCCGTGGATATCGATGATCATGGAAGCCTCTTTCTGTCTGTGACGATGGGTTTGGTGATGGGTTCGCGGAAATTCCGAAAGCTATACTATCCCTTCGTATGATCCGCCGTCGAGTTGCAGATTTTGTCCGGTCATGAAGCCGGCCTGGCTGGAACACAGAAAAGCGCAGGTATCCCCGAATTCCCCGGGCAGCCCGAACCTTTTGGCGGGCAGGGAATCGGCGATCCATTGGCGCGCCTCTTCATAGGTGATGCCGCGCGCCTGCATGATGCGCTCGGCCATGAATTTCTGCCGGTCGGTGTCGATGCGCTCTGGCAGAAGATTGTTGATGGTCACATTGTCAGCGGCGACTTCCCGCGACAGGGACTTCGACAGACCCATCAGGCCGAGCCGCGCCGAGGTCGAAAGACCCATGTCCGCGAATTTCGGGCTCTTGGTCATGGCCGAGGTAATGTTGACGATACGGCCGAACTTGCGCGCCCGCATGCCCGGCAACACGGCGCGGATCATCAAGACCGGGGCGAGCATGTTGGACTCGAGCGCGGCGATCCACTGGTCGTGGTCCCAGTCTTGAAACTTGCCGGGCGGCGGGCCTGCATTGTTATTGACGAGGATGTCGCAAACGGGCGTGGCGGAGACGAGCGTTGCGCGTCCTTCTGGCGTATTGATGTCGGCGCGCACCGGGGTCACAGGGGCGCCGGTCAGGGAACGGATCTCATCGGCTGCGGCGGAAAGACGCGCTTCATCGAGACCATTGATGACGACATTGGCGCCTTCGCGGGCGAGCGCGATGGCGCAGGCCTTTCCAAGACCCCGCGATGACGCGCAAATGATGGCCGTTCGGCCCTTGATCCCGAGATCCATGTCTCCTCCCGCTCCGCATTCTGTCTAGTCACGCCCGGGCCTTGTGGCAAGCGCACCGGTCTTGCCAGAGCAGCCCCAGCGTGGTGTTTGAACGCTCGAACGCCTGCGAGGCGTAGTCAGGGACGGAGACTGCCGATGACGCTCACCTATATGTCCGGCTTCGGAAACGATTTTGAGACCGAGAGCCTGCCCGGCGCCCTGCCCGTGGGCCGCAATTCCCCGCAAAAATGCCCCTATGGGCTCTATGCCGAGCAACTCAGCGGCTCGCCCTTCACCGCCCCGCGCGATTCCAATCAACGCAGCTGGCTCTACCGCATCCGCCCCTCGGTTCTGCATAGCGGGCGATTCGTGAAAGCGGACCAGGGCCTGTGGCGCACCGCCCCCTGCGCCGAGTATGAACTGCCGCCCGGCCAGTTGCGCTGGGGCCCGACGCCACTTCCCGATCAGCCGCTGACGCTGATTCAGGGCATGCGCACCATGACCACGGCCGGCGATGCGGGCGCGCAGGGCGGGCTTGGCGCGCATATCTATGTCGCGACCGCGAGCATGGTCGACGAATATCTCTGCAACGCCGATGGCGAGATGATCTTCCTGCCGCAGGAAGGCGCCCTGCGCTTCGTCACTGAGTTGGGCGTGATCGAGGCGGCGCCCGGCGAAATCGTGGTGATCCCGCGCGGGATGAAGCTGCGCGTCGAACTGGTGGATGGGCCGGCGCGCGGCTATATGGGCGAAAATTATGGCGGCGCCTTCCGCCTGCCTGAGCGGGGGCCAATCGGCGCCAATTGCCTCGCCAATTCGCGCGATTTCCTCACGCCCGTGGCGCATTATGAAGACCACGAGGCGCCCTCGACGCTCTACCTGCGCAATCAGGGCGTTCTGTGGAAGACGCAGCTTTCCGCCTCGCCGCTCGACGTGGTGGCGTGGCACGGCAATTACGCGCCTTATAAATACGATCTGCGGCGTTTCTCGCCCATCGGCGCGATCCTCTTTGATCATCCAGATCCGTCGATCTTCACGGTGCTCACCGCGCCGTCCGACACGCCCGGCATGGCGAATATCGACTTCGTGATCTTCCCCGAGCGCTGGCTATCGATGGAGAATACGTTCCGGCCCCCGTGGTACCACGTCAACATCATGTCGGAATTCATGGGGCTGCTTTACGGCCAGTATGACGCCAAGCCCCACGGCTTCAAGCCAGGCGGCTGCAGCCTGCATAATTCCATGCTGCCCCACGGCCCGGACATGGAAGCCTTCGAACACGCCAGCAATGCGAAGCTGGAGCCGGTGAAGCTCTCCAACACCATGGCCTTCATGTTCGAGTCCCGCTACGCCCAGCGCGTGACCGAATATGCGGCGACCTCCCCCATTCTTCAGGCCGATTATCCCGACTGCTGGAGCGGGCTGAAGAAACATTTTGACCCGAACCGTCCGTGAGATTGAACCCGATGACCAACCCCAACGATCCCAAGTTGCGCTCCTTCCTAGAGGTCGCGCCCGATTGCGACTTCCCCATCCAGAACCTGCCCTATGGCGTCTTCTCGACGGCGGGCGCAGGCGCGAGGGTGGGCGTCGCCATCGGCGATTCCATTCTCGATCTTGCGCAAATCGCGCTGGCGGGGCTTCTGCCTGAGGCGCCTGCGGGCGTTTTCGAAGCGGCGGCGCTGAACCCATTCATGGCGCTAGGCCCGGATGTGTGGAGCGCCACACGCTCGCGCATCAGCCAATTGCTGCGCGCCGACGCCCCGCGTCTTCGCGATGACGCCGCGCTGCGGGCGCGCGCGCTCGTTCCCATGGCGCAGGCGAAGCTGCATCTGCCTTTCGAAGTCTCGGCCTTCAGCGATTTCTATTCGTCGCTACAGCACGCCTCCAATGCGGGCATGATCCTGCGCGGCCCCAACGCCGCCCTGATGCCCAACTGGCGGCACATGCCCATCGGCTACAACAGCCGCGCCAGCACCGTGGTGGTCTCGGGCACGCCTGTTCGCCGTCCGCTCGGCCAGCTCAAGATCGGCGACGCGGCCCCGGTGATGGGCCCCTGCGCCAAGCTCGATTTCGAGCTGGAGATGGGCTTCGTGATCGGCCAGCCCTCGACCATGGGCGAGATGCTGGATCAGGCGAGCGCCGAGCGCATGATCTTCGGCTTTGTGCTGCTCAACGACTGGAGCGCCCGCGACATTCAGGCCTGGGAATATCAGCCCCTCGGGCCGTTCCTCGCCAAGGCCTTCGCCACCACGATCTCGCCCTGGGTCGTCACGAAGGAGGCGCTTGAGCCCTTCCGCACAGCGACCCCGGCGCAGGACCCCGCGCCCCTGCCCTATCTGCGCCAGAGCGGGTTGCAGAACTACGACGTGCGGCTCGAAGTCGATCTGCAGACCGCCGGGATGAGCGCGCCCGTCACCATCAGCCACAGCAACTTCCGCTATATGTACTGGTCGAGCCTGCAACAGCTCATGCACCATGCCTCGACCGGCTGCGCGATGAGCGTGGGCGATCTTCTGGGGTCTGGCACGATCAGCGGCGACGACAAGGCCGAGCGCGGCAGCATGCTGGAACTATCGTGGAACGGAACCGCCCCGCTGGCGCTCGGCGCCGGCGAGACCCGCAGCTTCCTTGAGGATGGCGACCACCTGACCTTCCGCGGCTGGGCGCAGGGCGAAGGCTACCGGGTCGGCTTTGGCGAAGCGGCGGGCGTGGTGCTGCCGTCGCTGGCAGCGCCGATGTGATTCCAAATAACCCTCCCCCCTGTGGGGAGGGTCGGCCGCGTCAGCGGACGGGGTGGGGGTCTGCGCATGCTGATCGTGGGCGGGCTGGGCACAGGCGCTCACGCCCAAGGCCCCACGCCCCCCACTCTCTAATCTCTCCCCACAGGGGGGAGAGAAGCTGCAAGCATTACCTTCCACCCGCCCGGCGAGGCGCCCGCATGGGGGCGGCGGGTGGGGTTTCGTCGAACAATTCGGCGAGCTTCTCGGTCATGGCGCCGCCAAGCTCCTCCGCGTCCACGATCGTGACCGCGCGGCGATAATAGCGGGTCACGTCATGGCCGATGCCGATGGCGATCAGCTCCACCGGCGAGCGGGTCTCGATCTCCTCGATCACCTTGCGCAGATGGCGCTCGAGATAATTGCCGGGATTGACCGAAAGCGTTGAATCGTCGACCGGCGCGCCATCCGAAATCATCATCAGGATGCGCCGCTGCTCGGGACGGCCGAGCAGGCGCTGATGCGCCCAATCCAGCGCCTCGCCGTCGATATTCTCTTTCAGCAGGCCTTCGCGCATCATCAGCCCGAGGTTGCGCCGCGCGCGACGCCACGGAGCGTCCGCCGATTTATAGATGATATGGCGCAGATCGTTGAGGCGACCGGGATTGACCGGCTTGCCCGACTGCAACCACGCCTCGCGCGATTGCCCGCCCTTCCAGGCGCGGGTGGTGAAGCCCAAAATCTCGACCTTCACGCCGCAACGCTCCAGCGTGCGGGCGAGAATATCAGCGCAGCTCGCGGCGACCGTGATCGGGCGACCGCGCATGGAGCCGGAATTGTCGAGAACCAGCGTCACCACAGTGTCGCGGAAATTCGTGTCCTTCTCGCGCTTGAAGGAAAGGGGCTGCTGAGGATCGATGACGATGCGCGACAGGCGCGCGGGATCGAGCATGCCCTCTTCCAGGTCAAACTCCCACGCGCGGTTTTGCTGGGCCATCAAACGGCGCTGCAGGCGGTTGGCGAGCCGGGCCACGATGCTCGACATGTTCTGCAGCTGCTTGTCGAGATAGGCGCGCAGGCGCTCCAGCTCTTCAGGCTCGCAAAGGTCCTCGGCGAGGATCATCTCGTCGAATTTTGTGGTGAAAGCCTTGTAGTCCGTCCCGCGCATGTCCTGCATGGACATGGTGGGCGGGCGCTTCGACTCGGACGCCTCGTCGGCGTCGCCCTCTTCCCCATCCTCGGGGAAATCGCCAGCGGGGGCCTCGGCCGAATCCATCTCGCCGTCTTCGAGATCATCGTCCGAACCCTCGGCGCTCTCCATTTCCATGGCGCTGCCGGATTCGCTCTCCTCGCCCTCGCCCTCAGATTCCTGGGGCTTATCGTTGGGCTCCTCGTCGCCAGCTTCCTCGCCGGTGTCGTCGTGGTCGAGAGCCTCCTGCTCCATCATGTCGAGAGAGGCGAGCAGTTTATGAACCGCCTTGCCGAAGGCGCGCTGGTTCTCGATGGAATCCGAAAGCTGATCGAGCTCCTTGCCCGCGCGGCTCTCGATGATCGGGCGCCAGACTTCGACGATCTTCTGGCCGGCGGCGGGAATCTTGAGGCCGCTCAGGCGCTCACGCACCATCATCGCGACCGCCTCTTCGAGCGGCGCGTCGGCGCGGTCGGTCACCTCGGCATAGGCGCCGCGATGGTAGCGATCTTCCAGCATGGCGCCGAGATTGGCGGCCACGCCCTCCATGCGACGCGCGCCGATGGATTCCACCCGCGCCTGTTCGACCGCATCAAAGATGGTCCGGGCTTCCTGCCCCTTGGGGGCGAGGCGCTTGTGCACATTGGCGTCATGGCAGGCGATGCGCAGGGCCATGCTATCGGCATGGCCACGCACGATGGCAGCCTCGCGCGGGGTGAGTTTGCGCGCGGGCTCGGGCAGACGCGCCTTGGCGGTCTCGCCCACGCCCACGAGCGAGGGCCGTTCCGAGGCGAAAGTCACCTCGAGATCGTGGCTCTTGGCCATGGCCCGCAAGCAGCTCGCCACAGCCCGTTTAAACGGCTCCTGCGGGGCTTCGGACTTTTGCGGCGGCTTGCGGTTGGTGCTCATGGCTCAGGTCAGCGCGACGTTCACGGAGCTTTCGGGCAGTTCCTGGCCGAAGCAGCGTTGATAGAACTCCGCCACCAGCGGGCGCTCCAGCTCGTCGCACTTGTTCAGGAAGGTCAGCTGGAAAGCGAAGCCGATGTCCTTGAAGATGTCGGCGTTCTCAGCCCAGGTGATGACCGTGCGCGGGCTCATGACGGTCGACAGATCGCCCGCGATGAAGGCGTTGCGGGTCAGGTCCGCCACGCGCACCATCTTGCTCACGATGTCGCGGCCTTCCTTCACGCCCTTGTAGTGGTGCGACTTGGCCAGAACGATCTCCACCTCATTGTCATGGGGCAGATAGTTCAGCGTCGTCACGATGGACCAACGGTCCATCTGGCCCTGATTGATCTGCTGGGTGCCATGATAGAGGCCCGAGGTGTCGCCAAGGCCGACCGTGTTGGCGGTGGCGAAGAGGCGGAAGGCGGGGTGAGGACGGATGACGCGGTTCTGGTCGAGCAGCGTCAGGCGGCCCGAGAGCTCCAGCACGCGCTGGATCACGAACATCACGTCCGGGCGGCCAGCGTCATATTCGTCGAAGCAGAGCGCGATGTTGTTCTGCAGGGCCCAGGGCAGGATGCCGTCACGGAATTCCGTGATCTGCTTGCCGTCCTTGAGCACGATCGCGTCCTTGCCCACCAGATCGATGCGCGAGACATGGCTGTCGAGGTTGATTCGCACGCAGGGCCAGTTGAGGCGCGCCGCCACCTGCTCGATATGAGTCGACTTGCCGGTGCCGTGATAGCCCGTCACCATCACGCGGCGGTTGCGCGCGAAGCCCGCCAGAATGGCGAGGGTGGTCGGCCGGTCGAACAGATAGTCCGGATCAAGGTCAGGCACATGTTCGGAGTGCTGGGAATAGGCCGAAACCTCCATATCAGAATCGATATGGAAGAGGTCTCTTACGGAGACCTTCTTGTCGGGCAGGCCGGGCGTCGTCGTAGCGGTTTGCATCATTCCTCCATACCCGTCCGATTCACGAAGGGGCGCAAGCGCGTGCCCTGGGGCGAGGCCCCGCGGGCGATGTCGCCGGGAAACCGGCTGGGACGCCTCGCCCGTCGTCAGACGAGCTTGGCTGTTCTGAGATAATTATAGGCCTGGATGATCTCGCGCAATTTATCTTCCATCGATCGGTCGCCACTATTGGCGTCGGGATGGAGTCTTTTCACCCACTCCTTGTAGCGGGTCTTGATCTTCTCCGCATCGGCCGTGTCGTCAAGGCCCAGAGTCGCCAGCGCCTTCATCACGGCCACGCCATGGCGGGGACGGCGGGGCGCATCGGCCGCGCCCGCGCCCATGCCGGCGCGATACATGCCCAGCGGGTCGACCACCGGATCGACCCCGTCCTCGCGAAAGCCCCGGGCGGCGCGATTGACCCCCATGGACCAGGTGGGGCGGTGGCCGATCACCGCCTCCTTCTGGAACCGGGCCACGTCGTTGTCGCTCATCCCGTTGAAATAATTGTAGGTGGCGTTGTACTCGCGCACATGTTCGAGGCAGAAGCAGAAATATTGCCCCTCCCGCAGACGCCCCATGGGAGCCTTGAATTCCCCCGCCGCCGTGCAGCCCTGATGGGCGCAGGCCTGCTTCGGCTTCGGCTCGATCGCCGGCGCCAGCTTGGACTTCGTCCTGATTCGGTCGAAGAGTGGTGAATTCAGATTCATGGATGGGACATTATGGGTGTAAACCTTGCTTCGCAAGGAGCCTCGCATGGCTCTGGCGAAACTTCGAGGAAATTGGCGTCGCGCGCCGCCGAGATTGCGCGCAATCAGGCCCGGAAGGGCGCAGGGATGGAGGATCACGCATGAGCGTGAAGGAACGAATCGAAGGCAAGCTGACGGCTGCGCTTGCGCCCGTCGCGCTGGAAGTGATCGACGAGTCCCACAAGCATGCGGGCCATATCGGCCATCCTGCGTCGGGACATCCCGGCGCCATGTCGTCCAGCGAAACCCATTTCCAGGTCAAGGTGGTGTCGGGCGCCTTCGCTGGCAAGACCCGGCTGGCCCGCCACAGGCTGGTCAACGAAATCCTGGCCGAGGACCTGCGCAGCGGCGTCCACGCTCTGGCCATCGAGGCGCGGGCGCCCGGGGAATGATCTGGTGACCGGCGGTCACGATTTCGCCTCATGTCGCTGCTTTCTGCGCCCCTTCCGCAGGGGCGCATGCGTTGCATTTTCGTATTGCGCCGTTACCAATGGCGCAGATGATTTGTACAAGCCTGCTCTCCATGAGGCCTCAGCGTCCGCCCGCGCCCGAAAAGCTGGCAATGCAGGATAGGGGTGAAATGCGCATCCATAGTCGGCTTTTGCGTGTCATTGGTTTGTCGCTCGCGGCTCTGGGCTGCGGGGCGGGCCTTGCGCAGGCCACGCCCTTCGTGGTCATCGACGCGGACTCGGGCGCTGTGGTGGCCGAACAGGAGTCCACCCGGCGCTGGTATCCCGCCTCCCTGACGAAACTCGTGACCGTCTATGTCGCTCTCACCGCCCTGCGCCAGGGGCAGGTGGGCCTCGATACGCCCATCCAGATCTCCATGCGCGCCGCCCGCATGCCGCCCTCGAAGATGGGCTTCAACCCGGGCTCGGAAGTCACCCTCGAAAACGCCCTGAAGATGCTGATGGTGAAATCGGCCAATGACATCGCCGTGACCATCGCCGAAGGTCTGGGCGGTTCGATGGAAGGTTTCGCCGAGCAGATGAATGCGGCGGCGGCCCGGCTCGGCATGCACGAATCCCATTTCGTGAATCCCAATGGTCTGCACAATGACGATCACTATTCCTCCGCCCGGGACATGGCGCTCGTGGGCCGGGCGCTGTTTCGCGATTTTCCCGAATATGCCGATCTCTATGGCATCGGCGCCCTGCGCCTGGGCGAGCAGGTGATCCCCACCCACAACGGCCTGCTGGGGCGCTATCCCGGCGCCGATGGCATGAAGACCGGCTTCACCTGCCCGGCGGGCTTCAATGTGGTGGCCAGCGCCAGGCGCGGCGGGCGTCGCCTGATCGCGGTGGTGCTGGGCTATCCCAACGCCAAGGCCCGCACCCTCAAGGTCGCCAGTTTGCTGGATGCGGGATTCATGAGCGGGGCGGGCGGTCCCTCCCTCACGTCGCTTCGCGCCATTCCCGGCTCCCCACCCAACAATCGCCCGCGCGTCTGCGGCGCTCATCGCGAGCAGGTGGGCGAGGATGATTTCGCCGTGCCTGTCCTGAATGCGCAATTGCAGGGCGAGCAGGCGGGCGGCTCTTTTGCGGCGGCGGGTCTCTCAGGGCCAACGAGCGGCGTCGCCGCTATCCAGGCGCGGATGGGCGCAAGGCCCAATTTCGAACCGGTCTCCGTCTTTGCTGGACGAGTCCCCGGCTGGACGGGGCCGGCGTTGGTGGCGCGGGACGAGGCGCCTCGATCCGCCATGAGCGCCCCCACAATTCCCGCAGTGAAAGCGGCGGCGGTGAAGCCCGGGAACAAGAAGGCCGTCAAGGGCAAGCCGACGGGCAAGAAGAAGCCCGCCGCCAAAGCCCGACCGAAATCCAGATGAATGGGAGCCCAGGCTTGATCGAGCAATCCGAAGCGCGGCGTCCCCCGCCGCCGATCCCCGTCACCGTGCTCACGGGTTTTCTGGGCGCAGGCAAGAGCACGCTCCTGAACCGCCTGCTGAAAGACCCGGCGCTGTCGGACACCGTCGTCATCATCAACGAATTTGGCGAAGTGGGCCTCGACCATCTGCTGGTGGAGGCGGCGGACGGGGACATGCTGCTGCTGTCCTCGGGCTGCCTGTGCTGCACCATTCGCGGCGATCTCATCACCACCCTGGAAGACCTGCTGCGTCGCCGCGACAATGACCGCATGCCCGCCTTCAAGCGCGTGGTCATCGAGACCACCGGCCTGGCGGACCCTGCGCCCGTGCTGCACACGATCATGTATCATCCCTATCTGCTCATGCGCTTCCGCCTCGACGGCGTGGTGACGCTTGTCGATGGAGTGAATGGCGCCGCCACCCTCGACGCCCATGAGGAGGCGGTGAAACAGGCGGCGGTCGCCGACCGAATCGTGCTCACCAAGACCGACCTTCTGGAGGGCGAGGCGGGTGCGGCCAAGGTGGCGGCTCTGCGGCGGCGCCTGAATGCGCTCAACCCCGCCGCAACGATTCTCGATGCGGCGAAGGGCGAGGCGGGCGCGGCGGCTCTGCTCGATCTCGGCCTCTTCGACCCCGAGACGAAAATCCCTGATGTCCGGCGCTGGCTGAATGCGGAGGCTTTTGGGGATCATCACGACCACCATCATCACGGCCACGATCACGGGCATGACCACCACCACGGCCACGCCCATGGCGGGCAGGACCCCCATGACGTGAATCGCCACGACGCGCGCATCCGGGCCTTCTGCCTCGAGAGCGACACGCTCATGCCCAAGAGCGGCTTTGACCTCTTTCTCGATCTCTTGCGTCAGGCCCATGGGCCGCATCTGCTGCGGGTGAAGGGCATTGTGGGGCTGGATGATGAGCCCGCCCGTCCCGTGGTGATCCACGGTGTGCAGCATGTGTTCCATCCGCCCGTGAGCCTCGACGCCTGGCCAAAAGGCGAGCGGCGCACGCGGATCGTGTTCATTCTGAAAGACATGGACCCGAGTTTCGTGGAGGGCCTCTGGCGCGCCTTCACCGGCGAAGTCCGCCCCGACCAGCCTGATCGCGCCGCGCTGGTGGACAATCCGCTGGC
The DNA here is from genome assembly GCA_947372795.1 of Beijerinckiaceae bacterium. Lineage (GTDB taxonomy): Bacteria > Pseudomonadota > Alphaproteobacteria > Rhizobiales > Beijerinckiaceae > Terripilifer. The sequence continues at coordinate 28,319 of CANBVC010000007.1, forward strand.
GCCGGGGGCGGGCGGCCTGCTGGGGTGATCAGCCCCGCGCGCGCAGCTCCCGGCGAATCACCTTGCCCGAGGTCGTCAGCGGCAGGCGGTCGATGAAGGCGACTTCGCGGGGATATTCGTGGGCCGAGAGGCGGGTGCGCACGAAGCTCTGGATGTCCGCCGCCAGATCCGCAGAGGGCTGGAAGCCGGGTTTCGGCACGATGAAGGCCTTCACGATCTCGCCGCGAATGGCGTCGGGCTTCCCCACGGCGGCGGCGATCTCGACGGCAGGATGGCGCAGCAGGCAATCCTCGATCTCGCCCGGCCCGATGCGATAGCCCGACGAGGTGATCACATCATCGTCGCGGCCGAAGAAGAAGACATAGCCGTCCGCATCGCGCCGTCCCTGATCCCCGGTCGTCATCCAGTCGCCGATGAATTTGGCCTCGGTCGCCTTCGCGTTGTTCCAGTAGCCCAGGAACATCACGGGGTCTGGCCGCAGCACGGCGATCTGTCCGGGCTCGTCAGCCTCGCAGCGCGTCCCATCGGGGCGAATCACGTCGCACTCATGGCCCGGCACAGCCTTGCCGATGGCGCCCGCGCGCGACACGCCAAAAGCGTTGTTGGAGGCCAGCACCAGATTGCATTCGGTCTGGCCGTAGAATTCATTGATGGTGAGCCCGAAGGCCTCGCGGCCCCAGGCGTAGGTTTCCGCGCCGAGGGACTCGCCGCCGGAGGCCAGGGTGCGCAGATCCACATTGTAGCGTCGTCCCGCCGCATGGATGGCGCGCAACATGCGCAGGGCGGTCGGCGGGATGAAGGCGTTGCGCACCTCCATGCGGGACATGAGATGCAGCGCCGCCTCCGGATCGAACCGATCAAACCGCCGCGCCACCACGCTCACGCCGAAATAGAGGCTGGGCAGCAGCACATTGAGCAGCCCGCCCGCCCAGGCCCAATCGGCGGGGGTCCAGAAACGGTCGCCCGGTTTGGGAAAGCCCTCATGCGGGAATTGCACGCCGGGCAGATGGCCCAGCAGCACCCGATGGGCGTGCAGGGCGCCCTTGGGCGGGCCGGTGGTGCCGGATGTGTAGATCATCATGGCGGGATCGTCAGGGCCGGTGTCGGCTGCGACGAAGGCGGGAGAGCCGCGCTCCAGCAATTGCGCGAAGCCGAGCGCCGGGACATCCGGGCCATCGGTGGAGATCACGAATTCGAGTTGTGGCAGGCTGGCCCGGATGGTCCTGACCTTGGCCAGCCCCGGCGCGTCTGTGATCAGCGCCCGCACGCCCGCATCCGCCAGGCGATATTCCAGCGCATCCACGCCAAACAGGGAGGCCAGCGGCAGGGCCACTGCGCCCAGTTTGTAGATGGCGACATGGGCTAGGACGACTTCCGACATTTGCGGAAGCAGGATCGCCACCCGGTCGCCGCGCTGGACGCCAAGCGCCTCAAGCGCGCTCGCCAATCGGTTGGAGCGCTCCGCAAGGGCGCCAAAGGTGAGGGTTTCGAGGGCCTCGCCGCCGCGCAGGTCGAGGATCGCGGGCCGCTCGGGGTCGACCGAAGCCCAGGCGTCGGCGACCGCCACGCCGATGTTGAATCGCTGGGGAATCGCCCAGCGGAAGTCGGCTTTCAGCCGTTGATAACAGGCGATGTCAGGCAGCACGGCGGCGTCCCGGTTTCATTCATGCTTGCGGCGAGGCGGTGGTCAATAAAAAAGCCGGGATGAACCCGGCTTTACGAGACACGCGATGCGCCTCCGCTCAGAGGCTGAGGACCGCGCGCACTTCGCGCAACTGGGCGAGTTTCTCGGCGGCGACGCGCTTGCCCTCTTCGGAGGTTGCGTCAGCCAGATCTTCCTCGGCGTCGGTGATCTCGGCGTCGAGCCTGGCGGCGTCAAGCTCCTCGACCGGGATAGCCTGTTCGGCGAGGATGGTGAGGCCCTTGGCCGAAACATCCGCAAAGCCACCGCGCACGAAGAGGCGCTGCTTCTTCGTGTGGGACTCGTCGACCTCGACGATGCCGGGTTTCAGCACCGCCATGACCGGGGCGTGATCCTTGAGCACCGTGAACGCGCCCTCGGCGCCCGGCACAACGACAGCCTCGACATCGCCGGCGAAAACCATGCGCTCAGGCGAGACGAGTTCGAAGTGGAAAGCGGCCATTGGTCTATCTCCGGTGCGCGAAGCGTGACTTACGCGGCTTCTGCGGCGAGGCGCTGGGCCTTCTCGACCGCTTCCTCGATGGTGCCGACCATGTAGAAGGCGGCCTCGGGGAGGTGATCATACTTGCCTTCGACCAGGCCCTTGAAGCCCTTGATCGTGTCGGCGAGCGACACGAGCTTGCCGGGGGCGCCGGTGAAGATTTCCGCCACGTGGAAGGGCTGGGACAGGAAGCGCTCGATCTTGCGGGCGCGGGCGACCGCGATCTTGTCGTCTTCCGACAGTTCGTCCATGCCCAGAATGGCGATGATGTCCTGCAGGGCCTTGTAGCGCTGCAACATCTGCTGCACCTGGCGGGCGATGTTGTAATGCTCCTCGCCGACAACCACGGGGGAGAGCATGCGCGACGTGGAGTCGAGCGGATCCACCGCCGGATAGATGCCCTTTTCCGCAATCGAGCGCGACAGCACGGTTGTCGCGTCAAGATGGGCGAAGGAGGCGGCGGGGGCCGGATCGGTCAAATCGTCGGCGGGGACGTAAATGGCCTGCACCGAGGTGATCGAACCCTTGGTGGTGGTGGTGATGCGTTCCTGCAGCATGCCCATGTCGGTGGCCAGCGTGGGCTGATAGCCCACCGCCGAAGGAATGCGGCCTAGGAGCGCGGACACTTCCGAACCCGCCTGGGTGAAGCGGAAGATGTTGTCCACGAAGAACA
>CANBVC010000008.1 GCA_947372795.1 Beijerinckiaceae bacterium
CCGCCGCCATGGCGCACATTCTTGAGGATCTGGGGCACGGGCTCAAAGAGGCGGCAGACCTCGCTGACGGGCCTGCCCTGCCGCTGCACCACGGCCAGAACCTGAAGCGCCGCAACGAGACCGTCGCCCGTGGTCGCGTAATCGGACAGAATGATATGGCCGGACTGTTCACCGCCGAGGTTGTAGCCATGTTCGCGCATATATTCGAGTACATGGCGGTCGCCGACGGCGGTGCGCGGCATTTCGAGGCCGATGGAAGCGAGATGCCGCTCAAGCCCGAGATTCGACATGACCGTGGTCACGACGCCGGGCCGAGATAGCCGTCCATCCTCCTTCCAGCTCTGGGCCACAACGGCCATGAGCTGGTCGCCATCGACGAGATGGCCGCGCTCATCCACCAGCAGCACCCGGTCCGCATCCCCATCAAGGGCGATGCCGATGTCGGCCCGCATCTCGCGCACCTTGGCGGCGAGCGCCTCGGGCGCGGTGGAGCCAACGTCCTGATTGATATTGAACCCGTTGGGCTCGACGCCGATGGAGAAGACCTCTGCGCCAAGCTCCCACAGGGCCTCGGGCGCCACTTTATAGGCCGCGCCATTGGCGCAATCGACGACGATGCGCAAACCTTCGAGCGAGAGATTGCGCGGCAGGGTGCGCTTCGCGAATTCGATATAGCGGGCCTGCACGCCTTCCACGCGCTTGGCTCGGCCAAGCTCGCGCGATTGAGACAGGCGGGAGCTGAGATCGGAGCCGAGCAAGTCCTCGATCTCCTCCTCCACCTCGTCGGAGAGCTTGTAGCCGTCCGGGCCGAAAAGCTTGATGCCGTTGTCTTCGAAAAGATTATGCGAGGCCGAGATCATCACGCCGATATCGGAACGCATGGAGCGGGTGAGCATGGCGACGGCGGGCGTCGGCACCGGGCCAAGCAGGAGCACGTCCATGCCGACGGAGGTGAAACCCGCCACCAGCGCGGTTTCGATCATATAGCCGCTAAGACGCGTGTCCTTGCCGATGACCACGCGATGGCGATGATCGCCACGCTGGAACACGATACCTGCGGCCTGCCCGACTTTCAGCGCCAATTCGGGCGTGATGTGACTATTGGCGCGGCCGCGAATGCCGTCCGTACCAAAGAATTTTTTCGCCATCGGCTCCCGATCCTGATCACGCGATCGCCCTGATTGGGCGCAGTATAACCGAGGCGGCGCCTACTCCATAGGCGAGCTGCGCCGTCCACAATCACGATTTGTCAACAAGCGTAACATGGGACCGTCCCTTGCCTGCATCCAGCAGCGACCCTAAACATTTGGCAGGAGAGACCCATGGGCCTTACAATCTATCACAATCCCAATTGCACCACCTCCCGCAACGTCCTGCGCCTTCTGCAGGAGGGCGGTAAGGCGCCGCAGGTGGTTGAATATCTCAAGACGCCGCCCTCGCGCGAGCGCATGCAGGAATTGCTCGCCGCCATGGGTATGAAGCCGCGCGACATCCTGCGGCGCAGCGGCACGCCCTACGACGAGCTGGGGCTCGACAACCCTGCCCTTACCGATGATGAGATTCTCGACGCGCTCGAAGCCCATCCGATCCTGATGCAGCGCCCCATCGTCGCGTCCGACAAGGGCGTGCGCCTGTGCCGGCCGATGGAGCGGGTGCATGAGGTGGTGGACCTTTGAGGGCCTGACGGCTCGTCGCATCGATGAAGAAAGCAAAAAGGCCCGGATCAACCGGGCCTTTCGTTTTCAATAGCCTCAAGCCGAAGGCTGGGGCTCAAGTCCGCCCGGCGTATCGGGACCGGGCTTGCGGGTAATGCCGGCGTTTGGCACCACGGTTGAGCTGCGCGGGCCCGACGGCGGCTCGGAGGAGTCGCGGACGGGCTGGCGGCCCTGCAGCAGGCCGATGATCTCATCGCCGGTCAGGGTTTCATATTCGAGCAGCGCCTTGGCGACGGTCTCGAGACCCTCACGCTTCTCCGTGAGGATCTTGCGCGCTTCTTCCTGACCATTCTGCACGAGGCGGCGAACCTCCGAATCAATGGTCTGGGCGGTGGACTCGGAGATTGTGCGCTGACGCCCCATGGACATGCCGAGGAAGACCTCGTCATTGTTTTCTCCATAAGCGACCGTGCCAAGTTCATCCGAATAGCCGAGCCGCGTCACCATGGCGCGGGCCATGCGCGTCGCCTGTTCGATGTCGCTCGATGCGCCGGAGGTGATGTTCTCCTTACCGAAGATCAACTCCTCGGCCACGCGCCCGCCCATGGCGACCGCGAGGTCGGAGGTGAACTCGATATAGCGCTTCGACAGGCGGTCGCCTTCAGGCAAGCGCATCACCAGACCAAGCGCCCGGCCACGAGGAATGATCGTGGCCTTGTGGACGGGATCGCTCGCGGGCACGGAAAGCGCGACCACGGCGTGGCCGGCCTCGTGATAGGCGGTGAGGCGCTTCTCGTCCTCAGACATGACCATGGAGCGACGCTCGGCGCCCATCATCACCTTGTCCTTGGCGTCCTCAAACTCCGACATGGTGACGATGCGCTTGCCGCGCCGCGCCGCCATGAGCGCCGCTTCGTTGACAAGGTTCATCAAATCCGCACCCGAAAAACCGGGAGTGCCGCGCGCCACGGTGCGGAGCTCGACGTCGGGCGACAGGGGCACCTTGCGGACATGCACCTTCAGGATTTTCTCGCGGCCCGCCACGTCCGGCAGAGGAACCACGATCTGACGGTCGAAACGGCCCGGACGCAGCAGCGCGGGGTCGAGCACGTCGGGACGATTGGTCGCGGCGATGATGATGATGCCTTCATTGGCCTCGAAGCCATCCATCTCGACCAGCAACTGATTGAGCGTCTGTTCGCGCTCGTCATTGCCGCCGCCAAGGCCGGCGCCGCGATGGCGACCGACCGCGTCGATTTCGTCGATGAAGATGATGCAGGGCGCGTTCTTCTTGGCCTGCTCGAACATGTCGCGCACGCGGCTCGCGCCAACGCCCACGAACATTTCAACGAAGTCAGAGCCCGAGATGGTGAAGAAAGGCACATTGGCCTCGCCCGCAACAGCGCGCGCGGTCAGGGTCTTGCCGGTGCCCGGAGGGCCGACGAGCAGGACGCCGCGCGGGATTCGGCCGCCAAGGCGCTGGAATTTCTGGGGATCACGCAGGAATTCGACGATTTCCTGCAAATCCTCCTTCGCCTCATCGACGCCCGCCACCTCATCGAAGGTGATGCGCCCATGGGCCTCCGTCAGCAGCTTCGCTTTCGACTTGCCAAAGCCCATGGCCTTGCCACCTGCCCCCTGCATCTGCCGGGAGAGGAAAATCCAGACGCCAAGGAAGGCGATCAAGGGCAGACCGTTGATGAGCAGAGTCACCAGCCAGGAATTGCCATCGGAGGGCGGACGCGCGGTGATCGCGACGTTCTTTTTATAGAGCGTCTGCACCAGCGACGGATCATTCGGCGCATAGGTGGAGAAGGCGCGGTTGTCGTTGAAGTGCCCTGAGACTTCATTGCCCGCGATCGTCACCTCCCGCACCCGGCCCTGATCGACCTCGGTAAGGAGCTGGCTAAAGCTGATCTCCGTTGTCTGGGTGCGCTGTCCCGGGTTCTGGAACAGCATGACGAGGGCCACCACCAGCAGGAAGATGATGACCCAGAGGGCGAAATTGCGGAAATTCGGATTCATATGCGATCCTTGTGCGATCCCTGCGGGGTCTCAAACGCGCCCACGCTGGCCGCTACATGACAATTTAGGCGTCCGGGCAAGGCTTGCCAAGGGAAGCGCTCATCTTTCCCGCGCTATGCTTGACGAAGTCACGGGATTGTCAGGAAATACCACCTTTGCGGGGCGGCGCTGTCGCCACCACGAGCCGCCCAAGCCGGGTCACGCGCACAAGGGCGCCTGCAAGCGTCCCGGCGAAAAGGCCCCCGCCCACAATCGCGGCCCTGACCTCGGCCCCGAGACGCTCGAGCCTGTCGAGCCGGGGGACGCCATCGCCCAACCGCGAAATCTCGGCCTCCAGCAGGCGGAGCAGAATTTCCTGGGGAACAGTGCGCAGGGGCGCAGCCGCGCATTCAAACAGTCCCGCGCTCACAACCGGGTCAAGACTCGTCCGAAGATCGGCCACGCAGGCGCGCAGGGCCTCCTCGGTGCGGGCGGCGCGGCGACCAAGGCGTAGCAGCTCGGCTGGACCAAGGCCCTCAGCCTCGAACAAGGCCAGCACGCGCTTGAGATCGGTACGGGCGAAACGGGGGTCGCGATTGGAGGGATCGATAAAGTAGGGCTGCCCGACCGCCTCGCAAAAAGCGACGAGATCAGCCTTCGGGACATCGAGAAGCGGCCGCACGAGACGAAATCCGCTGCGCTGTGAGACCTGCGCCATGGCCGCGAGACCCGCGATTCCGCTACCCCGCAACAGGCGGAACAGAATCGTCTCGGCCTGATCATCGGCATGATGACCCGTCAGAACCACTTCGGCGCCGAGTTCATGGACGAGCCCCTCCAGCAACCGATAGCGGGCGGCGCGGGCAAGCTCTTGCAGTTTGGTCTTCGGCCGCTCACCGGTCCAGGTGAGAATATGATGCGGGATATCGAGGGCGCCCGCCCAAAGCGCCACCTGATCGGCTTCAGCGCGGGAACCGGGGCGCAGGTCATGATCCACGGTCGCGGCGCGAACCTCGGGCCCACCCGCATCGCGCCAGCGCGCCGCCAGATGCAGCAGGGCCATGGAGTCGGGCCCGCCCGAGACAGCCACGAGGACGCAGGAGGGCCCGCCCGCGCAGGCGAACAGCTCGGGAACAGCCGGGATTGCGGCCGGACTCAAAAGTGCAACCTCAGCACTGGACGCGCTTGCTCTCGCGCTCAGCGCTCGTGCGGACGGCCGAGGAGGCGGCGGGATATTTGCGGCCGACCTCGCCGAAGGCGGCGCAGGCCTGTTCCTTGGCGCCCAGCTTTTCGAGCGAAAGCCCAAGTTTCACAAGAGCTTCCGGCGCGCGAACGGCGCGGGGAAAATCGACGGTTATTTTGAGATACTGCTCGGCGGCGTCTCGAGGGCGGGCGCGGCGGAAAAAGGTCTCGCCCAAAAGAAAGGTCGCCTCAGGCGTCAGCCGCTCCTTGGGGTGCTGCTCCAGATAAGCGCGGAAGCGCTCCTCGGCCACGTCATATCGCCCGTCTCGAAAGGCGACATTGCCGAGATCGTAATCATTCGCGGGCGCAGCTTGGGGCAAGGACGCGACTTGCGGCGCGGCTTCAGGGGCGGCGATCACACGCGGCGCGGCCTGACCCTGAAGGCTGGCGGTCGCGGTTGGATCGACTGGCTTTTGGGTGAGATCGAGCGGAGCCCCCGTTTCGGCTTCCTCCCCGGTTGAAAGCGGGCCGGCAGGCAAAGCAGCGGGTCTTCCGCGCACGGGCGGCGGCGCGGCGTTCTCCCCCGGGGCCATAGTGGCGAGATCACGCGGGGCGCCGGGCGCGGCGGGATCAAGGGCAGGATCGAAAGCATCGCCACGACGCGCAGTGACTGGCGGGCTGGCGGGACTGGCGTTGTCGCGCAACTCGCTGCGACGGGGCGTAGCAGGCGCCCCGGGCGCAGACGGCGCCGGCCGGGCGCCGGGCTTGGCGCCCTTCTGCTCGTCAAAACGGAAATCGACATCCTGCTGGAATTTGCGCAATTGCTCTTCGAGCCGCCTGATCTGGAACTGCATCTCCTCCATCTGACCAGTCATGCTGCGAATCTGATTTTCCAGCCGATCGATGCGCAACTGGGCGCCAGCAGCATCCGCCTGCGCAGGCGCGATAATGGCGTCAGGCACATCGCCCGGGGGGCGCAGGATCTGCGCGCGCGCGGCGCCGGCGTCGATCCCCGGCGGGGGCGCGAAGGCGATAAGCGCAAATGCGCCGGCGGCCAGGAGCTTGAAAGGCGTCATCGCTGGGATTCCAGAGTTCCAGTTTAGCTTTTACCATACTGGCGCAACTGGGGCCAAAGTTTGGTGAAGCTGCTAAAACAGCGCCAAATAGCAAACGGCGCCCCGCAAGGAGCGCCGTTCACGTCAGATCAGTTTTGAATGGTTCAGGAATTACCGCCGTTAAGCACGGTGACCGCGCGGCGGTTCTGCGACCAGCAAGAAATGTCGTCGCAAACAGCGACCGGGCGCTCCTTGCCATAGCTGATGGTGCGGATGCGCGAGGCTGCGATGCCCTTGGCGATGAGATAGTTCTTCGCGGTCTCCGCGCGGCGGGCGCCGAGCGCGAAGTTATATTCACGTGTGCCACGCTCGTCCGCATGACCTTCCATCGTGAAGGTGTAGCGCGAATATTGCTGCAGCCAGCGCGCCTGCTTTTCCAGCGTTCCCTGCCCGACCGAAGTCAGCTCGGAGGAATCAGACTCGAACAGAACGCGATCGCCTACATTGCTGATAAAGTCCTGCGTGCTGCCGGGGGTAGCGAGGCCCGAGCCTGCGCCGCCCAGACCGCCTGCCCCGCCGAGTGCATTGGCGTCTTCAGGGTTCTTGGAGCAAGCAGCCATCGACAGGGCGGCCGTGAGGGCTAAAACCAGTTTGAGGCCGCGGCCGCTTGAAAGAAACGTCATCCCGGTACTCCTTCTCGATCCGGATACTGGCGAAAGTCCTAGGCCCGCGATGGTTAATGGAAGGTTCCGTCAACCTTGCGCGCAGCTTTTTCCTTGGGGTGGAGGCGAACCGATCGCACTTATGGTTAAGGCAGGGTTAAAGGCGCCAATGTGTCAGCAGCGCGGCAGGGGGAGCCGGAAACGGCCGAAAGGGCGCCAAAACGCTGCAAGCGGCTGATTAAGCTTATGGTTAACCGACAATTAACGCCTTTGCCCCATCGTTCAGTCTGATGAATCGGCGCTCGGTGTCGACATGCGGATGGAGCCAAGGTGTCGAAAGCTGCGATCATTGCTGGCCTTGCGGCTTTCATCGCGCATTCGGCGCAGGCCTGCGCGGCCGATCTGCTGCCGCCCGCGCCGTCTCTGGACTCCCCTGCCCTGCGCGGCAGATTCGCTTCGGAAACGGGCGCTTATCTGCGCGCGGACACGAGTTACGGCCTACTGCGAACAAGAAGCGCTACATCAACCTTCACCGCCGCCGTGACAGCCTTTCAGTACGACGCCACTGATGCAGGCCGAGCCGGCATGGTGAGCCTTGGCGCCGGCTATCGATTCAGTGAGTTTATGCGCGTCGACCTGACAGGCGAATATCGCGGCTCCGCCCGCTACAGCGCACGCACCTCCTATGGTTGTAGCGGCTCGCGCTGCAGTGACCTCTATTCGGGCTCGATCCAAAGCTCAGTGCTGATGGCCAATGTTTATGGCGAACTAGGCTCCTGGTTCGACATCACCCCCTATGTGGGCTTTGGCGCAGGCCTCGCGCATACGACCTTCGCGCCGATGACGCTTGAGGCCGCCAACGGACATGATGAAGGACAGTCTGCGCAGGCCTCGCAGGTAAGGCCCTCCTTCGCCCTGATGGCGGGCGCATCCTGGGATTTATCTTCAAAGCTGAAACTTGAGGCGGGCTATCGCTATATGACGCTCGGCGCGGCGCGCAGCGGGGCCATTTCCTGCACGCCCGCAGCAGGCCTCTGCGCCGGGCAGGTCCAGCAAACCGGCCTCGCCGCCCACGATCTGCGCATCGGCCTGCGCTACGGCCTGACGAACGGCGATCTTTAGGTCGCAACGAACGTTACATTTTTTATTTCATAGTTACCAAAGATTAAGCATGTTAGGCTAAGCTCAAGATGGAGTGCAAGAGATTCGCTTGCGCCTGCTTGAGGATTTTTAAAATGATTAATTTTTCCAATAGTTTAGGGATCTTGGGGATTACCGCTTCGCTCCTTTTGAGCGCACAACAAGCCTCTAGCGCGGATTTCAGATTTCCGGTCGAAAGCGCGCCCGAATCTATCAACAACCCCGTGGAGCTGGGCTCTGGCTGGTACCTGCGCGGAGATCTGGGCTGGAGCAACAACAAGGGGCCACAGCTCGCGCCCGAAGCCGCCAAGGACAGGCATCTCAATTGGGCCGTCGATGTCGGCGCCGGTTTTAAATTCAATGACTGGCTGCGCAGCGATCTGACGATCGGGTGGAACAAGCCGCGTGATTACACGACAACCGGCTTCAGAGTGACCTGTCCATATATGTTGAACGGCCTTACCGATCAGACATCCAACCTTAAGACTGGCTACCTCTGGGACTCCACCCATGACACCTGCGATCCCGTGACCAAGGCGCAGTTGAACAAAATCGATCTGATGTGGAACGCCTATCTGGACCTTGGATCATGGCGCGGGTTCAGCCCCTTTGTCGGCGCCGGCGCGGGCGTATCGGTTCTGCGAGCCAACACGACGCTGAAATATCTGAAAACGTCCAATGGCAGCGAATATGCGGCGGATCTGACGCCAACAGACACCTATCCACATATTTGGACCGATGAGTTTGGAAATACCATCACATCATGGACTGATGGCGCGGGCGTCCCACATGCCGGACAACCTCCAATCGGTTTCGACAAACAAGTCTGGACCCGTCAGACCAACAAAACCTCCTTCAACCTTGCCTGGTCTCTCATGGGCGGTCTAGCCTACGACATCACGCCCCAGTTGAAGGGTGAACTCAACTATCGCTATTTGAACTCCGGGTCCTTCTCCAGCCTTTCGAGCCCGCTCATAGGCACAGTGAAGAGCAGCATCGATTCCCATCAGGTGCGCCTAGGCTTTCGCTATATGATGGACTGAGCGCAACGCAGTGAACCCCCAGGCTGGGCGCGGGCGACCCCGCCCCCCGCGCTATTGACGGGCGTGGCGCCGAAGGCGTATCGCGGCCTTGGGACACTTCCCCCCAACGGGAAGCGCCCATCTGAGAGGATGGTCAATCATGACGGACGCTACGCCTGCAATTCGCACCGCGAATCCCAATTTCTCGTCAGGCCCCTGCGCCAAGCGCCCCGGATATAGCCTCCAGAACCTCGCTGACGCCCCACTCGGCCGCTCACATCGCGCCAAGGTCGGCAAGACGAAGCTGAAGCTCGCCATCGACCTCACCCGGGAAATCCTCGGGGTTCCCGCTGACTATCTCATCGGCATCGTTCCCGCCTCCGACACCGGCGCCGTAGAAATGGCCATGTGGTCGCTGCTTGGCGCGCGCGGCGTCGACATGCTGGCTTGGGAAAGCTTCGGCGAAGGCTGGGTCACCGACGTCGTCAAGCAGCTCAAGCTGAAGGACGCGCGCGTCATCAAGTCCGGCTATGGCGAGTTGCCTGATCTCTCCTCGGTGAATTTTGATCATGACGTGGTCTTCACCTGGAACGGCACCACGGCAGGCGTGAGGGTCCCCAATGGCGACTGGATTCCCGCCGATCGTCAGGGCCTGACCATTTGCGACGCGACTTCCGCGGCTTTCGCGCAGCGCCTCGATTGGGCCAAGCTCGATGTCGTCACCTTCTCCTGGCAGAAGGTGCTGGGCGGCGAAGGGGCCCATGGCATGCTGATCATCTCGCCCCGCACAGTCGCGCGGCTTGAGAGCTACGAGCCCGCATGGCCCATGCCGAAGATCTTCCGCATGACCAGTGGCGGCAAGCTCATGAAGGGCATCTTCGAAGGCGACACGATCAACACGCCCTCTATGCTCTGCGTGGAAGATTATATCGACGCCCTCCAGTGGTCGAAGTCTCTTGGCGGCCTTGATGGCCTCATCAAGCGCGCCGACGCCAATCTTAAGACGATGGCTGACTGGGTGGCGAAGACCGCCTGGGTCGACTTCCTCGCGGTCAACGAGGCGACCCGCTCCAACACGAGCGTCTGCATCAAGATCGTCGACCCCGCGATCACCGCCCTCTCCAGCGAACAGCAGTCCGCTTTCGTGAAGCAGCTTCCGGCGCTGCTTGAGAAGGAAAAGATCGCCTATGACATCGACGGCTATCGCGATGCGCCTCCCGGCCTTCGCATCTGGTGCGGCGCTACGGTTGAGACAAGGGATGTCGCGGCACTGACGCATTGGCTCGACTGGGCCTTCGCCAAGGCGAAAGCCGAACTGGCCTGATTCTGGAACCCTCTCCTTTCGAGGAGAGGGTCTCCAATCGAAAACCACTCCTCTTTATCGCCATCAACGGCATAAAGGTCGAGGTGGATGGCGCGGCGCCTGATCAGGTGCTGGCCAAAGCGCTCAAGTTCTGATTGCGCCACATAATCGAAACAAAGAGGCGTCGGAGCGATCCGGCGTCTTTTTATCTGCGTCCGCCAAGTTCCGAAATGAACAGGCCGCTCAGCACGAGGCCGAGCGACGCGGCGTGATGCCAGTGGAAGGTTTCGCGCAGCACCGCCACCGATAAAAGCGCGCCAAACACCGGCACCAGATTTTGAAACACGCCGGCGCGTCCCGGCCCGATCATTTCCACCGCGCGGATCCAGCAGATCTGTCCGATGATCGAGGTGAAAACCGCCACATAGAGCAGCACCACGAGGCCCCGCCAGCCCGGCCAGATCGCGGCGCCAAGCCAGGCTTCCACCAGCATCGCCGGCATGGATGAAACCAATGCGGCAAGCGCGACCCCCATGAAAAAGGCCATGGCGGACATGGGCGGCTTCTTGCGCAAGGCGAGCGTGAAGGCTGCATAAATCGCCGCGCCTAGAAAGGCGAAGGCGTCGCCCTTGTTGATTTGCAATTCGAGGATACGCGAGGGCTCGCCCTCGGTGGCGATCAACGCAATGCCCGCCATGGTGATGGCGACGCCGATCCAGCGCACAGGTCCGGCCCTCACGCCATAGGCGATGCGCGCGCCTGCCAGCACCAACACCGGCAGCACGCCCTGAATGATCGCGAGATTGACGCCGTTGGTGAATCGGGCGCCCTCGTAAAGCATGGCGTTGGAGATGGTGAAGCCCAGCGCGCCCATGGGCAAAAGATAGGCCCAATGGGGCGCCAGCGAACGCAACGTCGTAACGAGCCGCCCGCGCATCATAATAGCGACGATGATGAAGACCACGATCCAGCGCAGGCCGACGAGCGCCATGGGCGAGATCTCCCCCACAGCCCAGCGCGCCGCGACCACATTGCCACCCCACACCAGCGAACTGAACGTCAGCAACAGCCAGGGATTGCGCTTGATGCGCGAAGGCAGGGACCTGCGACTCGCCGCCTCGCTCACGAAGGCTTGCCAAATCGTTCAGCGATGATGACCCCGCCAATGACCAACGCGAGCGCCAGAGCCTGATGCGGCTCGAATGGCTCGCTCAGCAGGATCACCGCAAAGATCGCTCCCATCACGGGGGTGACATTGTAAACAAGGGCGACGCGGCTTGGACCGATGAGTTCAACGGAGCGGATGAAGAAAAGCTGCGCCAGCAAGGACGGGAAGATGGCCGCATAGAGCAACGCGGCCCAGCCTGTGAGCGTCGGCGCAAAGACGCGTCCCGCAAGCATTTCCCAGATGAGCAGGGGCAGCGAGGTGAACAGGCCTGCAAAGACCATGATGACAAAGAAACCCATCGCGGGCGCTTTGGGCCGATTGCGCAGGGAGAGCGCATAACCAGCATAGACGATCGCCGAACCAAGGACGCCAAGATCGCCGATGCGGAAATCAAGATCGCGCAGGGCCAAAAGATCACCACGTGTCGCTACGAGGGCGACGCCCACCATTGTGAGCGCGAAGCCGCCGATCTGCATGGCGCCGACCCGAGCGCCCCAGAGCAACCATGCGCCGACGAGCATCAGCACCGGGCTGACCCCCTGGATGATCGCCAGATTCACACCCGTCGTGTAATACGCCGACACGTAATAAAGCGCCTGAAAGACGGTGAAGCCAAAAAAGCCCATGAGCGCGATGCGCTTCCAGTGCGGCGATAGCACAGGCCATGCTTCGACAAGCTGGCGGCGGGCCACGACGAGCAGAATCACGCAGGCGATCGCCCAGCGCGCCGTCACCATCAGCATGGGAGAGATTTCACCGATGGACCCGCGCGCAGCTACCGTGTTGCCAGCCCAAAAGACACAGCTCAGCGCAATTAGCAGCCACGGATTATCATAGGCGCGGCGCAAAATGGTCTTGAGAAGGGACAAGCGAAATCCAGCGAAGGAGACAGATTGACCTGTCTTATATTGCAAAAGGCAGGGCTCCGCACCCTGTCGCTGGCCGATCAGGCCTATTCATCCCTCTCGTGATAGACGTCGTAATAAAGGTGGGCCCGCCGCACGCAGGCGCGCGCATCAGCCGCTTCGTTCGGCCAGATCGGCCCTTGGAGGAACAGTTCGGCGCTCACATCCGCAAGAAAGACGCGCAGGCGCGGATCGAAGCGCAGCGCCGCCCAAGGTACCGGCCTCAGACGCCGAACCCGGCGCCCGCGCCCCACCAAGAGGCAAAGGGACTGGCCGCTCGCCAGATCCAGAGCCAACGCGCGACCATATCCAAGCCGCATCCCATCATAGCCCCTTACGGGCGCCGGCGCTTCGATATTTGCAAGAAAGAAGGGCGCCTGCTCACCACGCGTGGGTGATATGCGGCGGGCGATAGAATGGTTCTGCATGGGGCGATCTCCACGCAACAGCAACGCCTTATCCCGCCCCGCTGTTCCCGAAGAGGTTGAGCGGCGAGAAAGCCACCCGCGTAAATCGCCCCTATTGCTTCTCCCAGGCCTGCATAACCCGCAAAAGCGCGCGGTCGCCCGAAGCGCCCTTCTCGAAGGTCAGCTTGGCGTTGCGGCCATTGGTCAGGACCATGGGAATATCGAACCAGCCCCGCTCACGCATGAGATCCATGTTGCGGCTCGCGAGCTTGTCGCCATTGGAAAGGCCAACAAGGAAATAATTCGGCGTTATGGCTGCGGAAACGCCCGCGAGAGGAGCGCCGTTGGCCGAATCCTCGATGCGCATCTGGGGAGTTTCGATCTCCGCAACGCCCATGGGCTCCTCCCCGGCTGTCGCCGCAAAGCGCAGTTCAATCGTATGGCTCGCTGGGAGCTTGGAGTCGGTGTTGCGCGCCATGCGCATCGAGACCGTGAGCTTCGCCTCTGGTAGCACGATATCGGCGACGAGCACGGGCTGATCGCCGGAGGAATCGACGCGCCATACGCTGGAGCCTACGAAAGTCTTCACCCTCTGTGGATCTTCGGGCGCCTCGATGAGAATCGCGGCGCGCTGCGAGACGGGGAGCTCGGGCTCGGGAGCCGGCGCCGTGGCGGGAGTCGAAGCTGGGGCGGGACCGGTAGCCGGACGTGCGGGCGCTCCAGCGCGGCCGGTCTGGTCAGAGCCCACGCGGTCGATAAGCTTTCCAGCCGGCTCCTCCGCCTCTTGCCCTTCCTGACTGACAGGCGTGCGGGAGCGAGCGTAGTCTTGAGGATTGTCCTTGAGGCGAATGGCCAGCCACGCAACGGCGATCGTCGCCGAAAGAAGGATGGCGCCCAGAATGGCGACCCGCTTGATGGGATGGGGCGGAGATTTGGGCGTCGCTATAGCGACAGGCCGACGGCTCTCGAGCCCATCGCGCCGCTCATCCTCCGGGCTAAGCGCGACATCCTGGTCCGCGTGGCCCGAATCGGCATCCTGCTTTGCGCCCTCCCCGTCCCGGGTGGCGCCCGGAAGGTGCGGCGCGGTAGATTTCTGATCGCCGTCTGGTCCGGCCTTCAGTTCGGGCGCGGGCGCGGAGCGAGGAGAGGTGGTCGAGCGTGGCGGCTCGACAAACGCAGATAGCGCGCGCGGGGGCCTCGGCGCGACGGGGCGCCCGGCGATCGGCGCGTCGTCAGCACGGGCCAGCGCCGCTTCAAGCTGCGCGATGGACAGATTCAATGCCTGATTTTCGCGATTTATGTAGCTCTCGGGCACAGCCGGCTGCACATGGCGCAGCTGATTCAGCAAAGCCTTGCGCGCGCGCTCATAGATGACGCGCCGAGCCTCGGGTGTTGATTCCGGAAGGCTCGAGACAGCGCGTTCAAGCAACGGATAATAATCAGCCATCGCCGCTTTTCAGATCAGGGTTACTCGACCTCAGACCCGTGCACGCAGATTGAGCCAGAAGGAAGGCGTCAGTCCTGAAACGGGTTATGAACCAGTATCGTATCGCCTCGTTCGGGGCTCGTCGACAGCAAAGCTACGGGTGCGCCGATAAGCTCTTCGATTCTGCGCACATATTTGATGGCCTGCGCCGGCAGATCCGCCCAGGAGCGAGCGCCTGCGGTCACGCCAGACCAGCCCTCGATCGTTTCATAGATTGGCTGGACCCGGGCCTGTGCCGCCTGACTTGCGGGCAGACGGTCGATCTCCTGACCGTCGAGCATATAGCGCACGCAGACCTTGATCTCATCGAAACCGTCGAGAATGTCCAGCTTCGTCAATGCGATACCGTCAATACCCGAGGTTTTGACGGTCTGGCGCACCAAAACGGCGTCAAACCAGCCGCAGCGACGGGCGCGGCCTGTGACAGTGCCAAATTCATGGCCACGCTCGCCGATGGTGCGGCCGATCTCATCCTCCAGCTCCGTGGGGAACGGGCCGCCGCCGACGCGGGTCGTATAGGCCTTGGCGATGCCCAGCACATAGCCGATGGCCTTGGGACCCAGACCCGAACCCGTCGCCGCATTGGCGGCCACGGTGTTGGACGAGGTCACGAAAGGATAGGTGCCATGGTCGACGTCGAGCAGGGCCCCCTGCGCGCCTTCGAACAGGATGCGTTTGCCCTGACGGCGAAGGCCGTCGAGCAGGTCCCAGGTCGCGTCCATGAAGGGCAGAACCTTGGGAGCGACCGCCATAAGCTCGGCGCGGATAGTCTCGACCTTGATTTCATCAAGGCCAAGGCCGCGGCGCAGGGGATTATGGTGCGCCAGAAGTCGCTCGATCTTGGCGTCGAGCTTGTCGGGCTCGGCCAGATCCATGACGCGGATGGAGCGCCGACCGGCCTTGTCCTCATAAGCCGGGCCGATGCCCCGCATTGTCGTGCCGATCTTGACGCCGCCGGAGACTGACTGCTCGCGATGGGCGTCAAGCTCGCGGTGGAGGGAGAGGATCAGCGGCGCGTTTTCCGCGAGCTTGAGATTATCAGGGGTGACGGAGATCCCCTGCGCCTCGATGGCCGCGATCTCCTTGACGAGATGGTGCGGGTCGACCACGACGCCATTGCCGATGATCGACAGCTTGCCGCCGCGCACGATGCCTGAGGGGAGCAGGGAAAGTTTGTAGACCTTGCCGTCGATGACGAGCGTATGGCCGGCGTTATGGCCGCCCTGAAAACGCACGACGACGTCCGCCTCGATCGACAACCAGTCGACGATCTTGCCTTTACCTTCATCGCCCCACTGGGCGCCGACGACGACGACGTTTGCCATGGCGGAATATCGCTTCAATTCGAGAAACGCGCGGGCCGCCGTCCAGCAGGACGACTCCCACAAGAAAAAGCCCGGCGCAAGGCCGGGGCTCATTGCGCCAATCGATTAGCGGATCGGGCGCGGGGAGTAAAGCTTCAGGGCGCTAGTTACGCCCTGCGCCTCATGCGGATCAGGGTGAAAAGGCCGATGTGGTCGAGCGGCCGGCGCTCGATGAACTCGATGTCCGGGCGCCGATCCAGCCAGTCCGTGACGATCGACCAGGGGAATTGCGGGCGCCAGCCGAGGGAGGCGCTGCGTTTGCCAAGCCAGCTTTCGAAGATCGCGACGGGACCGCTTTCCGCGCCGATATGGTTGGACAGGATGATCTCGCCGCCCGGCTTCACCACGCGCGCCATCTCGTCAAGGGTGCGTTCAGGCTCAGGCACGACCGTCAGGACATAGGGACCGATCACGGCGTCGAAACTGGCATCGGGAAACTTGAGGTCCATGGCGTCCATGACCAGAAGGTCTTCGACATTTTCGAGCCTATGATCCTGGATCCGCTTGCGGGCGATGGCCAACATCGGCTCGCACAGGTCGATGCCCACGGTACGCACATTCGGCCCGAACATGGGCAATTCGAGGCCGGTGCCGACGCCCACATCGAGCACGCGCCCGCCCGATCCATTGAGAATGGCTGCGGTGGCGACGCGGCCGGGCTTCATCACCCAAGCGAAAGCGGCGTCGTAAAAAGGCGCCCATCGGGAATAGGCGTCGTTGACGTCTTCATGACTCAAAACGGGAGCAGTCATATTCAGGCGCTCGCGGCTACTGATGCAATGGATGGGGCGACCGCCTCGGTCGCAACAATAAAGCCGCCGCCCAGCACGCGGGCCAGAGGTTCAGCGGATTCGTAAAAAACGCAGGCCTGACCGGGCGAAACGCCCGCTTCCTGAGTCGCCAGCTCGACCATGGCGCGGCCCTGCGCATCGTAACGCAGGATTGCGGGTGCAGGCGGACGTGTGGAGCGAAGGCGAACGGCGATCTCAACGCCATCGCGGGGAAGGTCGGCAAGCTCCCCCTCGCCCACCCAGTTCACATCACGCAGATGGACAGCGCTCGTGGCCAGCGCCTCGCGCGGGCCAACGATGACTTCATTGCGCCGGGGATCGAGGCGGACGACATAGAGCGGCTCGCCGCCGGTCACATGGGTCTGGCTAAGGCCAAGGCCCCGTCGCTGACCAACCGTATAACGCATGACCCCGGTGTGTGCGCCCATGACCCGCCCATCCACATGAACGATCTCGCCCGGCTGCACCGATTCCGGCGCAAGGCGCGCGACCACATCGGTATATCGTCCGGCGGGGACAAAACAGATATCCTGACTATCCGGCTTATCGGCGACGGCGAGGCCGAATTCACGGGCAAGGTCACGCACCGCGCTCTTGGGACTGTCACCCAGCGGAAAGCGCAGAAGCTCCAGTTGCTCTCTAGTGGTGGCGAAGAGGAAATAGCTCTGATCGCGATCGGCGTCGGCTGCGCGGTAGAGCGCGCGCCCGCCATGGCCATCATCGCGCGAGCTTATATAATGACCCGTCGCAAGCACATGGGCGCCAAGGTCCTTGGCCGTTTCGAAGAGATCGGCGAATTTGATGTGCTGGTTGCAGGCGACGCAGGGGATGGGCGTCTCGCCCGCCACATAGCTGCGCGCGAAAGGCTCGATCACCTTCTCCCGGAACCGGGATTCATAATCTAGCACGTAATGGGGGATGCCCAGCCGTTCGGCCACGCGCCTGGCGTCGGCGATATCCTGCCCCGCGCAGCAGGCGCCCTTGCGCTTGGTCGCCGCCCCGTGATCGTAAAGCTGAAGCGTGACGCCCACGACGTCATAGCCCTCGCGTTTCAGCAGGGCCGCCACGACCGACGAGTCCACCCCGCCCGACATGGCCACTACCACGCGCGTTTGCGCGGGCTCGCGCGCAAGGCCAAGCGAGTTCAAGGGGGCCGCAGAGGCCGGGCTGGTGAGCATGGACAGGGTCATGTGTTTCTCTTCGACACAGGAGAAAGACCCAACTGACGGCCAAATGCAACCTTGACCTTGCCCCCTCACGCGCCATTGCGCGCCGCCCGGTTCACGGGCCAGTCATCGAAGGCAGATCGCGCGATGGTTAAGGCATGCTTTGCGTCTGTCCCGAAGAGGCACGGAAATGGGCCTTTGCTAACGAATTGGCAAGAAACAGAGCCTTTTTCGCCGTTTCTGGCAGTAGATGCGGGAGGGCCTGTTTCAGCAAATCTTAAATGAAGCGAGCCTATGATGGTTTCGTAGTAATTGGTTAGTCGAGTAGCGAGTGCGTACCATGACTGATGCCCATCGGCCGAGAGTCAAATATGTGATTGGCCCCGACGGGAGCCCTCTGACCGTCGCCGACCTGCCCCCCATGGGCACCAAGCGATGGGTCATCCGCCGCAAGGCGGAGGTCGTCGCCGCTGTACGCGGTGGCCTGCTCTCCCTCGAAGAAGCCTGCAGTCGCTATACGCTGACCGTGGATGAGTTTCTGAGCTGGCAGATGTCGATCGACCAACACGGACTGGCCGGGCTGCGAACCACGCGCATCCAGCAATACCGTCAGTAAGCTGCCTTTTAGGCCATGAAAAACGCGCCGGTTCGCCCGGCGCGTTTTCTTTTGGTCTGCTGCGTTAGGCTGTTTAGCGCTCGGCTGGTGGCTTGGGCGCCAGAGCCTGCGTCGCTTTGCCTATCTGTGAACGCTCGAAAAGAATGATGGCTGGAACCGCCATGGCGAGCGGCAAGAGCAGATAAAAAAGCCGCCACACCAGAAGCGCCGCGAAAACCGCAGTAGCCGGAACGCCCGGCATGACAGCGAGAAACACCGCCTCCATGACCCCTACCCCGCCGGGGACCTGCGAAAGCAGTCCAGCAGAGAAGGACAGGAGAAAGGCGCCCATCACGATCTGGAAGCCCGGATTCGCCTCCGCAGGCAAGGCGAAATAGATGATGCCAGCTGCCCCTATCAACTCCAGAGGCGCCGCCAGACACTGCCGCGCTACGACCGGCAAACGTGGGTAGACGATCTTGAAGCCCCCGATCTTCAGCGGCCGCAGCTTCAGCCATGCGCCAAGCACATAGATGGTGCAAAACGCGAGCAATCCCACGCCCACGAGCCGCGCCGCGCTATCACCGATGGCGAAATGACGCGAGAGAGAGGTCAGCGGCTGGATGATCTGCGGCTCGACCAACAGCACAACGCCCAGCAGCGCCAGGGTGCCGAAGGCGAAGGTGAAGGAACAGAGCGCGACCAGCACCGCGATTTCGGCGGCGCTCAGGCCCTTGGCCGTATAGGCCCGCAGACGCACCATGCCGCCGGAGACGACGGACGCCCCGATATTATGCGACAGGGCGTAGGTCACGAAAGAACAGACGGCTATATAGAAGAAGGAAATGCCCTGCTGCCTGCCCAGATGAATGAGCGCAATGCGGTCATACCAGGCGAGCGCCGCATAGGCGACCAGCGTCGAGGCGAAGGCGAGCATATAGGCATGAGGCGGAATCACCGCCAGCTTCGCGCCAATGACGCTGGCGATCACCTTGAGATGATCCCAGAGGCCGCCGGTCTCGAGCAGGGTCCTGACGGCCTGATCTCCACCCGCCTCAGCCTTCAGCTTCATATAGAGAAGCTTGACGGACATGACGACAGCGACGAGGCCCAAGACGGGCCAGATAAATTCGAGGTAACGCTTCATCCCGCCCGCTTGCCTGCCGCCTGAACCCATTCGGCGAAACGCCGACGGGTTCATACCTGCACGAGCAGAGGCCCGCTTGCAAGGCAGTTCAAGCCAAGTTCACGTGCTCTTGTGAATCGGCCTAAAGACGCGGAGCGCTGAGCCCGATCATGTCGAGGTCGGCACGCTCCCGAAGCGGTTCCATGCGCTCGCCTTTTTCGCGGCCATCAAGGTTCTGGACCTTGGCGAGCTCTTCAAGGGCCTCAGCGTGATGAGCCTTGGCTTCGGTGAGCTGGGGCCGCAAGTCCTCGGTGGACTGCATGAGATTGTCGCGCCGCCCCCGCGCTGCACGCGCATAGGTGGAATAAGCGAAATGGTTCACGTCGGTGACGCCGCTGCGCTGTTCCTCAATCGCGATCTCGCGATCAAGATCGGCCGCCATGCGAGCGAAGTCTGCGATCATCGCTTCAATCTGCGACACCCGGCGACGCTTTTCTTCTGCCTGGAACCGTTTCAGGCGGATCAATGTATCCCGCGACTTCATACGCATACTCCAAGACGCATATTAACTGACAGCCGAAGGCCCTGAGACCTCCGGAGAACGAGTAATCCGCGAGACGGTTTCACCATGCCGCATGGAAGTTGACCGTTTCTTACCCTCAGAGAGCGAGGGGTGAAGATTTTTGGAACAGAGGGATCAGGACAACCGGCGTCTTCATGCGCTCGGACAGGCAAGTGATTCTCTCGGGCCTTAACGAAATGCTAACCGCGCCATTGAATTGTCGAGCCAAGGGGGAGCATGGCGTTTTTGCGTCCCGCGACACGCTTTTTGACCAGAGCTTGATTCGCAAGAATCTATTAGCCAACTTTGTTAAAGTGATTTCTTAGGGAAATTATTTCTGTTAACTCGCCGCGGTCGGCGCATTTTCGGCCATTTTCACTCTTTTTGTATTCGAGCTTGCCTGCGGGAATCAGATTTTGTTAACCATTGGCTGTTAATTTCTTAACGGCGGAATTCGGCGGGTTTATCGCCCGTCTTTTGGAACCGCCTCGCCGGACTGTTGTGTCGGTTAGGCTTGTAGACGCGTTCCATAGGGCAATGGTGGGGACTGATATGCGCGTATTATTGATCGAAGACGACAGCGCGACGGCCCAGAGCATCGAATTGATGCTCAAGTCGGAGAATTTCAATGTCTATACGACGGACCTTGGCGAAGAGGGCATCGACCTCGGCAAGCTCTATGACTATGACATCATCCTCCTCGACCTGAATCTCCCGGACATGTCCGGCTATGAGGTTCTTCGCACTCTGCGCGTCGCCAAGGTGAAGACGCCCATCCTGATTCTCTCCGGTCTCGCCGGCATTGAGGACAAGGTGAAGGGTCTTGGCTTCGGGGCCGACGACTATCTTACCAAGCCCTTCCACAAGGATGAGCTCGTCGCGCGCATCCACGCCATCGTTCGCCGCTCAAAGGGCCACGCACAGTCGGTCATCGCCACTGGCGACCTCGTCGTGAATCTTGACCAGAAGACCGTCGAAGTCGGCGGCATGCGCGTGCATCTGACCGGCAAGGAATATCAGATGCTGGAGCTGCTCTCGCTGCGCAAAGGCACGACGCTCACCAAGGAAATGTTCCTCAACCACCTTTATGGCGGTATGGATGAGCCTGAATTGAAGATCATCGACGTCTTCATCTGCAAGCTCCGCAAGAAGCTCGCCAACGCCAGCCAGGGCCGCAACTATATCGAAACCGTCTGGGGCCGCGGCTATGTGCTGCGCGAGCCCAACGACGCCGAAGAGCGCATCATGGCCTGAGCGGCCAAGCCATCTTTGGAGAACAAGGAAAACCCGCCTCGTGCGGGTTTTTTCATGGGCATGGAAAACGAAAAAAGCCGCCGGAGACCGGCGGCTTTGATGCAATCGCGTATGCCTTGATTATTCAGCCGCCTCTTGCGCGCGACCTGCGATGGTGCGCGAGGAAATCTCGATACATTCGGGCAGAACGACTGCATTGATGTCCATGGCGCATTCGCGCGCAATGAGGCCTGTGTAGAAAGCCTGAACGCCATGCGCGTCCACATGATCGGTGCGGGGCTCGCCGGCGATCAACGAGGGCACATGATCGGCAAGGCGCAAATGCGAGCCCTTCGTCTTCACCGACAATTCAGTGTGGCCATCTGCGTCAGCCATGGTCACTGTGATGACGCCGCCGCGCGGGATCGTCGCCGCCGCGATCAGGCACATGTTGAGGACCAGCTTCACCTTGTTCTTCGGCATGAGGACGCGCGGGGCGTTCCATTCAAGCTTGGTGCGCTCGTCGACGAAAAGATGGCGGGCGACCTTTTCTGCGTCGCCGGTGTCGATGGAAGCGCCAGCGGAGCCCGCAGCGCCAAAGGCTAGACGGCAGAACTGAAGACGGGCGGAGGCGGTGTTCGCGCTCTTCTTGATGAGATCGAGCGCGAAATTCCGCATCTCCGGATCGCTCTCGTCCTCAAGAACCTCAAGCCCGTTCACGATGGCGCCGACGGGGCTGATTACGTCGTGGCAGACGCGCGAGCAAAGCAGCGCGGCAAGATCGAGAGGGTCCAGTGCGAATATCGACATATGCGTCATCCCTGTGAAGGGCGCTCAGCGCCGCAGCCTCAAGACACACGTTCCGCCCCAGGAAAGGACCGAGATGGTACGCCACCAACGCAACAAAACAAAACACGGGAGAACGTCAGGAATGATTCGACTCAAACCGCTCCAGACTAACACACCGATATTCGAGTGATTCGCCCTTGTGAAGCCCTTTGTGAGTCTGCGGGCGCCAGGACGACAAGTTTTTATAATGTGAGCGGAATCTGGGCCTTATGCGGGATTGCCAATGATGAGCGGATCATGCTCATTAAACCTGTGGGAGCGCCTTTCGCGATGGGGAAGCCATGAGCCTCGGCAGTGACATGGATAGCGTAGCGTTCGAATTCGCGCGCATCGTCATTACCGCCAGCGAACCCGTCATGCGGCGTTATGCGCAGGGCGCGACGGCGCGGCTGAAGGCAGACCGCAGCCCAGTCACCGTAGCCGACGAAGAGGCGGAAGCCATCATCATGGAGGCGCTGGCGCGCAGCTTTCCCGGCGTGCTCGTGGTGGCCGAAGAGTCATGCGCCCGCAATGGCCTTCCACTTGAGGCGCCCAAAGAGGTGATCTTCGTCGACCCTCTCGACGGTACGCGGGAATTTCTCGCCCGAAATGGCGAATTCACCATCAACATCGGCCTTGTGCGCGATGGAGCCCCAGTCGCAGGCGCCGTCTATGCGCCAGCCTTCGGACGCCTTTGGTGGGGTGGCGAAAAAGCTTACGGCGCACACCTTGCGCCAGGGCAAGCCATGCCGCAGCAGGCCCCTGCGATGGCTCTACGCACACGCCCGGCGGCATCGCC
Organism: Beijerinckiaceae bacterium; assembly: GCA_947372795.1. GTDB lineage: Bacteria > Pseudomonadota > Alphaproteobacteria > Rhizobiales > Beijerinckiaceae > Terripilifer. The sequence goes on from CANBVC010000008.1 coordinate 22,454, forward strand.
TCTGGCGGCGCTCGAAAGCCGCTCGCACATGACCTCCCAAACAGCCGGCGCCATGGCGCGGCTTGCCCCTGTGCTTGGCAGACCCGTCGGTTCATCCATTAAATTCTGCCTCATCGCCAGCGGCGAGGCGGATCTATGCCTGCGTCTGGGCCCGACCATGGAATGGGACACGGCTGCAGGCGACGCCGTGTTACGCGCGGCGGGAGGCATGACGACCTCCGCCGACGGCGCCCCTCTTTTGTATGGCAAGGCGGATCGCGGCTTTCTGAACGCCGATTATATCGCCTGGGGCGACCCCGCGATCATCGAGAATCTCAGCGAATTCGGGGCGTCCTGAGGGCTCGGCAATCTTCTGTTAACCAAAAACCGCCAAAGTCGTGGCAGTCGGCGAAGCCGGAAGCGCGCAGCGCCTGAGACTGCAAGCTTCGCCTTGCTGAAGCCATGATCAAGGCGCAGCAGTCAACTTCGCCGGCCGTATCTCTTCGGATAGGAAACCAGATGTCGACACTTTCGCGCAGGCAAGTTGTTTCCGGTCTTGCGGGCTCCACACTCGCAACCGCCTCCCTCGCGGGCGTATCCGGCGAGGCGCTGGCGCAGTCCGGGCGCCCGCAGAAGTTCCAGACCCGCGAACTGATCGACAGCGGCCATCAGTTTTTCGGCTCGATTTCACGTGGCCTCGCGCAAGTGGTGGAGACCGCTGTGCACCGCTGGGGCCAGCCCAACGCCTATATTCTCGGTCAGGAAGCCTCGGGGGCCTTCTTTGCTGGCGCGCGGTTTGGCGAAGGCAAGATGTACACCCGCAACGCGGGCGACCGCGCGATCTACTGGCAGGGCCCCTCGCTTGGGTTCGATGCGGGCGCGGACGGCGACCGCACGATGATGCTGGTCTATAACTTGCCCTCCACGGAAGCGCTCTTTCGCCGCTATGGCGGCCTTGATGGCTCGGCCTATCTCGTTGGCGGCTTTGGTTTTACAGCGTTGACGGCGGATGAAATCGTCGTGGTGCCGATCCGCGCGGGCCTGGGGGCGCGACTGGGCGTCAATCTGGGCTATCTGAAGTTCACACCGGAATCGACCTGGAACCCCTTTTGATATCGGAGCGTTGCATTTCTGCGGCCGGGCTCTGGCCTCTGCTGGGGCTTGGACGTGACATGAGCTCGTTTTGATTTCACATGGCGAGCGTGTCATCCTTTCCAGATTGAACACGCGGTTGACGCCTTGATCGAACAGGCTTTGATATTCGCGCTGGGGTTCCTGTCGAGCGCGCTCCTGTCGCTGCTGATCCTGCCAGCCTTCTGGCGGCGGGCTATGCGCTTGTCCACACGCCGCCTAGAAATGCTCATGCCATTATCGATCAGCGAGGTCGTGGCGCAGCGCGATCAGCTGAGGGCGCAGGCGGCGGTTGAGCAAAGACGCATAGAACAAAAGCTCGAAGCCATGACGCGCGACCGCGCACGGCACATGAGCGAGATCGGGCGCAACGCTGGCGTCATCGCGGGGCTTGCGGCCGAGGTCAGGGCTCTTGACGCAACGCTTAGCGCGCGTGAGGACGAGCTGCGTAACGCTTGGTCCGAGCTTGGTGCGCTGCACGTGGCGTCGCTCGACATGACGAACCGCCTTCGAGGGGCCGAAGAAACTGGGGTCGAGATCGCCCGTATGGGCGAGCAAATCGATTTTCTGCGCGCCGAAACAGCGACCCTGGAACTACAGATCAGCGACCAGCGGGCTCAGGACCAAGACTTGCGCCAGCGGCTTGCGGCTCTGCAACAGGAGCTGGCTGAAAAAGCCGCTCACGACGATCTGATCGCGATGGCCTTGGACGTCGACGGGATCGAACCTCTTGCCGTCCCGCGCGCCCAGCCCGACCATCACGCCGCCGCAAACTGACGCAAAATATTCAAGCCATGCTATTTCTTGGCTCGCGGCGCGCTCATGCCCTTGCGCCGAAGGCGCCCCCCCGCTATACGAACTCGTCCGCGCTTCGCGCGCAGCCGCTCCGTTCGTCTATCGGTTCAGGACAGCCGCCTCTCACGCGGCAAAGGCGGGTTCGATTCCCGCACGGAGCGCCAATCAATTTCCTTTAAGAAACAGTGGCTGACTGCATTTCCCACATGCCCGAGGCGCTCGTCTCGGCGTCTTCCTCGTCTAGGTCCGCAGCCTTCTTCGATCTTTCGGTGTCGCTCGAACCAATCATCAACCGTGCCCAGGCCGCCTTCATTCCGGAGGGATCGCCTCGCATGATCGCTTCCTGTAATGCGCGAAAATCGGGGTTAATCAGCAAGGTGTTGGCCGCCATCACCGATGGGCTGGACGCTGCATAGGCGCGCGCGCCCCCATAGGCGGGGCCTGAAAATTCTGTCGATCCCGCCAATTGCTGTAAATCAGCGATCATTGCCTGGAGAGCGAGGCGGGCCCGCGCCTGATCGCCGGACTGGATCGCCTGATTGAGGATGAGCGTGGGCGACCCTTCGTCGCCATTCTGGCGCGAGGCGGTGGAAGCGGCGCCTGCGGCAGGCGCTTGCGCGGTGCGCAGTCCGCCCTGCGTCATGAGCTGCCGGGCGAGCGCGAGGTCGGCTGAGCGCAGCGCGACGCCCATCTTGCCAAGGAAACTCTCAGCGTTGACACGCCCGCCGAGCGGAAGTTGACCGATGATGGCCGCATAGGCTTCGTTTGCGGCGGACAGGTCCGCGTCGTTCAGCGCCTTGGCGAGGGCTTCATAATCCTGGCGGCGCTTCAGCCATTGCGCATCATGAGTACCGGTGGCGTAACCGCCCCCCTGTATCCTCAAGTCCATTTACGTCTCCTGTACACCTACATGGGCGCACGTAGCATTTTTTGTGCCGTTAATTTAATTCGTAAAAACAGATACTTAATGCATTCTAGCGAAGCCTGACTTTTTTTGCTGACGATTGAGCCAAATGCGGGTCCCGCGCGTTAACGGGGGAGCGTCGCCTTTCGTCAGCCCCCCAGCCCCGGTGGCGCTCCAGCCCCGGTCGTCCGAGAGGACGGCCGGGGCTTGTTTACGCTTGACCAAGATGTTAAATATGTTATCGATTTAGTGATATATGTCTCTTTATCAATTTATACGGCTGAAATCATGTTGCGCTCGCTAGCGAAAAAGTTCCGCTTTTTCTCCGATGATCGGGGCGTAGTGGCGGTGGAATTCACATTTGTCATTCTTCCGTTCGTAGCCCTGTCAGTCGCCATTATTGAAATCTTCATTGAGCAGGCCTTTGTAACCTACCTTGATAATGCGGTGCAGAAATTCGCGGCGGATCTGCGAAGTGGCGTCGTTATCTTGAGAAACGTGAATTCAAAAACCGCAGTCGAGAAACTGCTGAGCGACAGGCTCTGCCCTCAACTCACCGTACTGCCTGGCTTTAGTTGCAAGAAACTGCAGGTGCAGCTTTTCAAACAAGCCAACTGCGCAAATGCGGGGACGGTATCCTGCTGGGACAGCCAATACACCAATTTCACCAATGCAGTTCGTAAGCCGGCAGCCTTCTTGACGTCCGGGTTAACCTTCCAAGTCGGCAGCTCAGGCGATAGCCAATATCTGACTGTCTATTATCCCTTCCCAAAAATGTCTGCGATTTGGAACAACGCTCCTACAACGACTGTAAATGGCGAACAGGTCTATGGGCTGCTCTCTACCGCCATGTGGGTCAACGATCCAAGCATCGCTATTTTTTGATGAGGACGGCTTCATGAGCAGCCCCGCCCCCTGCGTTTCATTCAAATCGCTGCACAATTCTACAAGTGGCGCAGCGCTCGTTGAGTTCGCTATAGTGCTCCCTTTATTGGTGAGCCTGCTATTCGGCGCGACTGAAATGACGCGATTTATCCGCGCGCGCCAACATATGGAAACATATGCGACAATAGTCGCCAACGACGTCTCAACCCTCTCCAGCTCCCTTTCGGCAGGGACCCTTAGAGAAATGATTGAACGCATAGGTCTGTTAGCGCCGGAACTTGTCAATCCTTCCCTACCCGCATGGGACGCCTCAGCCACCAAAAGTGTCTATCTGGGCGTAGGCATTTCAATGGCGACAGTGACGCAGACTGACAGTGAGTGTCACACCGGATGCGCCTTTCAAAGCAAGGTTGTCTGGAGTTTTGGAAGCAATCAACGCAGCTGCGGAGTGATCGAACCGCTCAACATCCCCGTGGGAGCCAATCTTGGAGGCCCTGTGGTCATTGTCGACATCAATTCGACATACCAACCCGCATTCGGCGCCGGCCTATGGCCGGGTACCGTGCCGACATTATCCACGTCCGCCTTTCTGCCGGTAAAAAATTGGCAGGGCGGCGCTACGGTCCCTGTGGTGACACCGACCTCATCTGGCGCATGGAAACTCAATCTCTGCAAAGACTAACCAAGAAAAGGTTCGTAATGGCGCTTCCCATCAGCAACCCGGGGTTTTGAGCGATGCCGCAAATTGCATCCCATTTTCGTAAATTATTGTCTGCTGCCGATGGCAGTATAGCGATTATAGCAGTCTTGATGGTGGTTCCATTGATAGCTGCCTCAGGCGCAGCGATCGACTATAGTCTTGCAACATCGGCCCAAGCCAAGCTGAACCAGGCCGCCCAGATAGCAGCAGTCACCGCAGCAGCCACCGCAAGAAACGTAGTGAATGGCTATGTGACGACCACGACCAGCGCGGACTCCTCTCACGACGCCGAGGCGATAACCGAAGGACAACGTTCGGGGCTCGAGTCTTTCACATCTCAGGCAGGCCTGGTGCGCAATCTGGCGATCGATTTATCCAACACGACCGTCATCATCACCCGCACCAGCAACATATTAACCGCTACGTTGAACTATCGGGCTCAATGGCAGACGACGGTGATGAAAGCTTATGGCGTAAGCACGATTAATCTGAGTGGCACAGGCTCAAGCATTCTGGGGATTAGCGATAGACATCCGGCCAATCCAATCACCAAGGGGGCCGATTATGATCTCGTTATCGACGAAGCCTGGAAGGCCAACGGGACAAATGTAAACAATAGAGCCGATCTCCCCGTATACAATGACTGGTACAGCGGCACTGTGGGAACGAAGTACCCGGTATTGACCAGCAGTGAAGTGGATTCCATCACCCCCCTCAACAACACCAATGTCACCGGAGCAATAAGAATCGGAGACCCCACTGGCGCGATGGCTCCAATCATTTCCAAGAAAATATATTTGAATACTGGCTCTTACGAACTGCGTTACTTGTATAAATCGACGCTCGTCTATCCTGACTATGAACCGATTTACGTCTGTGGCACCGTCGAAACAGAAATGGACTGGGTGAAGTCCGGGCTAACGCGCACCCTCGCGTCTGAGGTGAAATCGGCTGCGGTCGATGGCGGTATCAGAAATGCGCAGACCGCGCGTGCCGGGGTTTACCTCACCCCGATCACTACAAATCCACAAATCGCCACTCCGGCGCCGGTCGCCAGCTCTTTCAATCGCCCCCCTCCATTGGCGGCGGGGAATTTAAATATCACGCGTCTCGATAACTCCTCTTATCGGATCGATATTTGCGCTTATTCTTCGCGCTGGATCGAGCGGAAGATCCCAATTAATATCACCAAGGCTGGTTATTTCTGGTTGACCTTTCTCGCCGAGCCTCCCAGCAACTACACTATGAACGGGTTTTTCCTCGGCCCGGTTAAGCTTTGCGCATCGTCATGCAGCAGCACACCTTATAATAACTCGCCATGGACGAGTTATAATGTCGGCACTCATACAGCTGGCACGGTGCTATTCCAGGATTCTTTCGATACGCCCCCGAACAAGAATCAAGGCGACAATTTCGACTTGACATCAGGAACCGTTCCCAGCGACGCCAAATATGAAAGCCCAATCAACCACTGGATGGTTCTGGACCGCGCTTCAAACGGAATTTCCGTCGATGGAACCACCGTAACCTCTACGTCCGACTTCAATTATGGAACGAACAGTAGCCCCTCAGCCCCGAAAGACGGAGCGCAATTTCTAAGATCTAATAATGTTAAGTATAATAGCTTGTTGATCCGAAGATTACTCCTGTTGCCTGGCTTCTACCGAGTCAAGATGTGGGCCGCTGATCAACCAACTGAGCAAGGCTGCGATTCTTTAGCTAGCACCGGTTACCGCGGTTATGTTGCGCGGCAGGACTGGCAGACGCAACCAGCCGTCCCCGCTACTACGCCATCGGACTTTGCTGCACGCTATGGACTGTCCCTCAACTTGCCCGGAAAGGACACCCAAGTATTTTGCGGCGCTTGGACACAAGTCGTGAGATGTTATTTTCTGGCTGGAACGCAATTCTATGATTTTGGGATCGGGCCTAATCTTGTATCTCTACTTTATCGTGATACGACCGGAAAATATTTTTTCGCCAACACTACATTCGATCAATTTTCTATAGAATATATGTCGGACAACGTGGTCGGAGGCTATCCTGACTCAGACACGGCTTGTTCCGCCGAGTACAAAAGTGGCAGAAACACTAACAAGAGAATAACGACGCTTGGTATCGGCGGCAGCGTAATGTGGCCGGGCTATACGCAAAAGACCTTCAGCCATTACACGATAACAGCGCCCCGCCCCTGACAGATGCAAAAGGCCGGGCTTATCCCCAGGCCTTCACGCTAAATGGCGCTGCAACGCTGCCCGTTTTCTTAAGCCGCCCCCGGCGCAGGCAAGGCTTCAACCTTCGCCAGCCCTGCAACAACCGCCTTCTGCACCTTCTCGAAGGCGCGCACCTCGATCTGGCGCACGCGCTCGCGTGAGATGCCGAATTCGGCGGACAGTTCTTCCAGCGTGATGGGATCGTCGAGCAGACGCCGCGCTTCGAAGATGCGCCGCTCGCGCTCGTTGAGGACGCCAAGCGCATGGCGCAGGGCGCCGAGGCGGTTATCGCTCTCCTGGCTTTCGACAAGCAGGGATTCCTGACTTGAACTATCGTCCACCAGCCAGTCCTGCCA